>CAIMTJ010000040.1 GCA_903844385.1 uncultured Burkholderiales bacterium
ACCACATTCCAGGCCTTGTTTTGAATCGCTAAAAAGAGGGCTGGATTGGCGGCTTCATCGGGCGTATTGGGATCCACGCCCCTGACCAACAGCGATTGAACCACTTGGGTGTCATTGCTTTTCACCGCGTTGATAAAGTCTGCGTAGGCCCCCGCATGGCCAGACAGCGGTAGGCACAACACCCAGCTCAAGCCATACGCACACCAGTGCTTAGGCCATCTGGCCATCAAGCCTTGACCGATTCGGGTCATCATTTCAAGCCAGTGGACGAGTTTAGAGGTGAAAAACATTCTATAAATTACTTTAATTAAATTAATTAAGTTGTTGAAATATAAAGAATAATCAATGATTAAATGGAGTTGTTTTTTTGAACAAGGTCTCAAAGTTCAAACTCGTGACTCGGGCGACTTCTTCCACCGAGATCCCTTTGAGTTTGGCCACTTCTTGAGCCACGAAGGGCACAAAACTGGGGTTGTTGGTCTTGCCGCGGTGAGGCGCGGGCGCCAAGTAGGGGCTGTCGGTTTCGATGAGCATGCGCTCAAGGGGCACATTTTTGGCAACCTCTTTGATCTCAAGCGCATTCTTGAAGGTGACGATGCCTGAAAAGGAGATGTAAAACCCCAGCTCCAGGGCCGCTTGTGCAACGTCCCAGTTTTCGGTAAAACAGTGAAACACCCCACCCACGGACCCTGCACGCGAGTCCTCGCCCTCTTCTCTCAATATTCTCAAGGTGTCTTCTGACGCGTCGCGGGTGTGAATGATGAGAGGCAGTTGGGCCTGCTGAGCGACTCGGATGTGCACGCGAAAACGCTCTCGTTGCCACTCCATTTGCGCCAAACTCCGGCCATTGAGTCGGTAATAGTCGAGACCTGTCTCCCCAATGCCCACCACTTTGCCCCAAGCGATTCGCGTGAGCAAATCATCCGCAGTGGGCTCCTGGACCTGGTCCTCGTCGGGGTGAACCCCCACAGTGCACCAAAAATTATCATACTGAGAGGCCAAATCACACACGCTTTGAAAGGTCTCGAGTTGGGTGCTGATGATGAGCGCGCGATCGACTTGGGCCTCACTCATGGCTTGGCGGATGTGCGCCATCTCGGCCAAGAGTTCTGGGTAATTCAAATGGCAGTGGGAGTCAACAAACATGGTGTGGGCTTTTAGGACATGGCTAGTTTGGCTTGTGAGACCAAAGCCTCGAGCATCAAGCCTTTGTTAAAAGGATGTTCCGCGGTTTTGGCGCTTTGAATCAAGTCCCGCGACCAGTTGCTCAATGCACGAAAGCTACCCGTTTTGGGTAGGCTTTGTGTCTCAAAGAATACCCCTTCGGCGCCCACACTGCGCGCGAGCATGTCGTGACAGAGTTTTTGCAAGACGTCCACAACTTGCGTGCTGTGCAGCTGGGTGAGCATGGAGCTCTCTCCCGCAGCCACTGATTTGGGGATTTTCATCCAATCTTGGGCCGCAAGGCCCGAATGCTGGGCCAAATCCAAAGCGTTGAGGGGGCGTTCGCCCGCTGCTTTTAACCAAATCTGAGCCTCTTTGCCATTGAGCCCTTGGGTGGTCAACCACTGCAAGCTCTCGTCTTGACGGGGCCAAGGCAGGGTGTAACTTTGACAGCGCGAACGCACGGTGGGCAAAATTTCATGCACAGCTTGTGTCGTCAGCACAAAGCGAAAACCTTCAGGAGGCTCCTCCAAAGTCTTCAAGATGGTATTGGCCGTGACCATATTCATGCGCTCGGCCGGGTGCACCATCGCGACTTTACCTATCCCACCTGAGCGAGTCAATTGGCTGAACTCGATGAGGTCACGCGCTTGCTCCACCTTGATCTCTCGCGATGGTTTGCGTTTTTTTTCATCCAAATCTTTTTGCACTTTTTCATTGAGCGTAAACCCGTGCTCGAGCATGAACTCTTCGGGCATCAGGTTAAAGAGATCTGGGTTGGTTTGGGACTCAAAGGTGTGACAACTCGCGCACACACCACAAGCACCCTTGGGTGTCATGGCTTCACACAGCCAGGCTTTGGACAATGCACGGGCCAACTCAAACTGCCCCAACCCTGATGGTCCCAAAATCAACCAAGCGTGTCCCACTTGTTGGAGCAAGTCCCCCAAGGCGCGTTCAATCCAAGGCGCTAGAGCGTCGCTCATGCCGTGTCCGCTTCTGGTTTGGGCACCATGATGCTCAACCAGCCCTTGGCCGTGAGCCCTCGGGTGATTTGCTGCCAGACCTGGTGACGCGAGACAGATGCATCAATTTTTAAAAAGCGCTTGGGGTCTTGCTCTAAGCGTGCCGCATAAGAGCGTTGAACACGCTCAAAAAATGCAACCGATTGGGACTCAAAGCGATCGGGCGTCCTGGCTTGCACGAGCCGACTGGCCGCAACTTCAGGAGACAGATCAAACCAGAGGGTCAAATCGGGTTGCCAAAGTGGTGCTGAGACGGGCTCACCCAAGCTCAGGCCACCCCCAGTCTTGTCTTGTACCCAATGCTCGAGTTGATTGAGCACCTCCATACTCACCCCTCGGCCCCCGCCTTGGTAGGCAAAGGTGGCGTCACTGAATCGGTCACAAAGGACCACGTGGCCTTGCTCCAAAGCGGGGAGGATGACTTTCTTTAAATGGTCGCGCCTGGCTGCAAAGGCGAGCAAACTCTCACTCAAGGGATCCATCTCTGAGCCGAGCAAGAGCTCTCGCAGTCGTTCAGCCAATGGCGTACCCCCAGGCTCACGCGTCAAGGTGATGGTGCGGCCTTGGGACTCCAAGGTCTTGGCCAAGGATTCAATATGGGTGGATTTGCCCGCCCCGTCGATTCCCTCAAAACTGATCCACAATCCCTTACTCATGCGTTCAACGTGCTTATAAAAAAAGGTCAATGAAATGAAGAGCTTGATCTCTTGACAGATTGTAGATCCGTTATGATGCGGATTAGGCATGGGTAAAACGCCATCGCCCTTCTTTTTTTAACGATCCTACAACGCCACATGCTCACGCACATTTTGACGCTTGTCTTAGAAGTCGTGGCCAGCCTTATCGCCGGTGCCGCCCTCTTGAGGCTTTATTTTCAGTTCCACCACATTCCAATGTCGCTCAGATCTGGAAATCCATTTGCAGCGTACATTTTTTATCTCACCAATTGGAGTGTGATGCCTCTTAGACGCATCTTGCCCACGGGGGGGCGTTTGGATTTGTCGAGTTTGCTGGTGGCTTTTTTGGTGTTGCTCATCAAGTGCATCATTTTGGGCTTCATCGGGGTGTTGAGCCCAGAACCCATCGCCTTACTGGTGGATGCGCTTTATGAACTCATGAACTTGTGCTTGTCAAGCCTCTCCACACTGGTGTTGGTCTACGCCCTGCTCTCGTGGTTCAGCCCCACGACGCCCATGTTTGATTTGTTGCAAAGAATGGTGTTTCCTTTGTTGGCCCCCATCCGCCGCCTCATGCCCGCAACGGGCGCCTTGGACTTGTCGCCGCTGATTCTTTTGCTGCTCCTTCAGATCGCAGAAATCGCTTTGCGAGACCTGCACGTGATGGTCTTGCAGCTCATTTGGTCTCAAGTCAATTGAGGCGCTGGGCCTTTTCTTGTGGGTCCCGCCCCTAAAACGCCAGCCTCACCCCAGACACAACTATCCTTTGGACCACCCTTTGGGTCTCATTGCGCGTGCAGTTGATACTTTCTCACAGCGTCATTGTGCTCTGCCAATGTCTCACTGAACTGGCTCGATCCATCACCCTTGGCAACAAAAAACAAAGCACGTGATGCGGCCGGGTGCAGGGCCGCGTTCAAGGAGGCCCCTCCAGGCATGGCAATCGGCGTCGGGGGCAACCCCCCTCTCGTGTAGGTGTTCCACGGGTGGTCGGTTTTCAGGTCTTGGCGGGTCAAGTTGCCATTGAACGATACACCGAGTCCATAAATCACGGTGGGGTCGGTTTGCAGTGGCATGCCTATTTTTAATCGGTTTTGAAACACACTCGCGATCATGGGTCGATCCTTGGCCTGTCCGGTTTCTTTCTCCACAATGGACGCCAAAATCAAGGCATCCTCTTTGCTCGTGAGTAACTGATTGGGGTCTCTCGCTAGCCAAGCGGCATCGAGGTGGCGTTGCATGGATTTGAAAGATCGAGCGAGTACTTTCAAGTCAGAGGTGTTTTTACCGAACGTGTAGGTGTCGGGATAAAAATAGCCCTCTCCCCGCTCTCCTTCGCGCCCCAAGCGTTTCATGATGTCTTCATCACTCATTTTGACGCTGTCGTGCTTGAGTCCTTCGGCCTTGTTGAGGGCTTGGCGCCATTGGCGCATCGTCCAGCCTTCAATCAACGTCACTGACTTCAATGATTCCTCGCCGCGGGTGAGTTTTTGCACCAAGATCCAAGGACTCACCTCTCGGTCAAGCTCATAGCTGCCCGCTTTGACCTCGCGCGCGAGTCCGGAGTACTTGAACAGCGAATAAAGCATCATGCCATTGACTTCGAGGCCAGCCTCTTGGGCCTGGGTGATGAGTTGTTTGACACTCATTCCACTATCGACTTCAAAGTCAATGGTGCTCACGTCGCCTCGATGGGCCATTGGGAAATGGGCCCAGAAAGCAACCCAGCCCGATAGCACCATCGCCAAGAGCACCACAGCCAAAAGCAAGAGGCTCAATACGCCACCCTGCTGTGGCTGGGTGCTCAAGTGGCAAGGTGCTTGGGGCTTATCAGGTGTCATCGCGTCAACTCGGTTGCTGGGAGTCTATACTTTAGCCAAAAAACATTCGGAAAAACACGTCATCACAGAAAAAACCGAGCTTTCTCGAGGCTCCCGTTTAAAAGAGCCCCTTTGTATTCATCGCACCCGCTTTTCGAGCTAAACTGGTCTTTGCCTGTGATTGCATCGAAAGAAGACCAACCAACACCATGACCATTTGCCTTGAACTTGACGCTGCTGCTTTTCATGGACTTTGCCCGGTCACCCATCTCGGTGTCGTGTCCTGCGAGGGGCCGGATGCGGCCTCTTTTTTACACAATCAACTGAGCCAAGATATTCAAGGGCTTCAAAATCAGCAGGCCCGCTTGGCTGTTTTTTGCAACGCCAAAGGGCGTATGCAAGCCTCCATGCTGGTCTACCGCGAGAGCGAGGAAACCTTTTTCTTGGTGCTGCCGCTCACGCTCTTGGCCCAGACCCTCAAGCGCTTGTCCATGTTTGTGCTGCGCTCCAAAGTCAAACTCCAAGACCGCAGCGAGCACTTTGACATGGCCGCTGCCTTGGGCCAAAGTGCGGTATCTCTGGGGCTGATTGAAGGCAAGGAGACGCCTAGCCTTGCGGCTTGGAATGCCGGGTCGATCAGCGCGCAGTCCATTGGCCAGGCGGCCTCAGAGGCGGGGATCATCAGTCGCTCGAGCTTTTGGGTAAAACTCTACCCGGCTTGGGGACAAGAGCGGTTCTTGTTGATCAAACCCAAGGACACGCGTTGGCCACTGCCCGTGCTTGCCTTGAGTGAATTGGCGCGTGAGCGTTTTATCCAATCTGAGGTCTTGAGTGGTGTGGCCACCCTTGATGTGGCCAGCTTTGAGCAGTTTGTTCCTCAAATGCTCAACATGGAATCCGTGGGTGCCGTGAGCTTTAAAAAAGGATGCTATCCAGGGCAAGAGGTCGTGGCCAGGAGCCAATTTCGTGGAACCTTGAAGCGCCGCTCCCTCTTGGTGGTGAGTCAACACGCTCTCCAACCTGGACAAGCGATCTATGATCTGTCTGATCCCAGAGAGCCTTGTGCGCAGGTGGTTCAGGTGAGCGCCATGCCTGGGACTGAGGGCTTTTTTGTCGCCATCGCCTGTTTTTCCCTGCCAAGCCTCCTGCCCCAAGAGATGGAGTGGGCCCTGCCTAAAACTCCCGACCTCTCCTCGGGGATCAACCAAATGTCTCAAGTGCTGTGGTCCGAGCATTTGAGCGCGTTGCCCCCAGATCGCCCACCTCAACGCCTGGGGCTCTTGGCCTTGCCCTACGCTTTGTTGGAAGACCTATGACGACTTCTCAATTGACTCACTGGCAGGCTTCATGATGAGCATGCCTTTGCGACTGGAGGACTTTCGCTTTGTTCACACCTTGCGTGTTCGATGGGCGGAAGTGGACATGCAAAAAGTGGTCTTCAACCCCCATTACCTGAGCTATGCCGACACCGCCATGGCCGAATACTGGCGGGCATTGGCGTTTCCCTACGAGTCAAGTCTGGCCTCCTTGGGCGGAGATCTCTTTGTCAAGAAATCAACGGTTGAGTATTTTGCCTCTGCCCGTTATGACGATGTTTTGCAAATAGGCGTCAAGTGCCATCGCGTTGGGAACTCATCCTTGACGTTTCATCTCTCTATTTTTAGGAACGATGCCTGTTTGACCACGGTGGAGCTGATCTATGTTTTTGCCAACCCAAAAACCGCGAGATCACTGCCTTTGCCCGCATTGGGCAAAAAAGCACTGGAGGATTTTGAAAATCGTTGCCCTGTGAATCAACTGCAGATTGGGGATTGGGAGCAGCTTTGCGAGCACGTCTCCCCTCTTCGAATGCGAGTCTTTGTCCAAGAGCAAGGTGTGCACGAGAGCTTGGAGATCGATGAGCAAGACCCGTTGAGTTTGCACGCGGCAATCAACAACGGATTGGGGCATTGCGTGGCAACTGCCAGGCTCTTACCCTCACAAGAGGGCACTTCCAGAATTGGTCGAATGGCTGTCGAGCGCCAACTGCGGGGCACGGGGTTGGGTATG
>CAIMTJ010000041.1 GCA_903844385.1 uncultured Burkholderiales bacterium
CGGGTGTGTTCCAGCTGGATACCCATCGCTCCTATCTGAGCAAGCCAAAGAACTGGTCGATATCAACGGCTATCTGATTCGCAACGAAATCGCCACCTACATCTTTCGCGTCCAAGGTAACGCAATGATTGATGCTGGCATCTTTGATGGCGATGTATTGGTAGTAGACCGCAGCATAGAACCAAAGCACAACGATATCGTCTTGGTCACGCTGAATAACGAATTCATTGTGAAGCGTCTATACCTACAAGCTGGGCTGATCAAGCTGATCTCAGAGAACCCCATTTACCCACCACTAGTCATTAAAGAACGGGATGACTTCGCAATTTGGGGTGTGGTGACCAACAGTGTTCACAAGTTGTGTTGAACTAATTAGCGAGACTTCGGAAAAATGCCTAAGATTGCCTACAAGTATCACCAAAATAAAGCACCCCAGAAACCTAAGTGGTCGCTAGGGTGCATTGAACACCAAGTAGTTGGCACATAAACCAAAAAACCACCCAAATGGTTTTTTGGTAACAATTTTGGTAACTCAAATGGTTTATTTGCAAAAAGCCTTGAATTACCTATTGACTTGGCGGAAGCGGTGAGATTCGAACTCACGAACGGTTTCCCGTTGCCGGTTTTCAAGACCGGTGCAATCGACCACTCTGCCACGCTTCCTCATACATATTCTTCATCAAAAACTGTTAAACAGAGTTTGATGCCTTGGGTCGAATTCAAGACTTAAGCATTATAGTCTTAACTTGGGACTTTAATAGGGGCTCTTTGAGCCCTAATCGACTAAAAAGAGACTTTGCAGGTCATTGAGAAAGTCAAACCCAAGAGCACTCGGGGTGACCCAGTTGCCTTCAACCTTTAAGAGGCCCTTTTGCACTCCCGCCATGATGGGCGACTCAATGCTGGAAGGTGAGAGGCCTGTTCTTTCGTAAAAGGTCTCACTTGAAAATCCGTCTTTGAGCCGAAGCGCATTGAGCATGAATTCAAAAGCCAAGTCTTGGTGTCGAATTTCGTCGTGTTGCGCCAAGCACTCTTCTATTTTTGACTTCTCCATATAGAGCAAGGGGTCTCTGACCCTGACTTGGCGCACGATGCGATGCGCAAAACTCAGTTTGCTGTGCGCTCCGGCACCAATGCCCAAGTAATCCCCAAACAGCCAGTAGTTTTGGTTGTGCACACACCGGTGCCCAGTTTTTGCAAAGGCCGACACCTCATAGCGATTTAGATCCCTTTCTTGAGTTTCATGTGTGATCAAGTCGAGCATTTCATAGGACAAGTCCTCGCTGGGTAATGCTTCTGGGGGGTACTTGGCAAAAAGGGTATTGGGCTCGATGGTGAGTTGGTAAATCGAGAAATGCGGGGGTGAAAACGACAAGGCTGTGTCCAGATCGTTCTTCAAATCCGTCAAGCTCTGAGTGGGCAAGGCGTACATCAAATCGATGTTGAAAGTCTTGAAGGCGGCGGCAGCCTCCGCCACCGCTGCCAGGGCTTGTTCGCTATTGTGGATGCGGCCGAGTTTCTTCAAATGGGCGTCATTGAAGCTTTGCACGCCAATGGAGAGTCGTGTCACCCCTGCCGCAGCAAAACCTTTGAACCGCTCGGTCTCAAAGGTGCCAGGATTGGCCTCCAAGGTGATTTCACAAGAAGGCGCCAGGGGCAGCAAGGCTCTGACTTGTGAGATCAGTCGTTCAATCAGTTCGGGCTCAAAAAGACTGGGTGTGCCACCACCAATGAAAACCGAGTGAACGCTTCGTCCCCAAATGAGGGGCAGTGACGACTCGAGGTCTCTCAGCACCGCTTGAACGTAACGTTCTTGCTCAAGCAGACCGAGCCGAGTAGTCTGGCGTTGTTCAGTGTTCAATCCATGCGAATTGAAGTCACAGTAGGGGCATTTTTGCACACACCAGGGCAGATGAATGTACAGCGACAAGGGTGGTAGGGCTTTGAGTTGAAGCAAGCCAGGGCGTGAGAGATGGCCGAGTTCGATGGGCTTCAAAGCCAATTGTCCTGGATGAGGGAGAGCATTTTTTGTGCCGCTTGTCCACGGTGGCTGAGCGCATTTTTATGGGCGGGATCGAGTTCAGCCAGTGTCGCACCCAGATGCGGTATGTACATCACTGGGTCAAATCCAAAGCCGTGTTCTCCTCTGGGAGCGAGGGCAATTTCACCGTTGATTCGTCCAACAGCGATCAAGGGTTCAGGGTCATCGGGGTGGCGAAGGGCGACCAAGGTGCTCACCAAGGCTGCTCGTCGATTGCGCTGCCCCTGGAGTTGCTCGAGCAAAGCCACCACGTTGTGGTCGTCTCCCTTGGGGTAGCCATGGAGGGTGGCAAAAAATGCCGTTTGAACCCCCGGCCCGCCCCCAAAATGATCCACACACAAGCCGGCATCGTCGGCCAGTGCAGGCAAACCGCTGTGCTGGCTGGCGTGCCGGGCCTTGGAGAGGGCGTTTTCGACAAAGGTGTGAAAGGGCTCGGGTGCCTCACCAATCCCCAGGCTTGACTGAGACAGGAGAGCCAAGCCCAGCGGCGCAAACATGGCTTGAAGTTCAGCCAATTTGCCCTGGTTGTGAGAGGCGAGAACGAGTTGTTGCATCGGTTGAGTTGTGGGTGTGAGAGCCTATGACTAAGGCTGCGCGAGGGCGTTTTGTTGAGCAGCAATCAAGGTTTTGATACCATCTTGTGCCAAGTCGAGCAAATTGTTCATCTCTTGGCGATCAAAGGCTTGGCCTTCGGCCGTGCCTTGGATCTCGATGAAATTTCCCGATCCAGTCATCACCACATTCATGTCGGTGTCGCATTGTGAGTCCTCCTCATAATCGAGATCGAGCAATCCAACCCCATTCATGAGGCCCACAGAAATTGCGGCGACCGAGTCCGTCACGGGAGTCTCTTTGAGTTGTCCGGTTTTGAGCAGTCCATGGATGGCATCTTGCAAAGCAATGAATGCGCCGGTGATGCTGGCCGTTCGAGTGCCACCATCGGCTTGGAGAACGTCGCAGTCCAAGTGCAAAGTTCTCTCGCCGAGTTTCTTCAGATCCACCACGGCGCGCAGTGAGCGCCCGATGAGACGCTGAATCTCTTGGGTTCTACCCGATTGTTTCCCTCGTGCTGCTTCTCGATCAGAGCGGGTGTGGGTGGAGCGCGGTAGCATGCCGTATTCTGCAGTGACCCAGCCTTCATTGCTCCCACGTTTGTGGGGCGGGACTTTGTCGAGAACCGAGCAATTGCAAAGAACTCGGGTTTGTCCAAATTCAATCAGCACCGAGCCCTCGGCGTGCACCGTAAAGCCCCGCGTGATCTTGAGCGTTCTCAAAGCGTTGGCGCCGCGGCCTTGGCGTGTGTAGGTTGGGGGTGTGTTCATGGTGCTTCAGAAGAGTAAAAGTAAGGGGGTTAAAACAAAAAATCTCTCAAGACTCCATTGTCTCGCATACGGACCCAGATCTGAGGATGGGGTCATCAAAGACCAACCGAATGGGCTCAGAGCACCATGACATTTTTACAGTGGCGTATTTTTTACTTAGTTGACTAATATGAAGCTTTGAGGTCGATGGCATAAACATCTTGAATAAATACCCATTAAGTACTCAAAAATTGAGAAAGATTGATGGATATTCGGGTTTTTACTGATTTTTTAAGCGAATGAAAAATCAAAAAAAGGGAATTTTTCGGTCATGATGCCAGTTCATTTGATTATGCAACTAACCATCTTGTGTATCCATTGTGGTGCAGAGGTGTTTTGAAGAGGACTTTGTCATGGAAACCGCAGAGCAAAACAAATTATTGACCCAAGTCGGTCCAGGCACACCCATGGGGGAGTTGATGCGCCGTTATTGGCAACCATTTGGAGCGGCATCAGACATCCAAGAGAAGTGGACCCTCAAGGTGCGTTTGCTCGGTGAAGATTTGATCTTGTTTCGCTCTCGGCAAGGCCAATTGGGCTTGATACAAGCCCAATGCCCGCACAGACGTGCATCCTTTGAGCACGGCATACCCACGCAACAGGGCATTCGGTGTCCTTACCACGGTTGGGAGTTTGGAATCAAAGGCCAGTGTTTGAATCAGCCCAATGAGCCCGATAACGCATCGTTCAGGGAAAAAGTGGGGGCTCGCGCCTACCCGGTTCAGGAGTTGGGTGGGTTGCTGTTTGCCTACATGGGCCCACAACCCCAACCACTCTTGCCCAGATTGGATGGTTTTGTGCACCCCGGCACGATACGCATGCTTGGTCGAGCGCTCTTGCCCATCAATTGGCTCCAAATCATGGAGAACTCACTCGACCCCGTTCACACCGAGTGGCTTCACGGGCACCACTATGAGTTTTTGAAAGAGCAAGAAGGCATCAAAGTGGCCATCAGCGCTCACCACCAAAAGATTGATTTCAAAGAGTTCACGTATGGCATGACCAAGCATCGTCTTTTAGAGGGCAACTCTGAAGATGGAGACGACTGGAAGGTGGGGCACCCGATAGTTTTCCCCAACACCTTGGCTGTGGGTAACGGGGACGAGTCGCAACGCTACTTTTCCTTTCAAATCCGTGTCCCCGTGGACGACGAGCACACCCTACACCTGTGGTACAACGCCTATGTTCCGCCTGCATCTGCGGTGGTGCCTGCACACCTCTTGAAGACGGTGCACCAGTACACCGTCCCCTACAAAGATGCCCAGGGCGAATTCATCGTTGACAATGTGGATGGGCAAGACATGATGGCGTGGATCTCACAAGGCACCATTGCCGACAGAAGCGCTGAAAACCTTGGCTCGACCGATAAAGGGGTGGCCATGTACAGGCGAATCCTCAAGCGCGAGATGAAAAAAGTCGAACAAGGCTTGGACCCCATTGCCACCGTGCGAGATGCGCTCATCAATGAGCGCATTGATTTGCCCAATGAGCGCAAAAAGCACCACAACAGCGATGGCTTTGCCTCATTCATGCTGCGCACCCATGCGAAATACTCGCCCATTGCGGCAGATTTGGTGAAGATTTTCGAAGGTGAGAATTCACCCAATTTAAAACTCATTGCCACCAAAGAATTGGCTTAAAAAGGCCGCATTGAATCATTTGCCATTTCTAGAGAAAGAAACATCACCATGACGATTGAAGAAATCACCCGCAAGCTCATCGACGCTGGTCGCATCTTGGAAGACCAAGGACAAGGCGACTTGACCCGTGGCCACGTGTCCATTCGTGTACCGTCGGATTTGGAGCATTTCTACATGAAGCCCCACAGTTTTGGGTTTGATGAAATCACCCCGGAAAATATGGTGGTTTGCAACTTGGCCGGTGAAAAAGTGAGCGGCGGAGGACGTCGTCACAGTGAGGTGTTTATCCATTCTGAAATCTTTAAAGCCAGACCCGATGTGATGAGTGTGATCCACACCCATCCCACCTATGCGGTGGCACTATCGGCCACAGGAAAAGCGCTTGAGCCGATTTCTCAGCCGAGCGTTGCTTTCTACGACGGATTGCCCTACTACACCGATACCATTGACCTCATCAGAACACCCGAGATGGGGGCCGGGGTCGCCAAGGCACTGGGGTCGTGCAAAGCAGTGCTCCTGCGCAACCACGGTGCGGCGATTGTGGGTGCGTGTGTGGAGGAAGCCACTGTGCTGGCCATCATGCTCGACAATGCTTGTCAAATCCAATTGGCCACCATGGCTGCTGGTGGCAGTGGTGAGCAATTCACGGCCCAAAGTATTCAGAGGTTGCAGCACAACATCACCCGAGATGAGCAATATGTGGTGAATTTCAACTACCTCAAACGCAAAGCCGATTCACACTACGCTTCTTTGGCTGCAAAGGCTTGAGCCCGACGCGAATGGGGGCATGACTCACTGGGTTTATTCTTGGAGGAGAGACAATGAAGATGGATTTATTCAAACGCGGCTTAATCGCTCTGGGGTTGTTGTGCGTGGCCGTTTGGTGTGGCGCGCAAACGGCCAAACCCGTGATGACCGGTGCAGAGGCCGCTCTCTACCATGGGTCTGATCGCTACGAGCGTTTGGTCGAAGCTGCTCAAAAAGAAGGGGTGGTTTCGGTCTATCACGTTTACCCCAGCTTGCCCAGTGTGCTGGCCGAGTTCACCAAAAAATATGGCATCAAGGTCAAGGTTTGGCGTTCGGGCTCAGAGACGGTGTTGCAACGCGTCGTGACCGAGGCCAAGGCCAGTCGGTATGAAGTCGACATCATGCAAAACAATTCACCTGAAAGTGAAGCCGCCTTCCGAGAAAAATTACTGCAAGAAGTGCGCTCGCCCTACCAAGCTGATTTGATCTCTCAAGCCGTTCCCGCCCATCACCAATGGGTGGGCTTGACGGTGGATGTGTGGGTTGCAGCTTACAACACCAACAAGTATAAAAAAACCGATCTCCCCAAAACCTATGCCGATTTGCAAGATCCCAAATGGCGGGGTGCTTTGGGTATTGAAGCATTCAATCAATCTTGGTTTGGCACACTGCTGTCAGAAATGGGCGAAGAGCAAGGCTTGAAGGTGTTCAATAACATCATCGCCACCAATGGCATATCTGCACGCAAGGGCCACTCTTTGCTCACCATGTTGGTCTCCTCGGGCGAGGTGCCACTGGCCTTGACGACCTACAGTTGGATACCCGAGCAACTCAAAGTCAAAGGCGCTCCTGTGGACTATGTAGCCCTGCAGCCCTTGGTCGCACAGGCCAGTGCCATCTCGATGTTGAAAAAAGCGCCCAACCCCAATGCCGCCGTGCTGCTCTATGATTTTTTACTCAATGAGGGTCAAAAGATATTGGCCGATGAGAATTTCATTGCGACATCCAAAAAAATTCAAAATCCCTTCACTGGTGCGACCATGAAATTTGTCGATCCAGGACAAGCGCTGGATATGCAAGTCAAGTGGCAAAAGACCTTTGAAGAAACCATCACCAAACGCGCCAAATAAAGACCAGTTTCATGAAGCGAGATTTGGAGCCCTTGAGCAATGAGAGACTGGCACACGTGGTCAAGCACGTGTTTCGACTGACCTCAGAGATGCTACAAAAGCGGTTGAAAAGTCATGGTGTTCTCTACAGCCATTGGACCCTTCTTCGTGTGCTTTGGGTTGGAGATGGTTTGACTCAACGCCAATTGAGTGATTTGGCCAGGATCAGCGAACCCTCGACCTTTATGGCTTTGAAGGCCATGGAGAAAAAAGGCTATGTTTTGCGACAGAAAATGCCTGATAACCAAAAACAAATTCGCGTTTTTCTCACTCCCATGGGGCTGCAGCTCCAACACGTCATGGTGCCCGAAGCGGAGAGCATCAATTCGCAGGCCTTGGCAGGCCTGAGCGCACAAGACATCCATGTGACCCGTCGAACCTTGCTCGCCATGGTGGACAATCTGCGACAACCACGACTCAAGGACCAAGCGCTTGAGCTTCACCATCATGACCCCGTGGACTGGGCTCAAGAGCCGACACTTCACAGTTGAGCGGTGCAAGTAGACACTGAACCTCTGGCCCAATGGTCCAGTAGTCCAGTCGCCCCCAACCTTTAACGACGAACAAAAGCCCCATGAATGAACGACCTCCCACCATGACGAGTACAAACGAACGGCCTTGGCGCGTGGGTATCGTCGGCATGGGCGCAGCTGCACAGGCGTTCTTGCCTGCATTTGCCAAGCATCCTGGTTTTGATTGGGTGGCCTTTGCTGAACCAGACGAGCAACTGCGTCTGAAGCACGCGCAGCCTTCAACGGACACATCGGGCCCCGTGGGCTGCGCGAGCCTATCCGAGATGCTCGCTTTGGAGGGTGGCTTGGACGTGGTCTATGTCGCCACGCCCACCGATTTGCACTTGCAGCATGTGAAGTCTGCTTTGGCTGCGGGCTGTCATGTGTTGGTCGAAAAACCCATGGCCAGCCGCTTGGACGAAGCCTTGGACATGGTCAGGGCGGCTGAGCTGTCGGGCAAGCTGCTGATGGTGGGCCATTCGCACAGTTACGATCGTCCGATTTTAGAGATGCGTCGCATCATTGAGTCTGGGGTATTGGGTCGCGTGCAAATGGTCCACACCTGGTGCTTCACCGATTGGATGTATCGGCCCAGGCGAGCCGAGGAATTGGATCACCGCTTGGGCGGTGGTGTCACCTATCGACAAGGGGCTCATCAGTTTGACATCATCCGCTTCTTGTGCGGAGGCCTCGTTAGCAGTGTTCGTGCCAAAACCTTTGACTGGGACCCCAAGCGCAGGGGCGTAGGAGCCCACACGGTTTTTTTGGATTTCGAGACGGGTCCTGCTGCCACCGCGGTCTACAACGGCTATGGGGGTTTATCCAGCATGGACTTGGGGTTCAACATCTCCGAGTGGGGCTTTGCTCAAGCCTTGGGCGAGCGGTCGTGGCGCACCAAACCCCCAGAGGGACAAATTCTCGGCGCCCAAGCCGAGTTGGCGGCGAAAAAAGCCCGTGCCGCATCCGCCATTCCGGGGGCAGCCCCACACCAGCCTTTCTTTGGCCTCACCTTGGTGAGCTGTGAGGGGGGAGACCTCAGGCAAACACCCAATGGTCTGAGTATGGATGGACCCCAAGGACGCAAGATCATCGACTTGCCCCTGGATCAAACACCCCGAGACTTGGTCCTCCAAGAGCTATCGGATGCCTTGTGCGGTGTGGCCAAGCCCATCCACACGGGTGCATGGGGGGCGGCCAATTTGGAGGTGTGCGAGGCGGCCATCGCTTCTAGCCATGAAAAGGCAGAGATCACCTTGAAGCACCAAGTGGGGCTGGGTTCATCGTGAGTGAGCCCATCTGCAAGGCCTAGTATGAAAGGTCACCACCAGAGAGCCTCGCGACAAGAGATTCAGTCCAGGCTCTAGGGGTCAGGGCCTAGGAACGCTCGCGGGTGAGCGCAGATCTTGCTCTTGCCTTCTGAACAGTTAGCCCGGCATGGGAACGACTTTGGAAATTTTGGCGCCAATACTCTCAAAATAGGTGTGCCAAAACCCCATCAACTCGTCGCCTTGGTATTGGGGTGAGTTCACGAGCAAATAGAGTTCGACATCAACGCCTTTGAGCTCTAAATAGGATTTTCGCCCGTAGTTGCTGGCTTGGAAGTCTTCAATGCTGGGAATGTTTTTATACAAACTCAAGCCTGGTGTGTTGTGCAGCATATCGGAGACGATCAACAAATGCCGCTCGCCATCCATGGGGTGACGTTGATAGGACTCCAAGTTCACCATTTGTAGCATCTCCAAAATGGGAGAGAACTTGGCAGACTTGTCGCTCGTCATCGCTTGGAACTGCTCACCCAAGGGGTTGAGGAATTTTTTGCTGTACTGGCGCTTGAGTTGTTTTAAGTTGGCGGTGAGCTCACTTTTGTCTTCTCCGGTGCCTGGGTTACAGATTTCAACCAGCGGTTTGGCGTTGAGCGTGTAGTCTTCGCCCACGACAAAGACCGAGATCAAGTTGCCTTGTGGGACTTTGTGTTCAACAAAGTCGGTGAACAAGGTTTGAAGTGCGGTTTTTTGTGTGAAAGACAAGGGATCGGTCTTGTCCACCAAAAGCACGTAGTGGCCTTTGGGACCACTCAAGGGGCACAACGTCTCGGGGTCATAACCGTCGGAGCGATGAGTCAATTGGTAGCCCACCAAGCCCACGATCACCAACACAGTGGCGATGATCAGTAGCCCAAAGACGATTTCACGTCGTTGCTGTTTTTTGGCACGCCTGCTCAATCTTGCCATCAGTGAAACCTCGTGTCCAAGGGGTCCAACTCTTCGATCGGTACAAAGGTGAGTTGTTCCAAGTGGTGTTGAAAAGTCTGATTCAATTTGTCTCGGATGTCTTGAGACTGAGAGGCCAGGGTTTGCATCAAGCGGGTGTGGAGTATGAGTTGTTGCTCGTCTTGCTCCACCCAAGGCAGCTCGAGCGGTTTCATCGTGGGTGAAAGATCAAAATAAGCTGGTCTTACGCCATCGCTGCGGTGGATTTCGTTTTCAGTTCTGAAGTGTTGAATCAACACTTCCAAGGTTCGTGACGAGTCACTGAGCATTTGGTTGAATTGCATGCGAATGGACTTTTTCTTCTCGATGAGCCCACGGTATTGAAGTATTGATTGTTTGGCATTTTCAATGGAGTTGTCCAAATCCAATAAAGATTGTATTTTGTCATCCTCGAGCTCTTGCCGAATTTCGTCGAGCTCGTCCAAATAATCATTCAAGGCAACCTGGGTTTGCCGGGCCATTTTGCCGTAGCCTGGATAAACATCATCGATCAAGAGGCCATCGGTCATGGCACCCAGCGCAAATGACAAACTCACGGCCAGCAAGAGCCAGGAGAATAAATCCCCCAGCACAAAGGGGTGTGCTTGCAAACTCTCGAGGGCAAGTCGGGCCGGGTCCATCGACTCCAGCACGAGTTGGTCGCGGATGTGCGCTATCCCCAAGGCCATGCAAAACACGAACCCCAGGGTCATCACGAGCGCCAACACGCCAAACGCCTTGTTGGCTTTGTCCCTGTGAAAGATCCAACGCACCAGACCTTTGCCCATGAAAAATGAAATCAAAATGTTCACCGCCGCCAAGGACGCCGCGTAGGTGAATCCACCCAAAAGACCGCTGGAGAGTCCTTCTGAGAAAAATTCCGCATTAAAGAGCGCTTCCACAACAATCAAAAAGACCAGCAAACAGTAGCGCAGAAATTGACCCGAAGAGCTTGGGTAATCGGCGTCGCGTTGCAATTGGTGACGTTTTTTGAAGCGCTCGAGCTCCTTCACCTGGCGCTTGGCAGCGCTGGCCAAACGCCTGACCAAGTGGCTTTGTTCAGAGACAATGAGGCTGGCGTTCTTTTGGAACTCGGACTCGATGAGCCAGATGTTTTGCAAATCCGGCAGCTCGTTGATTTGGGAGATGTCTTGCTGGACGCCTTCCAAGGCTTTGAGCGTCGAGTCAAACCGTTTTTGGCGAAATTGCTCAATGGTTTGAATGATTTGAAGTTCAATCCCACTCAAGGACTGTGCCTGTGCATTGGGCAAATTGTTGGCTGCAAGCGTTCTCGCTTGTTGCGTGACCTTCAAGCGCTGGTCAAGGTCAGACGCTTCTAGAATTGTCAGACCCGCGGTGGCCGTCTTGGCCTCCAGGGGTGAGCGGCTGGTTGGCCAGCGCGAAAACAGTCCTTTAACCACGGCCTGATCCCTTGGTGCAGCGTTGCAACGGCGCGGGTCGCGAGAGTGGGTGGGTGGTCAATAGGGCGAGATACGGCTCACGCCAAGCTTGGCCTTGCTGCCCATGAGGGCACCAGGGTTGAGAAGGGGCTTGTTTAGGGTTCACACACGAGGCCCATGATTTTGGCAATCACGGTGTCATCTTGCACATTGTGCCAGTTGCCTCCCTGAGAGCTTTTGAAGACGGGCTTGCCCTCGGCCATGTGCCCCTTGTGAGAGGTGAAGGCAATGGTGCGCCTTGCTCTTTCTTCGCAGTTGAATTCCAAGAGGACTCGGTTGGAGAGGATGCCTCTGGGGTTGGGGCGCTTTAAATCGGTGAGTTGCCAAATCGTGGGGAATTGGGCATTTTTTTGTATCCTCTCTTTGTCGATATAAACCACGGCACTTTCGGTTTCTTCAAACTGCTCCCAATCCGCCCAAACGCCAGGGGCCGATAAGATCATCGCTGTCAGAACCAGATATTTCATGATGAAAAAAAGAAAAAAATTGAAAAACCATGCGCGCGACAGTTGCGAGTAAGGCGGGTTAAAACAAGCAAAGACCATGCCGATGGGGTGGCCATGGGCATGATACAAGTCTAAAATCACGTCATCATGAATATTTTGCCTGAAGAATGGTGTTTTCTCACCGGCGCTTGAAGATTGTGGGGTTTTGAGTGGTTTATCGGGAATAAGAGTGCCTTGAAGTTGCATTTTTGACTTAAAAACAAGGCCTTGGGAGCTGAGGCCTAAAAAAAGGGGATGACCGATGGAAAACGTCGATGTGATGGTGTTGCGCGCTTTGACAGAGTGGCGTCTCAAGGGTCTTCGCGCGGTTTTGGTGACGGTCACTCGCACGTGGGGTTCATCCCCGAGGCCACTGGGGTCCATCATGGCGCTTTGCGAGGACTCCAGCGTCATGGGCTCAGTCTCTGGGGGCTGCATAGAAGATGATTTGATTCAGCGCTACACCCGCTCCTATATGGCCAGTTCGGGCGCGGGCAGCACCTTGCCCGAGCAGCTCGAGGGCCCGCCCCAACGGCTCAAATATGGCATCAGCGCCGATGAGGCCCATCGGTTTGGTTTGCCCTGTGGGGGAACCTTGGAGCTGCTCTTGGAGTTCAACCCCGATGGCGAGCTGCTGGCTCAATTGGTCAAGCGCTTGGAGGGGGGTGAATTGGTGACCAGGAACACCGCGATTGCAACAGGTGAGGTGAGCTTGGCGTCTTGCATGGCCCCCAGGGCATTGGAGATCAATGACGAGCAGTTGAGCAACACATTTGGTCCAGAATACCGCATGCTCATCATTGGTGCGGGCCAAATGTCTGAATACCTGGCCACCATGGCACTCTTCAATGGGTTTTCAGTGACGGTGTGTGATCCGCGACAAGAGTATGTCGCCTCTTGGTCGATCGCTAAAGTGCGGGTGACCCAGGAGATGCCCGATGATGTGGTGTTGTCTTTCAAACCCGATCGACGCACTTGTGTCGTGGCCTTGACGCATGACCCCAAACTCGATGACTTGGCCCTCATTGAGGCGCTCTCAAGTGATGCGTTCTACATCGGAGCCATCGGGTCGAGAAAGAATAACCAAGCGCGACAAAGCCGAATGATGGAGCACTTTGGTCAAACCCCAGCATCACTGCAAAGGCTCAGAGGGCCCATTGGCCTCTACATCGGCTCAAAAACACCCTCCGAAATCGCTGTGAGCATCATGGCAGAAGTGTTGGCCGTGAAAAACCAAGTGGTGCTGCCCAAAGAGATGAACGTGGCGCAGGCCAAGAACCTGATGGCGCAGCCGTAAAGCGAGTGTCAAGGCGTGGCAGCGCCCGAATTCACCCAGGCCACAGTTTGAAGACCCAGATAGGTCAAGGCGAGGGAGCCAAAGAGGTGCAAGCTCGTGCTCAGCAGGGCAACGAGGTATCGGCCATTGAGTAAAAAACCCACCACTTCGGCGCTGAAGGTAGAGAAGGTGGTGAGGGTGCCCAAAAACCCCGTGATGAGGAGCGCTCTCCAGTGCGGATCCAAGCTCGGCCAAGCTTGAAACACGCCCACACAAACGCCGATGAGGTATCCCCCAATCCAGTTCACACTCAAGGTGCCCAAAGGAAGCGCAACCCATCCATTGAAGGCCACACCCAGCTGCCAGCGCAGCAGTGCGCCCACACAAGCCCCCAAACAAATGACCAAGGCTTCGCTCATCTGAGGTGATCCATGCGTTGGCGTGTTGGGTGAGTGTCGTTCAATGGGGCCCCATGAGCTTGGTTGAGAAAATGGCAAAACACATCTTGATCGACCATTTTACTGTTTTGTGCAATAGGTTTTAAGGAAGTTGGCCGTGAAATGAGACCTGAGGTTTGCGCTCAATGGACTTCCAACAGATCTTTGGGACACCACGAGTGGGTCTCGACTCTGCAACCGAAGGATGCACCGATCATGGCGCGCGCCTGACTTGTTCGCTCACAATGTGATCATTTTGAGGCA
>CAIMTJ010000042.1 GCA_903844385.1 uncultured Burkholderiales bacterium
ACTGGGGTGACGGGAGAAGCCGCTGGCGCTGGCGCTGGCTGGGCCGCAGCCTGGGTCGTTGCCTGAGTTGTTGCTATTGGGCTGGGGGCTGGGGCGTCAGAGGACGCCACACTCACCAAAGCGAGCACACTGCCTTCTTTGACCCGGTCACCCAATTTCACTTTGAGCTCACTGATCACCCCTTTGACTGAGGACGGAATCTCCATGGATGCTTTATCGGATTCCACCGTGATCACGGACTGCTCAACATCGATGGTGTCGCCCACTTTGACCAACATCTCAATGACGGCCACGGATTCAAAATCCCCAATGTCAGGTACTTTTAATTCAACTGTACTCATGCAGTGTCTCCTGAGATTAGGCGTTCAATGGATTGATTTTTTCGGTATTGATTTGGTACTTCTCAATGGCCTCAAGCACCTTGGCAGCAGGCAAAGCGCCGTCGTCGCTCAAGGCCTTCAAGGCGGCCAAGACGATGTAGTGACGATTGATCTCAAAGTGCTCTCGCAAGCGAGAGCGGAAATCGCTGCGACCAAAGCCATCGGTGCCCAAGACCTTGTAGCTGCGGCCCTTGGGGATGAAGGCTCGAATTTGTTCGGCATAGGACTTCATGTAGTCCGTCGAGGCAACCACCGCACCTTCGTGCCCGTCAAGTTGAGAAGCCACAAAGGAGGTCCGAGGTGTTTGGTCTGGGTGGAGCAAATTCCAGCGATCAACTTCTTGACCTTCGCGCGCGAGTTGATTAAAGCTCGGACAACTCCAGACGTTGGCAACCACGCCAAAGTCTTTTTTCAGCAAGGCCTGTGCGGCAATCGACTCGCGCAAGATGGTGCCTGAACCGAGCAAATTCACACGCGGAGCTTTCTTCGCGCCTTCGCCGGCACTCAGCAAATACATCCCCTTGATGATTTCTTCTTCGCTCCCCACCTTCAGGCCTGGCATGGGGTAGTTTTCATTGAGCAGCGTGATGTAGTAAAACACATTTTCTTGTTTTTCCACCATGCGCTTTAAGCCGTCTTGCATGATCACGGCCACTTCATGGGCGAAGGTGGGGTCGTAGCTCAAACAGTTCGGGATGGTGCCCGCCAAGATGTGACTGTGTCCGTCTTCGTGCTGTAAGCCCTCGCCATTCAAGGTGGTGCGCCCAGAAGTCCCCCCGAGCAAAAAGCCGCGCGCTTGCATGTCGCCCGCAGCCCAGGCCAAGTCGCCAATGCGCTGGAATCCAAACATGGAGTAATAGACATAAAACGGAATCATGATGCGGTTGTTGGTGGAGTATGACGTTGCCGCCGCAATCCAAGAGCTCATACCACCCGCTTCGTTGATGCCTTCTTGCAAAATCTGACCCGCTTTGTCCTCTTTGTAGTACATGACCTGGTCTTTGTCGACAGGGGTGTACTGTTGGCCTGCAGGGTTGTAAATACCCACTTGCCGAAAGAGGCCCTCCATGCCAAAGGTTCTGGCCTCGTCCACCAAAATGGGCACCACACGAGAGCCCAACGCGGGGTCGCGCAAAAGTTGCGTTAGAAAGCGCACATAGGCCTGGGTGGTGGAGATCTCGCGCCCTTCAACCGTGGGCTCTAAAATTGACTTGAAGGTCTCCAAGGCAGGAACTTGAAAGGTCTCTTCACTCTTGACACGGCGTGCCGGCAAGTAGCCACCAAGTGCTGCACGGCGTTGGTGCAAGTACTGCATCTCCGGCGTGTCATCAGCGGGTTTGTAAAAAGGCAGTGCGGCCAAGTCACTATCGGGCACCGGGATATTGAAGCGATCGCGAAAGATCTTGATGTCTTCGTCGGTGAGTTTTTTGGTTTGGTGAACGGTGTTCTTGCCTTCGCCAATTTTGCCCATGCCAAAGCCCTTGACGGTTTTGATGAGCAAGACAGTGGGTTGCCCCTTGTGTTTGACCGCCTTGGCGTAGGCGGCGTAGACTTTTTGAGGATCATGGCCACCGCGGCGCAAATTCCAGATCTCATCGTCGCTCATTTTGGCAACCATCTCCAGGGTCTTGGGGTCACGACCAAAGAAATGCTGTCGAACGAAGGCACCATCGTTGGCCTTGAAGGCTTGGTAGTCGCCGTCCAAGGTCTCCATCATGATGCGCCGCAAATCCCCATCGTGATCCTTGGCCAAGAGGCTGTCCCAATTGCTGCCCCAAATGAGTTTGATCACGTTCCAGCCGGAGCCTCTGAATTCGCTCTCGAGCTCTTGGATAATTTTGCCGTTCCCGCGCACGGGACCATCCAAGCGCTGCAAATTGCAGTTGATCACAAAAATCAAGTTATCGAGCTTTTCACGGGCGGCCAAGCCAATGGCGCCCAAAGACTCGACCTCGTCCATTTCACCGTCCCCACAAAACACCCAAATTTTTCGGTTCTCGGTGTTGGCAATGCCTCTGGCGTGAAGGTATTTTAAAAAGCGAGCTTGGTAGATGGCCATCAAGGGGCCAAGTCCCATGGAGACGGTGGGGAACTGCCAAAATTCGGGCATGAGCTTGGGGTGGGGGTAGCTCGATAAACCTTTACCGTGGACCTCTTGTCTGAAGTTGAGGAGTTGCTCCTCACTCAAACGCCCTTCTAGATAAGCACGGGCGTAAACGCCGGGGGAGACGTGGCCTTGGATGTAGAGTAAATCGCCGCCATGGTTTTCGTTTTCCGCATGCCAAAAGTGATTGAATCCCGCACCAAAGAGATGGGCCAACGAAGCAAAAGAGCCGATGTGCCCTCCCAAATCACCCCCATCCTCAGGGTGGTGTCGATTGGCTTTGACGACCATGGCCATGGCGTTCCAACGCATGTAAGCGCGCAGCCGCTCCTCGATCTCAATATTGCCAGGACAGACCTCTTCCTCTTCGGTATTGATGGTGTTGATGTAGCCGGTGTTGGCCGAGAACGGCAAATCAATGCGACTGGCGCGGGCGTGCTCGAGGAGCTGCTCGATCAAAAAATGGGCGCGCTCGGTGCCCTCGGATTCAATAACAGCACTCAAGGCGTCGAGCCACTCGCGCGTTTCTTGGCTATCGCTATCGTTGAGCGCAAACGTGCGCTGCTCGTTGGGTAAAGCGGACATGACTTGTCTCCTGTGGGCTTGAGGATGATTTATTTTGAAAGCATTATCACACAAAAGATTTGGATTTCAAATGATGCATTTTGTTTTTGTATTGTGAAATTTTATAGCTGCCATTAAAAAGAACGCATGCCGGGTTCATTGAAGGCCGAGCACCTTGCAAGTGCGCCTAAAATAAAGCCATGCCCAGCTTCTCGCACACCATTCGCTCGCCTTTGAAAGTCGTTTTGAAGACTTGGACAACATGGTGGCGCAACCAAAGCCCAAGTCGACAAGACCGTTTTGCCTTGATGGCCCCCTTGACGGCGGTCATCTTTTTCTTTGCCGCCATTGCCACTGCATTTGGCTACTTGCGCTATGAGGAGATCTTGCGCGAAGAGGAGACGGTCAGACGCGACATAGAGTATGCGCAGCAGCGCTTGAGGATTCGACTCTTGGAGCGGCAAGAGCAGGTGCAGCGCTTGTCGCGCGATCTTGCTTCGGGCGAGGTGTTGGACTTGGAATTTCTCAAAGAGGCCGGCTCCATCGTCGCCCACTACCCTGAGGTGTCAGCCGTGAGTTGGCTAGACACCAAAATGCGCGTGAAGTACTCCTATGCCGGCCCTGGGGTTCAAAACCCCCAAATCCATCTCTTGGGCGACTCGCTCAAAACGCCCAGTTTGATTCGAACCTTTGAATGGGTCAAACACCGCGGACAAATTGCCTACGCCCCGCCCAGCACCCTCGAGTCGCTGGGACAAGACAGCTCGGAGCCACAACTCCAACTCTTTGTGCCTTTCATCGTCAAAGGCAACTTCAATGGTGCTTTTTTGGTCGAATACAAAATCGATGGACTCATGCGCTTTGTCGTCCCTCCAGAAGTCATTGACCGCGTTGCCCTGTCCATTTGGGACGCCAATGAGCACTTGCTCACGGGACAGGTGATCAAGCCAAGTCTGCGTGCCGCTTACTTGGCACCGTGGATCAAGCCACCCTACCATTACGAGGTACCGATTGCCCCCGTGGGCAGCGGCTTGATCCTCAAAGCCCAAGCGTTTCGCACCTCACAAGGGGTGATTGGCAATGGCCTTTTTTGGATGATCACGTTCTTGAGCCTGCTCACCGCTTGGATGCTCATTGGCACTTGGCGCCACACCCGACGACGCCTTCAAGCCCAGCAGGCTTTGGTGGCCGAGACCAATTTCAGACGTGCCATGGAAAACTCGGTGCTCACGGGCATGCGCGCCATGGACATGAATGGCTGCATCACTTATGTCAACGCGGCGTTTTGCCAAATGACCGGTTGGTCGGAGCTCGAACTCGTGGGTCAATACCCCCCGTTTCCCTACTGGCCAGATGCAGACCGCGAGGTCTTGGCTGCCAAATTGGCCGAGGAACTCAGTGGCAACCACACCCAAACGGGTCTGCAAGTGCGGGTCAAACGCCGTGACGGCACACTCTTTGATGGGCGTCTTTATGTGTCCCCCTTGATCGACGCCAAGGGCTCCCAGTCGGGTTGGATGACCTCCATGACCGACATCACCGAGCCCAATCGCATTCGTCAACAGCTCTCGGCCTCCTATGAGCGCTTCACCACCGTCTTAGAAGCGCTCGACGCCTCGGTTTCGGTCACCCCCATTGGTTCGAGTGAAATGCTCTTCACCAACAAGCTCTATCGCCAATGGTTTGGCGCCAAGAGTGAAGGCCATTTGCACATGATCGAAGAGGCTTTTGAATCCATTCAGATGATGAACAATTTGGCGCAAGATGTGGATGACTTGGCTGGACTGCCCTCGCAAAATTTGGAGCGCAGCTTTTCTGAAAATGCTGAAATCTTCATCCCAAGCTTGGCCAAGTGGATTGAGGTGCGATCGCGCTACTTGAATTGGGTGGACGGGCGCTTGGCGCAAATGATCATCGCCACAGACATCACCCCACGCCGGCAAGCCGAAGAGCAGCAAGCCCAGCAAACCGAGCGGGCCCAGTCATTGAGTCGCTTGGTGACCATGGGCGAGATGGCCTCCAGTGTCGCGCATGAGCTCAACCAACCGCTCACCGCCATCAGCAACTACTGCACCGGCATTGTCTCGCGCATCAAGAGTGGACAGTTGCGCGAGGAAGATCTTTTGCTGGCACTGGAGAAAACCTCGCACCAAGCCCAGCGTGCGGGCCAGATCATTCAACGCATCCGCAGTTTTGTCAAACGCAGTGAGCCCAACCGCAGCTTGGCCAATATCGGCATGATTGTGATGGAAGCGGTCGAGCTCACCGAAATCGAGTTCAAACGCCGCCAAGTCAAACTCACCCACTACATCTCGGCCAACTTGCCGCCGGTCATGGTCGAGCCCATTTTGATCGAGCAAGTGCTGGTCAATTTGCTGCGCAACTCGGCCGAATCCATTGACAACGCCAAGCGTGACAGCCCCCAGCGACATGTGGAGATGAAGGTCACCCCCCAGTTGATCGATGCCCAACAGGTGATTGAATTCACGGTCACCGACTCAGGGCTTGGGCTTGCACCCGAGGCGCTCGAGCGCCTCTTTGAAGCCTTCTTTTCCACCAAAACCGAAGGCATGGGTATTGGCCTGAATTTGTGCCGCAGCATCGTCGAATCCCACCAAGGACGTATGCAAGCGCAAAACATCTACAATGGCACTGAAGTGATGGGATGCTGCTTTTCGTTTTGGCTCCCAGCTCATGAAGAGTTGGTGACCCATTAAAGCGATACACTTCAAGGGATGACATTTTGAATTAACAGGTGATTGGGGATAGATGATGAGCTTGATTCCTAAAAAAGGCACGGTTTATGTGGTCGATGATGATGAGGCCGTGCGCGACTCCTTGCAGTGGTTGCTCGAGGGCAAGGACTACCGAGTGCGTTGCTTTGATTCTGCCGAGACCTTTCTCAACCGATATGACTCCAAAGAAGTGGCTTGCTTGATTGTGGACATTCGCATGGGTGGCATGAGTGGCCTAGAACTGCAAGAAAAACTCACTGAAAAGAATTCCCCCCTACCCGTCGTATTCATCACCGGCCATGGTGACGTGCCCATGGCCGTGGACACCATGAAAAAAGGCGCCATGGACTTCATCCAAAAGCCCTTCAAAGAAGACGACTTGCTCCCCTTGGTCGAGCACATGCTGGAAAAAGCCAAAGAGTCTTTTGCTGGCCACCAACAAGCAGCTTCTCGTGACGCATTGATGTCCAAGCTCACCAGCCGTGAAGCCCAAGTCCTCGAGCGCATTGTGGCCGGTCGGCTCAACAAACAAATTGCCGACGACCTGGGCATCAGTATCAAAACCGTTGAGGCCCACCGCGCCAACATCATGGAAAAACTCAACGCCAACACGGTGGCCGATCTGCTCAAAATCGCGCTGGGCTCCACGCCCCCCAAAGCCGCCGCTTAAAGCTCGCCTGCGTCGCCCCACTCTAAAGCCTCGAGCTCCAGATGTTGCGTCTGGCCTGGAGGCTTTCCTTTTGGGCCCCAAGTCACTAAGTCGCACAGCTCGCCTGGAGCGCCAACATTTTTCACACTCAACAGTTCTTTAACAACCCAACACCCTGAGCCATGAGCGCACACATCATTGACGGCAAACAACTCTCGCACACCCTCAGACGTGACTACGCTCAACGGGTGAACCGGTTGACCCAGCAAGGTCTCAGGCCAGGACTGGCTGTGGTCTTGGTGGGCCAACACCCAGCAAGCCAGGTGTATGTCAAAAACAAGGTGCTCGCCTGCGAGGAAATTGGCATGCACTCTTTGTTGCTGAAATTTGAAGCGGACATGAGCCAAGCGCAGTTGCTGCAAGAAATTGATCGCCTCAACCACGACACCAGCATCCACGGCATTTTGGTGCAACTCCCCTTGCCTGCTCAAATCGACCCCCAAGCGGTGATCCAAGCCATTTCCCCGCAAAAGGATGTGGATGGCTTTCATTTGGAGAGCGCAGGCGCTTTGATGTGCGGGGCACCCAGTTTTTGGCCATGCACACCGCATGGCTGCCTCCAAATGCTTGACGCCATAGGCTTTGAGTTGGGGGGCAAACACGCTGTGGTCGTGGGGCGCTCCAACATCGTGGGCAAGCCGATGGCGTTGATGCTGTTACAAAGGAACGCCACCGTCACCATTTGCCACAGCCACACTCGGGACCTCAAAGCCCAGACCTTGCAAGCGGACGTGCTGGTGGCGGCGGTGGGCATGCGCCATTTGATCCAAGCCGACATGGTCAAGCCCGGTGCCGTGGTGCTCGATGTGGGTATGAACCGAGACGAGATGGGCAAGTTGTGCGGCGATGTGGACTTTGACGCGGTCAAAGAAGTGGCCTCCTACATCACCCCGGTGCCCGGCGGCGTCGGACCCATGACCATCACGATGCTGCTGGCCAACACCTTGGACGCGGCGCAAGCTGCCCTCACCAACCCCAACTCGAGAGTGTGACTCTGACCGTGATCCCCAACAACAACACCCTGACCCCAGAGCCCTCCAACCCCTTGCTGGACTTCAGCAACCCGGCGCGTTTTGATGACGTGCGCGCCGAGCACATTGAGCCCGCCATGGACGCGCTCATTGAGCGTGCGCAAGAGGCGCTCGCGCGTGTCACCTCCTCAGCGTTCAAATCCGATTGGGATGGCATTGAGCGGCTCCTCGATGTGCCGGTTGAGCACTTGAGTCGTGCCTGGGGCATGATCAATCACTTGAATGCGGTCATGGATTCAGCCCCCCTGCGACAAGCCTACAACCAAGTGCTGCCCAAAGTCACGGAATTTTGGACACAGCTCGGCTCCAATGAGGCCTTGTTTGCCAAATACGCGGGCGTGGCATCTGAGGCCTTGCACCCGCACGCACAACAAGCCTTGAAGTTGGCCCTTCGTAACTTCATTTTGGGTGGTGCGCAACTGCAAGGACAAGACAAAGAAGACTATGCCAAGCTGCAAGAGCAACTCGCGCAATTGACCCAAAAATTCAGTGAAAACGTGCTCGATGCGACCGATGCTTGGTTTTATATGGCGGACCTGTCTGAGCTCACGGGCTTGCCAAAGGATGTGATTGAAGCCGCCCGAGAAGCTGCGAACGCTCATGGCCAAGAGGGTTACCGCTTGAGCTTAAAAATGCCCTGCTACTTGCCCGTGATGCAGTACGCTCAAAACCAAGCCTTGCGCCAACGGCTCTATCAGGCCTATCAAACCCGCGCCTCCGACCAAGCCGAGCCCAGCGGCTTGGTGTTTGACAACACCGCTGTCATGCAAGAGATTTTGCGACTTCGTCACCGCGAAGCCCAAATGCTCAAGTTTGATCATTTTGCCGCCCTCTCTCTCGAGCCCAAAATGGCCCAATCGGCCAGGGAAGTGATTGAGTTTTTAAGCTTGCTGGCCAGTCGTGCCAAGCCCCATGCCCTGAGAGATCTGGACGATCTCAAGCGATTTGCTGCGGACATGGGTCTGCCAGACCCCCAGGCTTGGGACTGGAGCTTTATCAGCGAACAACTCAAAGAAGCACGCTACGCCTTCAGCGAGCAAGAGGTCCGCGCATACTTCCCTTTCGAGAGCGTTTTGACGGGCCTCTTTGAGCTCATTCAAAAGCTCTTTGGCGTCACCATCACGCCAGCCTCATCCCCAGTATGGCACCCTGATGTGAGGTTTTACAACATCACCCAAGATGCGAACTTGGTGGCCCAGTTTTACCTCGACCCGTTTGCCCGGCAAAGCAAACGCGGGGGCGCCTGGATGGACGATGCGCAATGCCGCTGGCTCAGACCCGACTCGGGTGCGCTTCAAACACCCATCGCCCATTTGGTGTGCAACTTCGCCAGCGCCACCAGCACAACACCTGCCACGCTTACCCATGACGACGTGATCACCTTGTTCCATGAATTTGGACACGGGCTGCACCACATGCTCTCCAAGGTCAACGTGCGCGATGTCTCCGGCATCAATGGCGTGGAGTGGGATGCGGTTGAATTGCCCAGTCAATGGATGGAGAACTTTTGCTGGGAGTGGTCCGTGGTCGAGCCCATGACCGCTCACACCGCGACGGGTGAGCGCATGCCCAAAGCGCTCTTTGATCGACTCCTCAACGCGCGCAATTATCAAAGCGGGCTGCAAACCTTGCGGCAAGTCGAATTTGCGCTTTTCGACATGAAACTGCACAGCAGCAGTGTGCCGGTGCAAGACGTGCAAGACCTGCTCACCCACATCAAAGCAGAGGTGAGCGTCATCCCAAGCCCAGCTTGGGTGAGGAGTGCTCACAGCTTTAGTCATATTTTCAGCGGCGGTTATGCCGCAGGTTATTACAGCTACAAATGGGCTGAGGTGTTGAGTGCGGATGCCTACGCTGCGTTTGAAGAAACCATGATGCCATCGGGCGCATTCAATGCGCAAACGGGCGAACGATTTTTGAAAGAGATCTTGCAAGTGGGCGGATCAAGACCCGCACTGGAGTCATTCATGGCGTTCAGAGGTCGAGCGCCACAGATGGACGCGTTGCTCAGGCACCAAGGCATGAGTGAGACAACCGCGTCGACCCAGGCTTGACGCCGAGAATCAACTCAGCACGAGGCTTGAAACCCCAACTCGAGTGCTGTCATCTATTTGGATGATGGCGGCCCACTCGAGAGCCTCAGCGGCAAGGGCAGGACTGCTGGCGAGGGGGGTGGAGCAGCAAACGGATTCAACCCCACTGCGCCTGGATTGGATGCAGGCACTGTTGGCGAGACGGGGTGAGGCGGCGAATCCGACAAAGTTTTAAGAAATGACACCACATCGTCGACCTCCGATGGGTTAAGCGCAGGCCCATCGGCGGCTTTTCTATTAAAGGGTGCACGGTCGCTCACCAGGTTGGGGAGATAGGCGACTGGTAAATCGTTGGGGACTCCAGCGGGGCCGTACCAACGTTTGGGGTTGGCGTTGCGAGTGGCGTAAAAACTCACCACTTCGTTCAAGTTGGTGAACACGCCGTTGTGCATGTAAAACTCCCGCTGCGCCACATTTCTCAAGGACGGCATGCGAAAAGCGCCACAAAATTGTTCAATCGTGACACCCGCTGGCACATTGGAGCTCAATGCTGGCTTTTTGCGTTGAGGACCACAAAGCCCCAAATCAAAGTAAGAGGGGTTGGCGTTGGCAGGAATTTTTGGATTTCTAGGGATGCCCGTTGCGTACATTGCAAAATCAGTGAACAAATTATCACTGGGCACTTGAGAGGTTGGATTCATCAAGTGGCAAGAGGCGCAATTGCCCTTCAACGGATCCATGAACAGCTTGAGACCACGTTGCTCGGCAGCGCTCAGGCTGACTTGCCCTTTCACAAACTGATCATACTTGGAGTTAAAAGCATTGAGGGCGGGGCTTTTCTCAAAGGCGGCAATGGCTTGCGCAATGGCTTGAAACGCGGTGTCGGTATTGCCAAATACATTGGCGCCAAAAAGTGTCACCATATCCCTTGAGTAATTGGAGTTTCGAACTTTGGCCACGACTTGCGCAGCACTCGCGTTGTTCATCTCAGCGCTGGAGAGAAAAGGGGCCATGGCCTGCGCCACCAATGTGTCAGCGCGTCCATCCCAAAACAGCCCACCCCTGGGATCGGTGTCGTTGCCCAGCACCCTGAAAGAAAAGCTGGGCACAAATGAGCTGTAGGCGTTTTGCATGGCATTGCGACTGCCAAACGAATTGGGAGTACTGCCCAGCGGCACGCCAATTCTGGATCCATTGAGACTGGAAAAACCAGTGGCAGGGTTATGACAATTCACACAAGCGGTGCCGGCGGGCTGGGAGAGATTTTTATCATTGAAGATCTTTTGCCCCAAGCTTTGCAGTGTCACTTCAGGGGCCGGTTGAGAAAAACCAGGCGCAGGACTGGGGGTGGTCTGCGCCTGGGCGTGGAAAGACCAGAGCAAGAGGCCTGCGAGGCTGCAGGCAAGGCGGATGCCTTGACGCTTGGCGATCAGGGCCATTTTGGCCAGTGGGTTTGTGAGGTGAAGACGGTGTTTCATGGGTGTATCCTAAGAAAATGGACTGCTCGGAGAGCAAAAGTTCCAATTGAGAGGGTTCACGGGGGTCGGGTTTGAGTTCATGACGTGCACACGCGCCTTAGTTGGGGGTGGCCGGCTGAAAATCTCGAATCTGATTGACCGAATTGATCACTTGGTATTCAATGGTCAGGGGGGTCTTGGATTTCACCAAATTGGGCAAATCATTGGGGGGTGGGGGCAACACGGTGCCGGGAATCAAACTCATGGTGACGGGGTTGCCCGCAATGGAGAAGGTCAAGGTGGAGAGGTTGGCCGCGTAGCTCAGCAAGTAGCCCGATTGTTGAATCACCGATTGGTTGGGCGGCGTCAAGGTGCAATTGATCGATTGCGCCACCAACGGCATGCCCGGTGGTCCCATCTTGGCAATGATGTCGACTTGAATAGGATTGGGCACATTTTGTGCCGGACAACTCTTGTTGATCACCCCTGGCACGTTGGTTCCCACCACCAGACTACCACGAAGATTGATGCTCACAGGGTTGGCCACCCAAGGAATCGCACCCTTGAGTTCAACTTGTCCTGCAACTTGGGCTTGCAGCGCTGTGTTGTTGCTGCTGGTATTGACCTGGGTCACTGTCAAAACCCCGTTGGTGTTGAGCACGTTGAGTTGGACCAGCGCAGAACTTGACGGCATTTGTGAGACCAAGTTGGGCGGGATTTGAAGGTTCAGACCTTGGGTTTGGAGTTGACCATTTTGCACATTGCCCGCCGAAGTGGGCACGCTGATCAAGAGCGTTTGACCATTGCTCGGTGTTGACGTCGCATCGAGCACGCGCTGGGCAGCAAAGACATTGCCGCTACTCACCTGAGAAGCTTGAACCCAGGCCCTGATGAGGCTGCCATTGCTGATGCTGGTGGGCAGTGCATTGAGGGCGTGGACGGCAGTCGCAGCGCCACTTTGGTTGATGAGCAAATCGTTGTTATTTCGACCCATCACGATTCCACTGACCAAGTTGTAAGCAGGTGCTGCACTGAGCAATTCAATTCTCGAGGCTTGCAACACATGGGCATTTTTAGTCGAATCAAAAACCCATACACCATACACCTGCACTGCCACATTGTTTTGCAAGACATTCAAATTGGTCAAACCCGACAAAACCGTGGCGTTGCCCGTGGCGGTGTTTTGCGGCAAGACCTGAACCCATTGACCCAACACCTGAAAATAGTTCGATTGGACAGAAGCGGTGACGGGGCCGCGCAACAGGGGAACGATGGTGATGATGCTCGCCACGCCCGCTTGGGACTGGGTAATCTTCACGCGCTGGCCCAATTGAGTTTGGGTGAGGGTGAACTGACCGGTTTCATCGTCGGTTTGGCTAATGGCCGAGCTGTCGTCGACCTCAACACCATCCACAATCACACTGCCAAAGCCCGCAATCAAGCCTTCAATGAGGCCACTCCCTCCACTGCCCACGCCCCCAGGAGCGTTCAAACTCAGGCTCACCCCAGCGCCGCCACCGCAAGACAGCAACGATAAGGCCAGGGAAAATACACCCAAACGCGAAACCAAGGCTTGGCGTGAGCGACCCCGCTTTAGGCAAGAGACGACGTGCATGAGACAGGCATCAAGATTGGAGACGCTCATGATGGCTCACCCGCTGCTTGAGAGCTCGATGCGGCCTGCCCTGATGGGTCTGCCGCAAACGTGAACAACCCCAACCTGAAGCGATGCGGCGCATCGCACCCCTCATCGTCTTTCACCATTTGGGTGGCGGCTTGCACAATTTGTTTGAGAGCTTGAGACCAAAGTTCACGCGCCATGTCATTCAAGCGCTCAATGGAGTCTGCACTCAAGCCATCGGCAAACACACTTTGCTCTAAAAATTTTCGACCCTCAGGGTTCAAGAGGTTGTGGATACCCGCAGACAAGTGATCGGCCACACTCACGGCGAGCATTTGGCTGGCTTCTTTGTTTCGAGCGTCTGGGCTGAAACTCTCCTTGAGCAAACGAACTTGCGAGCCCAAATCTTGAGCAACTCCCAAACGCACCATCTCCATGAGGACGGATCGAGGATGAAAATCTTTGGACACCGACTGCGCGAGCTGCTCAAACGAAGGCTCGGCACCTGAATAAGCGATGGCGTCGCCCAATCCGAGACTCAACCAACGGGTAACGACTTGACTGGCTGCACTGGGCTTGCCCCAGTGCTCGCGCAGTTGCTGCACTTGCAGCGCATCCATGTTCAATTCCTCGCGGTAGGTCCTCACCTCCTTGCGATGCAGTCCAGACAATAAACTCACTGCTGAATCAGACGGCTTGCGCTCCAAGCGCTCCAACTCCATCAAGGCCATCTTCCAAAACAAGGGCTTTAAGGCCGTTGCAAACTCGGTGTAGCCAATTCCTGTGCGACTCATCCACATGACCAGTGGCTGAACAATGGCGAGCATCTCCTCTAAGGACGACTGCTCCATGGGCTCTGAGTTGGATGGATGATTGGGCATGAATTGATTGTATGGGAAATTTACCCATTTATAAAATAATTTTTGAATGACTCCAATTCCAACTTATTTTGAAGCCCAGCAACTGCAGCATATCCTGATTAAATCCTGAACATATTCTTTTTTGACTACTTATGATTTCAATTAATGCCAAAGACCCTCCTTATTATATGGGAAATATTCCCATATATTTACATATGGGAATATTTCCCATACACTCATTTTGCTACTTTCGAAAGTCTTGCTGACACTTTCACGGGGGTTAAAGCCAACAGCAGGACTTCCAAGTGGCCCGCATTCAACATTCAATTGGGAGAAAAACACCATGAGCAACGATCTGAGCACGAGCGCTGGCGGCGTATTGCCCATCACGCTGGACACCACCAACACCTTCACCACCATTTTTGGCACGGCCGCGGCCAATGCCATCACGGTCAACGGCCACACTTGGGTGGCCGATGCAACCACCCACCTCTACGAAACCAGCACCGACTTGGCCGCTGAGTGGCACGGATACTACTTGGCCATGCAAAACGGACAAGGCGCGAGCCTGAACAATATCCAACGCTTGGAGGGCAACGCCGAGGCGGTGTTTGTCAACACGGCCTTGCGTGATCTGAGCGCTGCCAAGCTCAAAGTCGACCGACAAGACCTGCAACGCGAGTTCGATGCCATCCAAGCGAGCACCGTGGGCGCCAATGTGAGCTTGACGGCACCCATGACCACCACCCAGTACTTAAGCGTAGAGCACACGCTTCAATCCAACGACACCTTGTCTGAATTGGCCATGCAAGGCCACGGTTTGGACGGGACGGGCTTGGCACGTTACGCCGGATACGCCAAAGACTTTCAAAACAATGGGGACAAAACCACCCTTTTCATCGGTGGGGGGCTCAACAACAACACCAACGCCGTTGCCAAGTTTTTAGATGACAACATCCTCTCCAATATGCCCTTTGTCGTGGTGGAGCACAATGGCAAATTTGACCAACTCAATGAAAATGCCAATATAGAAAACACCCTGACGCAGGCCGTGAGCGCCTTGGATGACAGCATGTTTTATCGAATCTATAGCGCCAGCGATTTTGCCAGCAACGCCTCGAGCGCCCATGTCAATTTTGTATCTCCGGCGTTGACCTTCCTCAATGGGCAAACCACAACGGCACCCGCTGGCTTCATCGTCACCTTGGAGGGCAATGTGGTCTCAGGCACCATCACCAGCACCGCCCACACTTGGGTGGCCAATGCATCGGGGACATTTGAAACCACAGCAGATTTGGCCACCGAATGGAGCAAGGCCTACCAAGACTTGAGCACCAATGCCGGGGTAAACTTAAGTCCCGAATTGCGCCTAGAAGCCAACGCCCAAGCTGTGCTGCTCAACACAGGCCTGGCCAAAGCAAGCACCACCGTCCAAGCAGCCTATCGATTCGATCTCCAACGCCAGTTCGACGCGGAATTCGCCGCCATGGCCTTGGCGGGTGTCAACCCCGCAGCACCCCTGACACTCCAAAGTTACTTGGCCACTGAACACGCCTTGCAAAGTAACCCACAACTCGAAGAGTTGGCCATACAAGGGCATGGGCTCATCAACCCCGTCGCGAGCCCATACAAAGGTTACACCGAACAAATTCAAAACAGGGTTGACAACAAAACTTTGTTTGTGGGCACTGGGCTCGATCACAATGAGGCAGCGGTCCCCAACTTGGTGGACGATGTGATTTTGTCGCACATGCCCTTTGCTGTGGTGGTCAAAAACGGCCAACTCAAGCAACTCAACCAAAATGGCACCGTCGAGTCTTTGGCCAGCGATGCGGTCATGGCACTCAATGCCTCCATGCACACCACCGCTTTGAAAGCGCAAGATTTTTCACTGGTGAAAGCGTAATCCCTGAGGCGATGGCCGGTTCACAGTCCTGAGCAAAATTCAGGGCTGTGAGCCACGTGTTTTTTGCTGATGTGGTTGACTGATGGTTTGTTGTTGCTATTTTTAACGCGACAGCCTAGCAAAAAATCGCGCTAGAGGTGTGTTTAAAAATAAAGTGTTTTCACGCCCTGGCTGGTGCCCAACAAACAAATCGATGCCTTTTGATGAGCAAACACCCCGACCGTCACCACACCTGGCCATTGACTCACTTGGGATTCAAAGGCCAAGGGGTCCAGGATCTCAAGCCCGCGCACGTCCAAGATGTGCTGAGCGTTGTCCGTGACCCAAGGCTTGCCGTCTTTCAAGCGAAGGCTCGCGTGCACATTGGGGCCCAGCAACTCAAAGCACTTGATCAGCCTGGCCGCCGCCATCGGAATGACTTCGACTGGCAAGGGAAAATTCCCCAAAGTTTGCACCCATTTGGACTCGTCAGCAATACAAATGAATTGCTTGGATTGTGCGGCCACAATTTTTTCTCGCGTGAGTGCAGCACCTCCGCCTTTGATCATGTAGCCGTGGGACTCAATCTCATCGGCACCATCGACATACACATCGAGTTGCGCCACCTCGTGGCTCGCAAACACCGGGATGCCCAACTGGGTGAGTCGCAGGCTCGAAGCCTCTGAACTTGAGACCGTCCCCGCTAACGATAAGCCCGATGCGGCCAGCGCGTCAATGAAAAAATTCACCGTTGAGCCCGTGCCCACCCCCACCCAGGAGCGAGGTGGAATCAGGGACAATGCGGCTTGAGCCACCTGCAATTTGAGCGCGTCTTGGGCTGACATGGAACTCACGTGATATTCTCCCGTTCTTTGACAAGATTGAACCGACCCAGAGCAAAGCGCCCGGTGGTGGATTCGCTGACGGTCATGTGTGACTGTGCTCTTGAAAAGGAAGTTTACCCCCATGCCGGTGCCCTACGCCCTCATCAAACCACTATTTTTTGCCATGGACCCCGAAGTCGTTCACGACCTCACGGTGTCACTGCTAGAAAAAACGCAGCGCACCCCCTGGGCTCGCTTGTACCGCCAGCCTCGCATTGAGGACCCGTTGCGCCTTTGTGGCTTGAATTTTCCCAACCGTGTGGGTCTTGCTGCTGGTTTGGACAAAAACGCCCGCTGCATTGACGCTTGGTCGAGCATGGGCTTTGGCTTTGTCGAGGTGGGCACCGTGACCCCTCGGCCCCAAGCGGGTAACCCCAAACCCAGAATTTTCAGGCTCCCCCAAGAGCGCGCCCTCATCAATCGCTTGGGCTTTAACAACGAGGGCACCGATCGCTTTGTGCATCACATTGGCCAAAGCCACCATCTTCAAAGACCGACAAGCTCACCGGTGCTCTTGGGACTGAACATCGGCAAAAACGCCACCACCCCCATTGAGGAGGCCTCGCAGGATTACTTGCTCGCTCTCGAAGCCGTGTACGCTTATGCCGACTATGTGACGATCAACATCTCAAGCCCCAACACCAAAAACTTGCGCTCATTGCAGTCCGATGAAGCCTTGTTTGCGCTGCTCACCTTGCTTGATCAAAAACGCTCGGAATTGGCCGCACAAAGCGGGCGACGCGTGCCCATGATGGTCAAAATCGCACCCGACATGAGTGAAGAGGAATTGCGCTTGTTTGCCTTGACCTTGAAGCGATTGTGTCCAGTCGACGAAAGCGCCAGGCAAGGCATGTGGGGGGTCATTGCCACCAACACCACCCTCAACAAAGAGCGCGTCGCACACCTGCCCCATGGAGACGAGGCAGGGGGCTTATCGGGCGCGCCACTCACAGCACGCAGTTGCAACACCCTTCGCCAGTTGAGAATGCACCTGGGAGTGCATTTTCCCCTGATCGGTGTGGGTGGCATCATGGGAGGTGACGACGCGGTTGAAAAAATCAACGCCGGCGCAGACTGTGTGCAGCTCTACAGTGGTTTGATCTATCAAGGCCCGGAGCTGATCAAGAGCGTGGCGCAAGCCCTGAAAAACCAACCCCCACAGCCCACAGCTCCACAGGGAGCAAGGCCAGTTTGAAGCCTTGAAATGATGCGGCCCTGGGCGCCACACTGGGCTGAGCCTCCGAGCATCACGTCAACTCCAAAACGAGGCCCATCCCATCAAGCCTCAGGGCCACAAGACAAGCTCGTGATTCAGCGCTTTTTCGCCGTGGTTTTGCCCGCACTCATGGCTTGCTGAGACATGGTTTTGACATTGGCCTGGGTCATTTCAGTGGCTTGTTTGACAGCCTTTTGCACCGACTCCAAGGCCGTGTTGCCAGCCGACACCGCCGTTTTGAAGGCCGTGACGGCCGACTCGGAACCCGCAGGTGCGTTCTTGGCCATGTTGTCAAACATGTCTTGAAACAATTTTTGACCTTTGGCCATTTCAGCCTCGATCACATGAGAGAGTTCGCTGCCGGTGGCACTGGCGATGTCAAACAAATGGCGGTTGTAAGTGGCCGCTTTTTCAGCCAAAGGCTGAAACATGCTCGACTGCAAAGCCAACAACTCTTGGGCATCTTTCACGCTCATGGCCGCGTGTGTGCCGTCTTTGGTGTCACTCATGGCCGACTTGGCTGCGGCCAAGTTGAGTTCGATGAGTTGCTCAACACCCGCAAACGCTTTGGTGGTCAATCCGACCAAAGTCTCCAAGTTGGATTTGTTGGCGGCCATGATTTGTTCAGGGGTCAGGGTCATGAAGTTCTCCGAGTTTTCAGGATTCAAAGGATAATGAAGGCGATTGCGTTTGCACTTGATGCATCGCAATATGATCGAAGTATAGGTCTGTTCTTTTGGGATTCGTCCTTCAAAGCCACGCCAACGCGCTCTTTAGAGAGCGTTTACTAAAAACACACAGGGCCCACTCATGGATGAACAAAACGCCCCAAGCGCCTCCTCCAGTTGAGCTCCTTGACCCCCTCTTGCAAGTCCCTCAGACCCCCTCGCCCATGCCTGAAACCTTACCCCATGTGATTGAGCCCTCGACCCGCAGAGCGATTTTTCATTTGTCTTTTGCCACCTTTGCCAGCATGACCATTCAGCGCCTGTGTGACCCCATGCTGCCCCAACTCGCCTTGGACTTTCAAGTCGAGCGAGTGCAAGCGGCGCATGTGATTTCATTTTTCGCCATCACCTATGGCTTCATGCAAGTGCTTTTTGGTCCTTTGGGCGACCGCTATGGCAAATACCGTGTGCTCTCCTTGGCCACTTTGGGCTGCAGCCTGGGGTGCTTGGGTTGTGCATTGGCCTGGAGCTTGCCCTTTTTGGTGCTCTGCCGCGTCTTGACCGCCACCTGTACAGCCGCCATCATTCCATTGGGACTGGCCTGGGTGGGGGATACGGTCCACTATCAAATCCGGCAAGAAACTTTGGCCAAGGTGGGCTTGGGCTCCACCATGGGCATCGTGGCTGGACAACTCGTTGGGGGATTGCTGACCGACACCCTGGGTTGGCGATGGGCCTTTGGCGCCCTTTGTGGGGTTTTCTTTGTGGTGGGCTGGGTGCTGTGGTCCAACCCCCACGCTCGGGCTCAGAGCCATGGCCAAGCCCACGAGGCCAGGGGGGAAGTGACCCTCTCCTTCGTGGCCAACGCCAAGGCGGTGCTCTCTAAAACGCGGGCCAGGCGTTTGATGGGCTTCATTTTTCTCGAGGGCTGCGTGGTCTTTGGCGCACTCGCCATCTCAGCGACCCATTTGCATGACGCACAAGACTTGCGGGTCTCCTTGGCCGGCTTGATCGTCGCCCTTTTTGGACTTGGCGGGGTGATCTACATGGCCAGCGCCAAATGGCTCATTCACCGCCTGGGCGAGACCCAGCTCATTCGGTGTGGCACTTTGTCGTACGGCCTGGCCTATGCCTTGATTGGCTTTGCCAACGTGGCTTGGCTCGATGCGCTGGCCTTCGCTCTTGCGGGTTTTGGGTTTTTCATGTTTCACAACACCATGCAAGCGCTGGCCACTCAACTCGACCCAGAGCGCCGAGGCACTTGCATGGCGCTTTTCGCCTGTATTTTGTTTGGCGGGCAATCGCTGGGGGTGGTTGCTTGCTCGGGGCTCATTCCCGTCATTGGCTCGGACTGGGTGATGCTCTTGGCGGGTCTATTACTCACACTCATTGGCCTGACTTTGCCCATCTGGGTGGAAGTGGGTCGACGTGAGGGCAACTATGCCTAGTGCACAGAGCGAGAAAAATCTGGTTTTTGCAGCAACGCGTTGAGCACATTGAGCTTGTACACTCCGCACACGACTGCTTGGAGCAGGCATCGACTGGAGATGACCCTTGTTTCTTTCCATGAGCACCAACGCTTTTCTTTTTTTCTCCAAGACCCACCATGACAAACCCCATCAACGACAAGACATCCACCCCCGACTGGTCCGCACTGGCAAGCGCACTTGAAACCAACCCAGACTACAAGGTGTTGCGCCGCTTGAATCCCGAGAGTTGGATCGAGCCCGCCCGAGCCAGCCAGACCCCAACAGGGACCCTCAAAGGTGTGGTCTTGGACACCGAAACCACAGGCATGAACAGTTTGAGCGACAAGGTCATTGAACTGGGCATGATCGTCTTTGAGTACGACCCGGTGAGCGGCTGCGTTGTGGGTGTTGACCGCGTTTTCAATGAACTCGAGGATCCGGGCTTTGCGATACCGCCCGAGAGCACAGAGATCCATCACATCACCGATGCCATGGTCAAGGGCAAGTCCATTGACGATCAAGCTGTGCACGATTTGCTCCAAGGGGTCAGTCTGGTGATTGCTCACAACGCCGCCTTTGACCGCCCCTTTGTGGAAAACAGGTGGCCGATTTTCACCACCCTGCCTTGGGGCTGCAGCATCCACGATGTGAATTGGCGAGCCAATGGAGTGGGCTCGGCCAAGCTGGAATACTTGGCCATGCTGCAAGGGTATTTCTATGAGGCCCACCGGGCGGTCACCGACTGCTGGGCGCTCCTTGAAGTCTTGAACATGCGCCTCGCGCGAGAAGCTCAAACCGTGGCCCAAAGCTTGTTTGAATCCATCGACAAAACCGAGCACCAGGTGTATGCCATTGGCTCGCCCTTTGAGAGCAAAGACCAACTCAAGTCCAGAGCCTATCGCTGGAATGGAGAGATCAAATGCTGGAGCAAAGTGATGGGCTCTTTGCAAGCCCTGCAAGATGAACTCGCTTGGCTCAAGGTCAACGTCTATGGTCACAAAAAAGACGCCAAGGTTGAAATTGAGACCTTCTCTCGGCTTGAAAAATACTCAGACCGTCCGGGCGATAAAAAACTGCAAAGCTTGAGCAGTATTTAGTGCATTGAACACCAAAGCGCATTGGGTTTGCGCGCCACAATTGAAAAACCCCAATCGGTCATCCGATGGGGTTCGTTCTTCAAGCGAGAGCAAAGAGCAGGCAAGCTCAGGTCATTGCACAGGCTGCCAAGGCACGGGACAAGAGGCCACTTGCGGGTAATATTGTTGATACGTGGGACAGTAATAGGCCACAGGAACGGCTTGCACCACTGGAGCATTGTTGTAAACCGGCACGGTGTTGACCACCACGGGTGGATTGACATAGACGGGACTGTAGGCAGGATAAGTGGCCGCATAGGCGGCACTGCCCACCAAAGCACCCGCCACAAAAGGCACACCCCAGCCGCCACCGTAATACCCGCCCCGAGCATAACCATGGCCACCACCGTAATGACCAAAACCATGGGCTTGACTGGTCAAGCTCGCGCACAGGGTGAGCGCTGTGAACATTAAAAGTGTGAGTTTTTTCATGATGCCTCCTTGATATTGGGCTGTTTTTTTGATGTCACCTGGGGCCGATGCCTGATTTTGGGTCATTGGGCCCCACAGGTCAATGGGTTCTCACCTGTTGCTATTACAACGCAACAGTGGGCGCCCAGGATGACAATAAGTCCACGGATACTGTAAAGTTCTTTTAAAGCCTTAGAATGATTTTTCATGCTACGACAAAGGTCCAGCCAATGCGCTCCATACCCTTGACTCAGTCCAAAAGCTTCAACAGCTTCAGATGGGCCCTCATTTGCACAGGACTCCTACTAGGGTTTACCCAAGCCCAAAGTGCCAACCCGACGATCAAAAGCCGAGATTTGCCCTCCTCCCTTTATAACTATTGGGTCAAGCAAAAACCCGACATGGGCAACCTGGGTCACTGTGCGGTGGCCTTTGATAGCAGCACGGACGAAAACAAAATGGCGTATGGCTGCTCCGTTTTCATCAAAATGTCAGCACAAGGTGAGCGAAAAGCCATGCAATACTGCGAGACGATGAGAGCTGATCATCAAGTCAAAGCCCCTTGCCAACTCGTGGTCGAATAAGGCGCAGGCTGCACGAGGCGCAGTCAAATTGAGATCGCCATGAGGCTCACCACACAAACGTAAGCCACTGTCCAGCAAACGGTGCGCCAGATGGGTCGATCGGTGACATAAAAGAAGACATAAAGCCACCGTGCCACGATAAACACCACGCTCAATTGGTCCACCCGTGGGCCATCAACGCCGGCCAATGTGGCCAAGATGACCGACGCGGCAAAAAAAGGGAACGCCTCAAAACTGTTGTGCTGCGCGGCATTGGCGCGCGCGCGAAACCCAGTTTGGCGCCCCAACCATTCCCGCGGATTGTGGTTGTCAAAATCTTTGAATTGCCACTTGGCGATGGTGGTGCAGATCACGGGCGTGATGCCCGCCAATAAAACACATAAAAAAGCAATGTTCATGTTTCAATCCCTGTTTGAATTCAACCCTTTGCCCCTTGGGTGAGGAAGACCTGCACCTGAGGGATGGTGGCGCTAGAGAATAGCACCACTGTCAATTTCTCGCTTTTTGATCTGGGCAACCGTCTGCTCGGACTCCACCCGAAGAGGCCAAGCTTTGGAACCTACAATGCAGAGCCATGACCAAGATTGAAGCACTCCTGCACCCCTCCCACATTGTGCCCCTGATTGTGGCCACGGCGTTTTTTATGGAGAACTTGGACGGCTCCATCATCAATACGGCACTGCCTCAAATGGCCTTGTCCTTCGGGGTGAATGCGGTGGACATGAGCATTGGCATCACCTCTTACTTGATCACGCTGGCGGCCTTCATTCCCTTGAGTGGCTGGTTTGCCGATCGATTTGGTGCACAACGCGTCTTTGGAGGCGCTGTCGCCATCTTCACCCTGGCCTCGATTGGCTGCGCTTTGAGTGAAACGGTCCACGTCTTCACGCTCGCCCGAATCCTTCAAGGCATGGGAGGGGCCATGATGGTCCCCGTGGGTCGCCTCATCGTGCTCAGAATCACACCCAAAGACCAGTTGGTGAAAGTGGTGGCCCTCATCACATGGCCCGGTCTCATGGCCCCCATTGTCGGGCCACCTCTGGGAGGCTTCATCACCACCTACTTTTCCTGGCACTACATTTTTTATTTGAATGTCCCCTTGGGACTCTTGGGGCTTTGGCTTATCCACAAATTCATCACCAACGAAAGTGAAGACAGCTCCAGACCACTGGACTTGGGCGGTTTTGTGCTTATCGGTTCGGGACTGGCCACCTTTGTCATGGGCATGGAGTCCTTGGGCAATGAAGGACTGTCTGAGCGTTGTGGACTGCTTTTTTTGGCGTGCGCCGCATTGGGCCTGTTGGCATGGTGGCACACCCAGCGGCACCCCGCTCCGCTGCTGAACTTTAAGGTCTTGCGTGTGCCCACCTTCGGTACCATTTTCTTTTATGGCTCCCTTACTCGGGTGTGCATTGGCGCCACGCCGTTCTTGGCTCCATTGATGTTTCAAGTGGCGTTTGGCTACAACGCGTTTGAGTCCGGGCTCTTGCTGCTGTCGGCCATGCTGGGCAATTTGGGTCTGAAACCTTTGACACCCAAGTTACTTCGGCGCTTTGGGTTTCGCTCCATCTTGATCGTCAATGGTGGCTTGGCCGCTTGCTCGGCTTTTGCCATCGGACTCTTGGGCCCCGCCTCGCCCGTGGCGCTCATTGCACTCATCATGTTGATCTATGGCGTTACTCGCTCCATGCAATTCACCTGCATCCAAACGATGGCCTTTGCCGATGTGCCACCAGCGCAAATGAGTGGTGCCAACACGCTCTTTAGCACCATGGCGCAACTCACCCAGGGTGTGGGGGTGGCCTTGGGCGCCACGGCCATCCATGCCAGTGTTTACTGGCGCATGGGCGATATCAACCAGCCCCAATCCCAGGACTTTGAACTCGCTTTTGCTGTTGTGGGCGCCCTGATCTTGATCTCTCTTTGGGGCTACCGCTCGCTGCGTGTGGATGCGGGGGCGAGCGTGAGCAAACATGAGCAATTCCAAACAAAGAAAGCAAATCCATGAAAAAACTCATCGTCTTTGACGCGTATGGCACACTCTTTGATGTCTACAGCATTGCTCGGCAAGCAGAGCAAGTGTTTCCCTCCCACGGGGTGGCCTTGGCCAATTTGTGGCGGGATAAACAAATTGAGTACACCCGCTTGATCTCGTTGAGTGACCCCAGCAACCCCTTGGGCTCGGCCCATTTTGAGCCGTTTTGGGATCTGACTCAAAAGGCCTTGGCGTACAGCTGCGCTCGAATGAAATTAACTCTCACTGCCCAAGCTCGCGAGCAGCTGATGACGGCCTACGATCACCTGAGCCCTTTTGAAGAAAACGAGGAGGTTTTAAAAACGCTCAAAGCGCTCGGACGTCAAACAGCGATCCTCTCCAACGCCAATGCCAACATGCTCAAGCGCGTGATTGAGCACGCCGAGTTGACACCGTACTTTGACCAAGTCATCTCCATTGAGAGCGTGCGCCAGTTCAAAACCCACCCCAGGAGTTACGGCTTGGTGCATGAGCGTTTTTCCGTGCAGCCCGAAGATATCTTGTTTGTCTCCAGCAACGCTTGGGATGCCTTGGGTGCGACTTGGTTTGGCTGGGACACCTTTTGGCTCAATCGTCAAGGACTGCCCGCTGAGACGCTGGGACCCCAGCCCGCTTATACCGGTGCGAGCTTGAAGAATTTACTCCACTGCATCGATTGAATGGGCTGTGCTTTCAAAACCCTCCAGCGTTGAACCCTTGGACCATTGGACCATTAAACCCTGAAAGACTGTAAACAAGACTCCACACCCCATGCGATGCCCAGCAACTGGGCATCATGGTGAGCGAGCTGTGAGAGCATCAACCCCATGGGTAACTCATCCGCACGATGACACGGCAAGCTGATCGAGCAGCCGTCCAAGAAGTTGAACAACGACGTGTTTCTGAGCATCAATCGGTTGGCTTGGCTAAAAGCTTCATCGTCTTGGCGCAACGACGCGATGGCCGGCGCCACCAGGGGTGTTGTGGGGCACAAGACCGCATCAAAACCTGAAATTTCTTGCTGCACCCTTGAGATCCAGCTCACGCGTGCCTTGAGCACATCCCAATAATGAGCCGCACTCACCCCTTGGCCTTGCTTTAAGCGCACCACAACGCGGGGGTCCATGCGGTTTTCATGGGCCTCAACCAAAGCGTGGTGTTCTGCCCAAGCCTCGATGGGTGAGAGTCCAGCGGGCGTGTTGATCACGGCCATCTCCTTCAAAATGGCACACTCCTTTTGCACGATGATGGCCCCCGCTCGAGACAAGGCCGACAAACTGCGCTCTAAAGCATTGGCAACGCTGTCGTCCAAATCATCCAAGACAACACTGCGGGGCAACAGGAATTGAAGTCCTTTGAGGTCTCTTTTTTCAACGCACAAGGGGTGGCCTGACAGGACCTGGTCGAGCTCGATGGCGTCTTGCACACTGTTGGTGATGGCGCACACGGTATCCATGGCTGGACAGAGGGGCACAGTGCCCCGGATACTCACCCGGCTTTGTGTGTTTTTAAATCCCACCAGACCACAAAGTGCGGCCGGTATTCGAATCGAGCCACCCGTGTCCGAGCCCAGCGCGGCGTGGCAAATACCCAAAGCCACCGAGACGGCTGCCCCGCTGCTCGATCCACCTGGAATTCTGGGCGTTTGAGGGTCGCAAGGATTGACTGGCGTGCCGTGGTGGGGATTGATTCCAATCCCCGAGAAGGCCAACTCAGTCATGTTGGTGCGGCCCAAGACAATCGCGCCGCTGGCCTTCAAGGCTTGCACAGCGGGTGCATCTTGTTGGGCCGCGGGGGAACCTTGCAGCACCAGACTGCCCGCTGGCGTGCATTGGCCTTGCACATCGTAGAGGTCTTTGATGCTGACTGGCAAGCCCAGCAGTGGCTGTGCGGCAAGGGACAAGGGCTCGCCCATGGCGCATTTATCAAGGGCTCGGGCTTGGGCCAAGGCGTCTTCGGTGAAGAGCTTTAAGAAAACCGATTGAGCCTGAGGGGATTGCGCCAGACTCAAGGAGCGTGCAATCAAGTCCTCGTGACTGAGACCTTGGGCGAGTTGCTGTTTCATCGAGCTCATGGAGTTCGCTCCTACACTGTCTGGATTGAGGTGCTGAATGGGCCCCAAACTTGATCCATATCCAAGGCCAAGGTTTGATCTCTCAAGGTGAGCGCTCCCACTTCATGGGTGCTCAACACCACCTCAACCGTGGCATAGACATGGGTCCAATGGGGATGGTGATCTTGCTGCTGAGCCAAACGGGCCACTTGGGTCATGAAAGCAAAGGCCTGGACAAAATCCTTGAACTCAAAGACTCGTCTCATCGAATGACCTTGATCATCGATGTGCCACGCGGGCACCTTGGCTCTCAAGGCTTGAAGTTCCTCCGTGTTCAAGGGCAAGGGTTTGGCCATCAAGGTTTAGCTCAGAGTTGGGCTCATCAAAAACCGACCCCCACATGGATTCAATCTTCAAATCCAGTCGACTCCAAATTCACCAAGTCAAGAGGTCACGCTGTCAAACGACTGTGCTCAATCAGCCTCAATGCCGCGCATCTTGATCACTCGTCCCCAGCGCGGATAATCCTTGGCCACAATTTGGGTCAACTCCTCGGGTGTTGAGCTCTCGGCATCCAAACCGGCTTTGCTGAGCAAGTCGCGAATCTCAGGCATCTTCAGAACAGCCGCCGTCTCTTTGCTCAACCGATCGACCATGTCCTTTGGCGTCTTGGCAGGATAAAACAAGGCGTACCACATCTCGACATCAATGCCTTTGTAGCCCAGCTCAACAAAAGTGGCAACGTTTGGGGCCACAGGGTGTCGCTTGGGGCTGCCCACGGCCAAAGCCAGCAACTTACCCGAATTCACAAAGCCTTGCGCCACATGGACCGGCAAGAAACCCACCATCAATTCACCCGAGAGCAAATCGTTGGTGTAACCCGCAGAGCCTTTGTAGGGAACGTGCAAGAGGTCGAGCTTGGTCTCAAGCTTCAAGAGCTCCATGGCCATGTGGTGTGGCGTGCCAACACCCGGCGAGCCAAAATTGACAGCGCCCGGCTTGGACTGTGCCGTGTGAATCAAATCCTGCACGGATTTGATCCCGCTTTTGGGGTTGGTGACGAGCATCAAGGTGCCCCAGGCGGTCATGGAGACAGGCGCAAAATCTTTGACGGGATTGAAAGGCACATTTTTGTACAACTGCTGTGCAATGAGCATGGTGTTGGCCCCCATCAAAATGGTCGAGCCATCGGCGGGTGCCTTGGCCACCATGTCCGCGCCAATGTTGCCGCTGGCACCGGGAGAATTTTGTACAACGATAGGAACGCCCAAACGCTCACCGAGCTTGGGAGAAATGGCGCGGGCAATGGTGTCCATGCCCGTGCCGGGTGTAAAGGGCACGATCATTTTGACCGATTGAAGCGGCGCTTGAGCCTGAGTCCATGAACACAAACATGCAACCATCAGCCCCAAGGCCCAACGCCACATGACACAACGATTCTGACGATTTGTTCGGTTTGAATCCATCGATCGATCCCTTATAAAAAATAACCATTTTGAAGAACCAGGGCGCTTCACAACTTGGGCATTCTATCGCTCTGAAGACATGACCCCCGAATCGACCACTTTCAACCTTGAAGCATTGGGGGTTATGAACCTTGTTTCAACGCAAAAAATCGGATTCAAACACACCTAGGACAAACCCTCAAACAGTGGCAAAAATCAACAAAACAAAGATTCCCTATTGGACCTCGTGTTAAGCTAATTTCTACGGCCCACTCCCTAGACCTCATGACACCACCGATCATTCTTGAAACGCGAGATCTGCAAAAAGACTTCAAAGGCTTTGTCGCGGTCAATCGGGTGTCTTTGAAGGTGCAACGCGGTCACATCCATGCCATCATTGGGCCCAATGGGGCGGGCAAAACCACGTTCTTTAACCTGCTCACCAAATTTCTGGCCCCCAGTGCGGGACGTATTATTTTTAACGGCCAAGACATCACGGCCGATCAACCCGCCCAAGTGGCCAGGCGCGGCATCATCCGCTCGTTTCAGATTTCAGCCATCTTCCCGCACCTGAGTGTTCTTGAGAATGTGCGCGTGGCTCTGCAGCGTCGCAGCGAGCAAAGTCTTCAATTCTGGCGCTCTGAAAAAAGTCTTCATCCCTTGCATGACCGCGTGATGGAACTGCTCACGCAAGTGGGGATCGAATCCTACGCCCACCACATGAGCGCGGAGTTGCCTTATGGGCTCAAGCGCGCGCTTGAGATTGCCACCACATTGGCGATGGAGCCTGAGCTCATGCTCCTTGATGAACCCACCCAAGGCATGGGACTCGAGGACGTGAAAAGGGTGAGTGAGCTCATCAAAAAAGTGAGCGCCGATAAAACCATCATCATGGTGGAGCACAACATGAAGGTGGTGGCCAGCATTGCCGACCGCATCAGTGTGATGCAGCGCGGCCAAGTCATTGCCGAGGGGCCTTACGCCGAGGTCTCGACCAACCCCCAAGTGCTCGAGGCTTATATGGGTCAAGAAGAGGCGCCCAGTGCCTTGGAGGCTGCGCCCCATGCACACTAAAGCCGCGCATCCCAGCCCTTCAGCAGCCGTGCTCAGCGTGCACGAGCTACACGCCCACTATGGTGAGTCCCACATCCTGCACGGCATTGACTTTGAAGTCTTCGCCGGAGAAGTCGTGACGCTGTTGGGCAGAAATGGTGCAGGCAGAACGACCACCCTCAAAGCCATCATGGGACTCGTGCCCCAACGCCATGGCTCCGTTCAAATTCAAGGCACGCAGGCCATTGCCCTTGAGCCCCACCACATTGCGAGGCTTGGGCTTGGATTTTGCCCTGAAGAGCGTGGCATTTTTTCCTCCTTGAGTTGCGAAGAAAATCTTCTCCTGCCCCCGATCTTGAAGCCCGGGGGCATGACACTTGAGGCGATCTATGCTTTATTTCCCAATCTTTTAGAGCGCAAAGACTCTCCTGGGACCAAGCTCTCAGGCGGCGAGCAACAAATGCTGGCGCTTGCAAGAATATTGCGCAGTGGCGCCAAATTGCTCTTGCTTGACGAAATATCAGAGGGCCTGGCCCCCGTGATCGTCCAAAGCCTCGCGCGCTTGATTCTCCAACTCAAAGGCGCCGGCTTTACCATTGTGATGGTGGAACAAAATTTTAGGTTTGCAGCGCCCTTGGCCGATCGCTTTTATGTGATGGACCGAGGGCAAATTGTGCAAACGTTTGAGCAGTCTGAGCTCGAACGGGTGAGCCCCAACTTGAAGGAGTTTCTCGGCGTCTAGTGTCACTCATGCCACTGGTGCGCCAAGACCATCGAGCGCTGGGCCCACCGCCTCAAGCCTCAACAGCAAGGGTATTTCAGAGCGTGATTTTTAGAAAAAACAAGGAGATAAGCATGAAGTTCAATCGGAAAAAAACATGGCTGGCACTCGCTGTGAGCCTCGGGCTCGCTGCAACAATGAATGCCAACGCGGGCAACGAGGTGGTCATTGGCGACATTGACGACATGTCGGGGCTTTACGCCGACGTGATCGGTCAAGGCGGTATTGAAGCCGTCAAGATGGCCATCAGCGATTTTGGTCCCACGGTGTTGGGCAAAAAAATCGTTTTCCTAAGTGCCGATCATCAAAATAAGCCGGATGTGGGATCCTCTAAGTTCAGGGAGTGGGCCGACAAAAATGAGCTCAACATGCTCCTGGGCGGCTCCAACACGGGCGTGAGCTTGGCCATGGCCAAAGTGGCGGGCGAGAAAAAAATCCCCTTCATCGCTGTCGGTGCTGCAGGCTCCTCCCTCACCAACCAAGACTGCAACGCCTACATTGTTCACTACTCCTACGACACCACGTCCTTGGCCAATGGCACAGCGTCGGTGATCACCAAAGAAGGCGGTAAGTCCTGGTTCTTCTTGACCGCCGACTATGCCTTTGGCACCCAACTCCAAGACGCGGCCACCAAAGTAGTCAACGCCAATGGCGGCAAGTCCATTGGCTCGGTGCGTGTGCCCTTGTCGGCCTCGGACTTCTCCTCCTTTCTCCTGCAAGCCCAAGGATCCAAAGCCCAAGTATTGGGGCTGTCCAATGCCGGCAACGATTTCACCAACTCGTTGAAAGCGGCCAATGAGTTTGGCATCACCAAGACCATGAAGCCCGCCGCTTTGTTGGCCTTCATCAGTGACATCCACAGTTTGGGGCTGCAAACCGCACAAGGCTTGTACCTCACCACCGGTTGGTACTGGGATTTGAACCCGGACACGCGTGCGTTTGGTAAACGCTATTTTGAGAAGATGAGAAAGGAGCCCACCATGAACCAGGCGGCTTATTACTCGGCCACCTTGGCTTACTTGAATGCGGTGAAGGCGGCCAAAACCACCGATTCTGACAAAGTCATGGAAGCACTTCATAAACTCAAAATCAACGACATGTTTGTCAAAGGCGGCTACATCCGCGCCGATGGCGTCATGATCCACGACATGTATGTGATGCAAGTCAAAAAACCCCAGGAATCTCAATACCCATGGGACTACTACAAACTGGTCAAGACCATGCCAGGCGAAGAGGCGTTTGGCCCCTTGTCTGACTCCACTTGTCCTTTGGTGACCAAGAAGTAATCGTTTGCTGCGCGATCACGCCTCCCTTCACAAAGCCCCATTGCAGACATGATTGAGCTGTTTGGATTCCCTGTTCCTGTGATCCTGGGTCAATTGATGCTGGGGCTGGTCAATGGCTGTTTTTATGCCATGCTCAGTCTTGGGTTGGCGGTGATCTTTGGCCTCTTGGGGGTGGTGAACTTCGCCCATGGGGCGTTTTACATGCTGGGCGCCTATGGGACCTGGGCGTTGATGGACTACTTGGGGATTGGTTATTGGAGCGCCTTGATTTTGTCGCCCTTGATCGTGGGACTTTTGGGCGTGGTGCTCGAGCGCACGATGCTCAAACGACTCTATCAGGTCGACCCCTTGTATGGCTTACTGCTCACCTTTGGACTGTCTTTGATGGCCGAGGGCTTTATCCGAGAAGGATTTGGCTCATCGGGTCAAACCTATCCTGTGCCCGAGTTGCTGCAAGGCGCTGTGAACGTGGGCTTCATGATTTTGCCCATTTACCGCGTTTGGGTGATTGTGGCGAGTCTCACCGTTTGTTGGATCACCTGGTTTGTCATTGAGAGAACCAGGCTAGGCTCCACCCTCAGAGCGGCCACTGAGAACCCCCAACTCGTTCAAGCCTTTGGCATCAACGTGCCCTTGATGGTCTCCTTGACCTACGCGGCAGGTGTGGCGCTCGCGGCCTTTGCCGGCGTGCTGTCGGCGCCCATCATCCAAGTCTCCCCTTTGATGGGGTCGTCCTTGGTCATCGTGGTGTTTGCCGTGGTGGTGATTGGTGGGATGGGCTCCATCATGGGCGCGATCTTGAGCGGTTTGTTGTTGGGCATCATCGAAGGCTTCACCAAGGTGCTCTACCCTGAAGCCTCCAATATCGTGGTCTTTGTGATCATGGCCATTGTGCTGTGCTGGCGGCCCAATGGGCTTTTTGGGAAAGGTTAAGACAATGGAGCAATCCCGCCAGCGTCAACTTCTTTACTTGGGCCTGTTGGTGATGGGACTCATTGCACCGTGGCTGGGCGTGTACACCGTCTACTTGATGACTTTGTACTGTTTTGCCATTTTTGCCTGCGCCTTTAATCTGCTCTTGGGCTTTGGGGGAATGCTCTCGTTTGGGCATGCGGCTTTTTTTGGCTTGTCCTCTTATGTGACCGCCTGGCTCATCACCAGCCCAGGCTTGTCAACCTTGGAGGCGATTGTGGGCGGGGTGTTGGCGTCTAGCCTCTTGGGGGTGGTCTTTGGCTATATTGCGATCAGACGATCTGGCATTTACTTTGCCATGATCACCATGGCCTTGGCACAAATTGTGTATTTTGTGTGCTTACAAGCGAGTTTCACGGGTGGTGAAAACGGCCTTCAAGGCGTACCCAGAGGCAGCATCATGGGACTGGACTTGACACCAGACAGCACCATGTACTACGTGGTCCTTTTTTGCTTGTGCGCTGTCTTTTTAGCCATTGCTCGAATCGTCGAGTCTCCTTTTGGGCAAGTGCTCAAGGCCATCCGAGAAAACGAAACCCGAGCGGCGTCCTTGGGCTACTATGTCAACACCCATAAATTGATTGTGTTTGTGATGTCGGCCACCCTGGCGGGCTTTGCCGGTTCACTCAAATGTTTGGTCTTGAGCTTTGCCACCTTGAGCGATGTGGTGCAGTCCACTTCGGGTGAAGTGATCTTGATGACCATGCTCGGTGGTGCGGGCACACTGCTCGGTCCGGTGGTGGGCTCTGCGGTCGTCGTGACCCTTCAAAACACACTGGCAGACAAAGTTGGCTCCTGGGTCAATGTGATCATTGGCGCCATCTTTGTCTTGTGCGTGCTGGCGTTCAGAAAAGGCATGGTGGGCGAAATCTTGGCCTTGCTCAAACGCACCTAGGGCAGAGCAAGCGCTGTTAGAGACAGGCAAGCGACTCAGGTGCCGAGATTGAACACGTGAGGCCTTTTGCCCCACCACTCAAGGCTGGGGTGAGGCGATGCCCACTTTGAGCTTCCACGCCGCCCATTGGCGACCCAGACCATAACCTTCTCGGGCCTCAATCAACTTGGCTTCCTCGGGATGCAAATATTTGATGGGTCCGCCCAAAGCCAAGGCTTGTTGCTGCAAGGTGGCGTTTTTCACCAAAAACACGGCTCTGCCCACCAGCCTGGGCAATGAAGGACCCACCACAGTGGCGCCATGACCTCGCATGAGCGCGGCCGGTTTGTCGGCCAAGGTGATGGCCAATGCGTGGCCATGCTGGCCATTTCGAATGAGCATGTCGGTCATGCCAAAGGTGTCCTCAATATCAAAAACCGGGATGCCTTGAGCGACAAACGCAGCGCGGTGATAAAGAGGCTTCATCGACACTTGAGTCACCGTAAAGGGAATGAGTGGAGGCGCGTGAGTGTGAACCACCGCATTCACATCGGGACGGGTTTTGTAAATCTCACCGTGAATGAACCTCTCGGTGTACAAATCTTGCCCCTTGCTGGCAACCGGCACATTGTCGAGGGTGAACTCCATGATGTCTTTGGCCGTGACCAACTCAGCTGCCAAATTGCGGGCCAAAAAATAATGCGTGGGGTCGCTGGGATTGCGAACACTCACATGTCCCCAACCATCCAAAATTCCCTCGGCTGCCAAAATTTTATTGGCCGCCACCAACTCGTCAACGATGGTTTGATCCACGGGCTTGCTTTGAGCATGCAAGCTCGCACTCGTGAGCAAACAAACACAAAATGACATGGCCACTTGAATGAAGCGTGCCGAGTGAGTTTGAACTGTCCTCATCTTAAATACCACCCATGATTAAAAGTCCCCATTAGAAAATACCACGCTCAAAAGTCAATTCCTTTTTTCCCTCAAAATCATAACCCGCGTCCTCCATGCATGGAGTGCAACCCAGGTCATGGCCTGCGCTTGAGCGCTGCACAAGCCACCAAGGCTAGGACTAACCCTCTAGTCAATGGCAGGCCCATTCACCCATAATCCTAGGGTTTAGCCTGATGCTCGGGTCTCCATCTCTTTCTCACCAAAAAAATCCACATGAAACTCACAACTCACCCCTGGCTTGACTGGAGTTTGATGGCTTTATTGACCATCGGCTCATGGACTGCCCAAGCGCAAAACTACCCCAGCAAACCCATCCGCATCGTCGAGCCCGCAGGACCGGGCAGCGCAGTGGACACGGCCGTTCGGGACATTTTGCCTGCCCTCAATGAGGGTTTTGGCCAGCAAGTCTTTATTGACAACAAACCTGGGGGCAACAGCACGATCGGTGCTCGCGAAGTGGTGCGCTCCCCTGCCGACGGCTACACCATCTTTCATGGCAACATCAACAACGCGTTGAATGACTTGTCCACCAATGTGAACAACAACTGCTGCCGACTCGGAGAAGCGCTCACACCGGTCATGCGCATCTTCTCAACCCCTTTGGTATTGGTGGTCAACCCGTCGGTCAAAGCCAGAACACTCAAAGAGTTTTTGGCACTAGCCAAATCTGAGCCCGACAGCTTGACCTATGCATCGGGTGGGCCTGGCTCCATTACCCAACTCTTGGGTGAATTGGTCAAAGCCAAAGCCGGTATCACCATCCAAGAAGTTCCCTACAAAGCCATCGGTGCAGAGCTGCCCGACGTCATGGCCGGTCACGTCAACGCAGCCTACTTGGCCCCAGTTGTCGTTGCTCAATTGATCAAATCGGGCAAACTGATTGCCTTGGGGATTTCTTCTCCCAAGCGCCTAGGCCTCTTGTCTGACGTGCCCACCTTTGCTGAGGCGGGCCTACCCAATGTCGAAGCAGCCGGATGGAATGGGATATTTTTACCCATGGGTACACCGGCACCCGTCGTGAGCCGGGTGTTCAAAGAATTCAACAAAGCCTTGAGCTCTGCGGCTGCCAAAGCGCACGGCGCCGAGATGGGCTATGAATACGGCAGCGAAAGCCCCGAAGAGTTCAGTCTCTTTATCAAGTCAGAAATCAGCAAATGGGGACAAGTGGTCAAAGACGCCAAGATCAAAATGGAATAATTTCTTGGCTCTTGGCTCCTCGCTCTTGGCCCAAGTTGACTTCGGATCTGCGGGTGGGAGTCGCATTCAATCCCGCCCCGAATTGGAATTCAAGGACCAGCTTTCGTTGAGCCCACCGGCCAGTAAAATGGTGAGCGAACCACTGCGAGCCCTAGCCATCCATTGAACCTGACGCGATGACCTGAACATCACGGCCCTTGTTGGTGCTGCAGTGCCCTCTGGAGTCCACACCGCCTCTAACGCCGCTACCCCGGGCCTTCATAGTCACACCATTCACCTTCAACCCTGATCACCATCCACCATGAGTCAAATCACCCCACCAAACACCGAGCACACCAGCGCCCATTACTTCTTGGAGGGCTTGGTCGAGTCCGGTATTGAGTATTTGTTTTGCAATTTAGGCACCGATCACGCCACGCTCATTGAAGAGATGGCCAAATTCAAAACGATCGGCAAGCCCATGCCCAAACTCATCACCTGTCCCCATGAAAACGTGGCTATTCACATGGCGGGTGCCTTTGCCGCCATGACCGGCAAGGGCCAAGGGGTGCTGGTGCATGTGGATGCGGGCACCGCCAACGCCGTCATGGGGATGCACAATTTGATGCGCTCGAGGCTTCCTGTTTTATTGATGGCAGGTCGAGCACCCTACACTGTGCGTGGAGAGCTCATGGGTTCACGCGACAATTACGTGCATTTTGTGCAAGACCCCTTTGACATGGCCAGCCTCGTTCGACCCTACACCAAGTGGGAGTACAACTTGCCCTCAGGTGTGGTGAGCAAAGAGGTGCTGCGCCGAGCCCACAGCGTCATGCACAGCGACCCTCCTGGCCCCGTGTTTTTGAGCTTGCCGCGCGAGACCTTGACCCAACAGTGGCAAGAACATCAAGTGCATTCCTTTAGCGCACAAGATTATGGCAGTGTGCTCTTGGGCTCCTCGTCATTGAGTCAACTCCAACGCACAGCCCAGCAACTCCTGGCGGCCCACAACCCCATGCTGGTGACATGCTATGCCGGTAGAAGCGAGCGCGGCTTTCATGCCCTGAGTGCCCTTGCCGAATTGGTGGGCATCCGCGTGTACGAAGCCAGCCCCACCCACAACAACATTTCGCGCGATCACCCCTGGTTTTGCGGCTTCGATCCCGCCAGTGCCATGGCCAACGCCGATCTGGGCCTGCTCATTGATGTGGATGTTCCATGGCTGCCCAAGTATGTGCAGCCCAAGCCCGAAACACCCTGGATTCATATCGATATCGATCCCATCAAAAAAGATTTCCCACTCTGGGGCTTTGCCACGCAAACCCGCATTCAAACCAACAGCGCTGAATGGCTTGAGGACTTGATCACGGTGGTTCAAAGCATGATCACACCTGCCCACCAAACTCGCCTTCAAGAGCGCTTGCAAAGCGTGGCTGCCTTGAAAGACGCTCGAGCTCAAAAACTGAGGAGCGAAGTCGAACTCCCCAGTCAAGCTGGTGAGGTCAATCCTGCGTTTCTCATGCACACCTTGTCTCAAATGCTAGACAGCGAGGATGTGGTGGTCAATGAAGCCATCCGCCATGCCCCGACCTTGCTCAACCACTTGAAGAGAAACACCCCCAAAACACTTTTTGCCTCAGCCGGTGGTGGACTTGGCTACAGCGGCGGCATGGCGCTGGGTTTCAAATTGGCCAATCCCAAGCACCGCGTGGTTCAAATTGTTGGTGACGGGGGGTTTCATTTCAGCACCCCCACCTCAGTCTATGCCGTGGCACAAGCCGAAGGCCTCCCCATCTTCACCGTCGTGCTCGACAACGGGGGGTGGCAAGCAGTGAAAGAGGCAACCTTGAGGGTCCACCCCGATGGCTATGCCGCCCAGTCTCAGGACTTCCACGCCAGACTCCGCGGCGAGCACCGACAGTTTGAAATGGTGGGTGCTGCGTTTGGCGCCCATGCTGAGCGAGTCAATGAGGCGAGCGAACTCAAAGGGGCCATTGCCCGAAGTCTGCAAGCCCTTGATCAAGGTCAATCGGTGGTCATGGTGGTGAGCATTCCCAAGCTCTTTGTTGGGGCTTAATTGAGGGGCCAAACCCAAGGCGATTTGATTCCATTTGTTCCCACTTGATCCATGCTTAATTTACTTCTCTTATTGACCTTGCCCGAAACGGTGAGACTGCAGTACTACAACGGCCTTAAATCTCGATTTCCCAAGCTCAACATCAACATCGTGGATCACCACAGCAAGGTGAGCCCCTTTATTGAACAAGCCGATGTGCTGGTGACCTTTGGCCCGATGATGGCGGAGTCTGTGTTGGAGCAAGCCAGCCATCTGAAGTGGATTCAAGCGCTGGGATCAGGCGTGGACGGCATCACCAACCGAGCCTCACTCAAGGAGCATGTGATTGTCACCAATATGCATGGCATTCATGGCGCCCCAGTTTCTGAAGCGGCGCTCATGATGATGATGGGACAAGCCAGACACATGAAGGAGATGGTCAAAAATCAACTTCAAGGATCTTGGGTACGCAAAGCCCCGGTGAGCCTCTTGAAGGGTAAGACCGTCACCATTTACGGTGTGGGCGTCATCTCTTGTGAGCTCGCTCCCAAATGCAAAGCATTGGGCATGCGGGTCCTGGGCATCAGCAGCGCCATGCGACAAGTTGACGGGTTTGACGAAATTCACACCCGAGTGCATTGTGAGCGAGCGATCAAAGAGGCCGACTTCTTGGTGCTTTTGACGCCTTACTCAGATGAGACCCACCACATCATCAATGCCCAGACGTTTGGGCTCATGAAAAAAAGCTGCCATTTGATCAACTTGGCTCGAGGTGGTGTGGTCAACGAAGACGACTTATTGGTCGCTTTGAACAGCGGCCAAATTGCCGGAGCAGCCCTGGACGTCTTTGCCCAAGAGCCGCTCCCGCCGAGCCACCCTTTGTGGAGCCAAGACAGTGTCACCATCACTCCTCACATGGGTGGTTTTTATGACGCCTATGTGGATGAGGCCTTGCCCGTGATCGAAGAGAATTTAAAGCAATTCATGGCTGGCAATTTCAGCGACATGATCAATATCGTTAAAACAGAAAGTCAAGCATGAACCCGCTAGAAGAACGAATCAATTCGCCCATCTCCAGCGCTGAGCTCGAGCGCCGCTGGCGTGCGGTGCGTGCGGCCATGGCCGAGCACCACATCGACGTCTTGTTGATGCAGTCCAACAACGATTTCATGGGCGGCTACGTCAAGTATTTCACCGATATCCCCGCCACCAATGGCTACCCCGTGACGGTTGTCTTTCCTGCCGATGATCGCATGAGCGTGGTCGGCCAAGGACCCTTTAACAGCGTGACACAATTCGCTGCTGAAGGTGACTTACTGCGCCGTGGCGTGGCTCGCTTCATGGCCACACCCAGTTATGCGGCAGCACACTACACCGCGGGCTATGATGCGGAACTTGCGCAAAAGGCTTTGGAGAAATATGCCCACGGCACCATTGGCTTACTGGGCACTGCGGCCATGTCTTTTGCGTTGGTGGACACACTCAAGAAGGGCAAGTTATCGAGCGCAACATTTGTTGACGTCTCCGAAATGGTCGACTTGATCAAATGCGTCAAAAGCGAGGAAGAGATTTCATTCATGCGCCGCGTCGCCCACATGCAAGACAGCGCCATGCAAGCGGTTTTTGCTGGCATCAAGCCCGGCATGCGTGACTTGGAGGTGGCGGCCATCGCTGAGCAAGTGGGCCACAGCTTTGGCAGCGAACAAGGACTGTTTCTGTGCGCCTCTAGCCCTCTAGGGGTGCCCCCGGTATTTGCCAACCGTCATCAACAAAACCGCATCATCCATGAAGGTGATCAGTTCACCCTTTTGATTGAGAACAATGGTGTGGGAGGCTTTTATTGTGAACTTGGCCGCACTTGTGTGCTCGGTCAAGCCTCTGCAGAAATGCTTGACGAGTACGCCTTTGTGATCGAGGCGCAAAATTTCACCGCCAGCTTGCTGCGCCCAGGCGCTTCATGCTCTGACATCTGGCATGAGTACAACCAGTACATGCGAGAGCATGGCCGTCCCGAGGAGAAACGCCTTCACTGCCATGGACAAGGCTACGATATGGTGGAGCGCCCGCTCGTGAGATTTGATGAGACCATGAAAATCGCCCAGAACATGGTGCTCTCCGCCCACCCGACCTACACCACAGCGCGAACCTTCAGTTGGTCGTGCGACAACTTCTTGGTCGGTGAGCAAGACGCGTCAGAGCGTTTGCACGCCTTTCCACAAAAAATCTTTGAACTCTAAAGGTCCCACCGGTTAACCCCCAACCGAGCCCAAGAAAGCGAGAAATGCGGGCCCGTGAAAAGTAAGACTCACACCCGTCGACCCTAAACATCGGGGCTCAGAGGACCCACGTCAAACTGGTGTGCGTCTTGAGCGAAGCGCCAATCCCAACCAAATGAGCAAGAGGAGCGTGGGAATGAGGCCAATATTGACCACCTTGACCCAAAACTGAAGCGCTTCACTCTCCAAGCGCAGGTTTTTGCGCAATCCACGCAATTCCAGTCGGGCTGCACTCTCTTTTTTGCGGAATTCATCAATTTGTGCTTGTTGCTCCTTGGATAAGATGGCCGCACTCTCGCCCGGTCCTTTTTCTTTTTGCAAGACCTTCAAGGACTCTTGGGTCTTTTGCAAATTGTCCTCAAGCTCTTTGATCTTACCCACATAGGCTTGCTGCGCCACCATCTCCATGTCGTGGATCACGGTGAGGGGGCGAGAAGAACTTTGACGGGTTCGCAGCGACACAAGGGCAGCATCTCCGGCATACTGATCCACCAAGGCCTGTAAAAACCCCAAGTTGCCGTTGCTGGGGTAAACAATTTTTTGTCCGAAAATTTCTTGAATTTCAACGGCAGCCTCATTGCTGATGAAATCCGCGTCCGCGATCAACACCACCGAGTTGGCGGCACTGGTTTGAGCCAAGTGAGCAGGCTCAGCAGGAACAACGGACTTGTCCTGCGCCGTCTCAGGCTTGGCCAAGGCCCCATCCCTTGGGGCTTTGGCAGCGGTGGGGGCCGACTTGGCCGCGTCCGGTTTGGCCACAACCTTGCCGTCCTTGCTCACTTTGTCCTTGTCCTTGGGGTCAACCGGCAAGAGCGGTGCACCCTCTGGATATGCCGTTTTGAATTGCCCCTCAACGCGAACCGCCACCGGCAGTTCAACACCCGAGGCCTTGAAAGCGCCCAGGGCCTTGGCACCGCGATCCATCAATTGAGACGAGGCAACAAGAGCAGAGTTTTTAGAGCTGTGAATGAGCACCTCATGCTTGAGGCCCGGGGCCGCCTCCAAGGTAAAACTGCCCGCAAAGGGAAACAAGGTCGCACCGAGTTTGGCGGTGGCAATATCGTTTTGGTTATAGGCTTGGTCATTGAATGACAACAATGTGGGAAGACCTTGAACGCCTGATCCCGACATGAATTGCAAGTCAGACACCACCTTGGTGGTGTCCAAGCTCACTCCCCAGCCCTTCATCAGACGCTCCAAATTGGAATTGGTGCCCCCTGGCTGCATACCGCCTTGACCAGGGATCAAGTCAAAATAGGCATAGGGATCGAGCATGGCGATGAGTTTGCCGCCTCGCATGACGAATTGGTCCAAGGCGTATTGCGTTGGCTCACTGATGTCTTTGGGGTGCAAGACCAGAAGAATTTTGATAGCGGGATCAATCTCTTTGGCGTCAATCGCGACGTTGACAACTTTGTAGTCACGCTCGAGCTCGCTCACAAACACTTGCTTTTGCGAGGGCGGGATGCCCATCATGGGCATGCCCCTGGAGCCAAAAACAGGCTCGGAGCTCAAAATACCCACCTGCGTTTTGTCACCCTCTTTGGTGCGAGAGATGGCGCGCACAATGTCGTACTCCAAAAGCCTTTCGCGCTCCATGGTAATGGCTGGGATGACCGACTTGTGCTCACCGCGTGAAGCCACCAAGCCCAAATAGAAATGGTCTCCATTTTGAAGGGCTTGAGAGCCAATACCATCGGCCGTGGCAGCGTCCTCGACGGGTGTATCGGGTTGAGGGTCGTCGTTTTCGATGATCAGTTTGCCCGCACTTGCAGACTTGAACTCGGCCAACAAATCTTCCACTCGGGAAGCAAAGCCTTTGAGGGCCAAGGGCATGTTCTCATCGCTTTTGGAAAAATAAAACTTGATTTTGACTGGTTCATCCAGATTTTTAAGAATCTCTCGAGTGCCAGGCGACAAGGTATAGACCTGGTCCTGCGTCAAATCCAAGTGAGAGTAGACGTAAGCGCTCCCCCAATTGAGGGCCACCACCGCCAACAAGGCGAGGACAATAGCGATGTAAATATTTTTGATCGGTTTAAACATTGTGGAACCTCAACGCGCACGCACTTGACGAACGACCAAACTGGTGATGAATAAATAAAAAGCGGCGGTGGAGACAAAGTAAACAATGTCTCGGGTGTCCAAAACGCCACGCTGAAAGCTGTCGAAATGGGATAAATAGGAGAAATTGGCGACTCTCTCAATGCTCTCTGGGGTGAGCCAGCGACTGAGTAAATTGGTGATGGGTGCAAATCCCAAGAGCGTGGTGCCCAAGCACAACATCACGGAAAATATAAAAGCGATCACTTGATTGCGAGTCATCGACGAGGCCAAGCATGACACCGCCAAATAGGTACCCGCCAACAAAAAGCATCCAACATAACCCGAGACAATGACGCCGTTGTCAGGATCTCCCAACCAATTGACCGTCACGATCATGGGGAAACTCAGAGAAATGGCCACCATGAGAAAAATCCATGAGGCCAAGAATTTCCCAATGATGGCCTGCCACACCGTGACCGGCAAGGTCAAGAGCAGCTCAATCGTGCCCAAGCGACGCTCCTCAGACCACAGTCGCATGCCAACGGCGGGGACCAAAAAAATCAATAACCACGGCATCCAATTGAAAAAAGAGGACAACGAGGCTTCATTCATGTTGAAAAATCCACCCAGGGTGAAGGTGAAGATACCCGACAAGATCAAATAAGCGATCAAAAACACAAAGGCCAACGGAGACCCCAGATAGACTTGCAATTCACGCTTGGTGATCGCGAGGGTGGTGTTGAAGTAACTCATGCGTGGGTCTCCAAATTCGATGTATCGCTAGGCGCAGCCGTGGGGTGGGGAGTATCCGCCAAGGTGACCAAGCGAAAGAAATCATCCATGCGTCCACTTGGGGTTCTGGCCTTGAACTCTCGGGGTGTGCCATTGGCCACAATGACCCCTGCATTGATGACAATGGCACGAGAGCAAACGGCCTCCACCTCTTCCAAGACGTGTGTCGAAAACACGATGGCTTTGGAGCGCCCCATGTGAGTAATCAATTCCCGAATCTCAAACTTTTGATTGGGATCGAGCCCATCGGTGGGCTCATCCAAGACCAGGACTTGAGGGTCATGAATCAAAGCTTGCGCCAAACCGGTTCGCTGTCTAAAGCCCTTGGACAAGGTATCGATGGCTTGGTGCCAAACACGGTCCAAGTGACATTCCTCACAAACCCGCTCCAAAGCTTGGCGTTGTGCTGCACCGCGTAAACCACGTATTTCGGCGATGAACTTCAAGAAGTTTCCCACGGTCATTTCTTCATAGAGAGCGGCAGACTCGGGCAAATAGCCGATGGTTTCTTTGGCCTGCAATGCATGGGTCGAGAGATCAAAACCGCAAACTTCCACTCGGCCCGCAGTGGGCTCCAAAAAGCCCGTGATGATGCGCATGGTGGTGGATTTGCCAGCGCCATTGGGGCCTAAAAAGCCCAACACCTCACCAGGAGCGACCTCAAATGAGACGTCGCTCAAGACTTGTTTGTTGCCAAACGTTTTGAATAAATTGTCAACTTTGATCATAGGAGTGTCCTTAGGCGAGTCTTTTTGCTGCGCCCATTGAAGAAAATATCAATTTTGGGTTGAAATTGAGGATGGAGTTGAAAATTTCAAGAGGCGAGTCTAGTCCAATTTGAATCGACTTGGGCCCCGCCCTGGGTGAGCCAAGAACTCTTAGCGCAACGTTGTCGCGCTTTGAAATTGACAGTCCCTTTGTTTTTTGATTTGCGCGAATGTTAGCGTAATTTCTGAGCACATGGCGCGATACTGGCGCAAATGAGGGTAAAAACTAATCCTCCATGGCCAGCTGCAGGGGCTTGAGGGGCTTGAGGGGTTTGAGGGGGCCTGAGCACCCAAAGCCGCCTAAAGTGCCGCGGGCACCTCTATGCTTGAGACTCTGGAGCAAGAGCCAAGGGACGCCTGCGATTTGATTCGATAAAAAATCGCACAACGCAACACCAGTGCGCTCAAAGCAGCCCCGCATAAGAGCCACCATCGAGCTGGAGGTTCTGGCCAGAAATAAATCCCGCTTGCGCCGAACATAAAAAAGCACAGGCATCGGCAAATTCACCAGGGGTACCAAACCGTTTGGCCGCCACTGTTTGTACGATCTCTTCACGCGCAGCCTCGTAGCTGATACTCTTATTTTTAGCAATGCGCTGGGCCATGAAATCTTGCCTTGGCGTATCGATGCGCTCGGGCAGCAAATTATTGATGGTCACGTTGTCGGCCACTGCCTCTTGTGACACCGATTTACAAAATGCAGTGAGCCCCGTGCGTGCTGTGGTTGACAGCGCCATGTGCGAGCGTGGACTCTTGACCATGGCCGAAGTGATGTTGACGATTCGTCCAAAACGCCTCTCGCGCATCCCTGGCAAAAAACCTCGTATGAGCAAAATGGGAGCAAGCATATTGCCCTCGAGTGCAGACAACCAGGCTGCATGATCCCAGTCTTTGAGCACACCCGGAGGTGGACCCGCATTGTTGTTGACCAAAATATCGAGTGGCTCGCAGACTTGAAACAAGTGCGCTCGACCGTCGTCATGCGTGATATCGGCCACCACAGTTTTTACGCTCACGCCAGTGCTTTTCAAAATGTGGGCATGAGCCACATCGAGTCTGCCTTGGTCTCTGCCGTTGATGTAGACCAGCGCCCCTTCCCGGGCCAAAGCGAGCGCACAAGCCATCCCCAAACCCTGGGAAGAAGCACACACCAACGCTCGGCGACCCTTGATTGCCAAATCCATATCAATACCCTCTTGTTTTATTTTTGAGTGACGATTTTGGCAGACTTGATCACGCCCGCCCATTGCCCACTCTCCAGAGCCATCATTTTGGTGAATTCTTGAGCACCATAAACCACCGGATCAAAACTCATCTCTCGCATGCGCTTTTGATAAGCCCCATCTTTGGCCAAGAGGGCCAACTCATGCTCCCAAAAACCGATGACCTCAGGCGGTGTTTTGGCGGCAAAGAAAGCACCATACCAATTCATGATGTCCAAATTGCTCAGTCCACTCTCGCTCAAGGTGGGCAATTCAGGATAGGCCTCTAGTCGATTGGATTCCAAGGTCGCCAAAGCGCGCAGCTTACCCGCTTTTATGTGCTCCTTCACCGACTCCACTGATTGCACCAAAAATTGCACATCCCCTCCCAGCAAACCCATCACCGCGGGCGCACTGCCTTGGTAGGGCACGTGAGTGAGCGTCACGCCAGCCTTGGCAAAAATGATCTCCGAGATCAAATGAAACGCGTGCCCCAAACCTGGAGAGCCATAAAAGTACTTGTCAGGATTTTTCTTGACCAGCGCAAAAAAATCAGACAAATTGGTGGCCGGCACTTTGGCATTGACCACAATCACAGCGGGATTACGCCCCATGAGGGAAGCGGGCAGCAAGTCCTTGGCGGGGTCATAGGCGGGTTTGGGATCAAAATGCGGCGCAATGGTGATGGGCGTTGGCGGCGCAAATAGCAAGGTGTAGCCGTCAGCGGGGGCTTTGACCACGTAGTTGGTTCCAATTTGTCCAGACGCACCGGGCATGTTCTCCACAGTGATGGATTGCCCCCATTTTTGAGACAACATGAGGGCCACCAATCTGCCCACTGTGTCGGGCCCGCCAGTGGCGGGAAACGGCACGATCATGCGAATGTTGCGAGTGGGGTATTTGCTGCTTTGCGCCCACAGCGGGCCTGTCGTGAGGGCACCCATTCCGGTGGCCATCAACAAGGTTCTGCGATTGAAAGTCGGAAGTGACATGGTCTAACCCTTTGCAATGGTTGAAAAAATGAGAAAAAGCTTGGCTGCGCCGTCATCGGCCAGGATCAATCCCATCCGTTCGGGCGCTGGGGTCAGCGCGAACCGCTGGATGCCCTGTGACGGATGGGGGGTGATCGTGTGAATGATCATGCGAGTGACCCGGGCCGTGGGCATGATCATGCGAGTGACCCGGGCCGTGGGCATGATCGAGCGTTTGCGCAGGGTGATTTGAGCGCTTCAACTCAGATGGGTCACGCCGCTCATGGTCCATCCTCAAGCCCACCACACCAGGCTTGAGGGATGCGTCATGGTCCCTCAAATAATGCAGTCGCAAAAGATCCTTGCCGTAGTCGCCACCATTGGGGGTCCTCACCAAGGTGTGGATGTGAAATTTGGCGGGCAAGTTATTGGTGAGAAAAACGCCCGAATGGTGATCAAACTCGGCCATAATCACTGGACTTTGGATGCGGTAGTAAAAAGTGTCGTGATCCTGAGTCCCCCCAATCCAGGAGAAATAGGTCTCATCCAAGCGATCTTGAACCTCCTGCATCCGTGCTTTGTGGGGTCCGGCCGGCAAGGGTTCAATGAAGGACTGCACCAAATCCAAGAGCCGAGTTTGCTGAGCAGCATTGAAGTGTTTGGCGGCAATCCCTTCATAGGCAATGATGCGGTTGTCTTGCATGGCGCCGCCCAGATGCAATTGATCGGCTTTGTGGCGACGACCATCGGGCAAGTCTCCACCCGCGCTAGAGTGATAGACATTGGCTTTTTCACGTTGACTGGCACTCAAAGCGTTGATCAAAGACAGGCCTTGACGCTCCTCGTCTTCGAACATCTTGAGTCCCGCATGAAGCCCCTCATCAATGGAATTGGGCTCCGCACCCATGAAAGTGGGTGAAATCACCATTTGGTCTTTGATCACCAAACAATTGAGTGCCAAGTGGTGACCACTGACTTGCCAGCCCCAAGGCTCAACGAGTGAGGGTTCACCAAACAAGGTGAAGTTATAACTCCACTCACCCAGCACCTTTGTATTGTGGGTGAGAGTGCCCAAAAAATGATTGATGCGCATGGTGTTGCGGGTTTTCTCAAATCCCTTGGGCGACAGACTGCAGGCCATGAGCTTCAAGATCGACTCGCGCGCTGCAAGACCCAACTCCTCGAGTCGCAAGCCGTAGCGGTAGATGTACATCTCCGTGTTGTTCCAGCGTCTCCACTCGCGAGCGTGAAGCGTAAGACTCACCAAGCGCCTTTGCTCTGCACTCAGAAGGTTCAACATCGCCAAGGCAGCCTCCACCATGGCCTGCACAGGGGCATCTTGGGCCTGTCGTTGAAAGAGACCTGGCACCACTTGTCCGTTGGTGGTGACCCCCAAGAACTCTTGTGCATAAAGCTCGTCCCAGGGATCAAACAGCAACGCTTTGGGGTAAGGATTGGCCAGTCCCGCATCTCCATGCTGGTAGGCGTCTCGACCTTGAAAAGCAGCCACCCTTGGGTAATCCAAAGTGGGGACAAAAGGACGAAAATCTTTCGGATCAGTCATCTCTTCATCTCCCAGTTCTGTCTGTTTGACGATCGTGGGCTTTGGCAGTGAAGCGCTCTGGTGTTGGGTGCGAATCCAAGGGCTGCGCCCCAAGCACAAGCGACCACAGGGCTTGAGCCTGGTCGGATCCATCGACGTCGCCTGGCTCACCATGCCACGCCACATGTTGATCGGGTCGAATCAGCACCAAGGTGGAGGTGTACACATCTTGGATGCAAAGCTTGGGGGCCACTTCACGCGCGTGGCCACTGTCTCGATGAGGTTGATCACAGTCGCTCGTGCTGTCTTCGATCACCAAGTCACGCCACTGCAGTGTCTTGAGCGGCAAGCCCAAACGTTGAGCCGCTTCACTCAGAGAGTACACGGCCTGTGCCTGCCCCATATTGATCAAGGTAAAGCCCAATCCAAAGTGATCAAAACAAGATACCCCAGGCGACAGCCACACATGGGGCGCTCTGGCACCAGAGCGTAAAACGCCAGACAATGTGTCCCAATGATCCGCTGGGGCTGGAGCCAAGTCGTGCGCCACGATATTGGACAACTCATAGCGCTCCCCCAGCTGCAACCCAACGCTGCGGTACTGCGCCGCATCCTCTTTCAAGATCTGCTCGCCCAACAAGGCCCTGGCTTGGGCAGCCTCAGAGGAATGGTCCTCAAAATTGCGCGGGACGTGCCAGCCGTCCATGACTGCCGCGCATTGCACACCAAAAGCGGCATTGCGCAGTCCCATGGGTCGACGCTCTCGCTCAAAGCTCTCGAGCAGCCCCTCCCCCCCCCAGCCTTTGATCACCGCTTCCAACTTCCAGCACAAATTCATCACGTCACCAATGCCCGTGTTCATGCCCATGCCGCCCAGCGGCGTGAACAAATGAGCGGCGTCTCCCACCAAAAATGCATGCCCCAGTTGATAGCGATCAGCCACCAAGGCCAAGCCTCCGCGCCAAGGACCGCCCGAGAGAATTTCAAAATCCAAGTCATGGTGAGCCAACAGCGTTTCATCGCTCGAGAGTAAGGAGCGCACGACTTCGCGTGCATCCAGCGTCTGCCAATCCACGCCTGGAGGAACTTGGTAGTGCACCACCCAACGCTCTTGTCCGTCTTGGGCAAACATCAAACCGCGCAAATCGGGGTTGATGATCCAATTGGAGTGAGCCGGCAAGCGAGCACTTCTCGCTTGCAAGTGTGGCGCTCGAATGTAGTAAGAGAGCATGGTGCCGCCCATGAATGAGCGCTCAAGGCTGCCGTCTTGCCCTTGCAGCTGTGCGCCAATGGTTTTTCTCACCAAACTGTTGGCCCCGTCTGCGCCAATTAAAAACCGTGCATGAACCGTGTAGATTTGCCCCTGAGGGTTTTGAATGCGCGCCTTAATCGGATGAGACTCTCCAGCCCCCCCATCGGTAAACCCCAGCAATCGGTGACCAAAACAGATACCCCCCCCAGCCAGGGACTGGGCGTGGTGGCAAAGCTCCTTCTCCAAGGTGATCTGAGAGATCTGGTTGGGCAGCTCCGGCGTGGGCCAGTTCGACACGGGTCTGGGCATGCGGGCAAACTCTTCACCACAAAACCGTGTCACATAGGCCGAGGCCCTTTGGACATGGTTGGGAAGGCCTGCTTGGCGCAAAGACGCATGCAGACCGAGCCGGCGGAAATACTCCATCGAGCGCGAATTGGTGGTGTTGCATTTGGGGTGCTGCGCTGTGGTGTGCTGATCGGTCACCACCCAAGTTGCCACATTCCTGGCCCCCAACTCAATGCACGCACTCAGTCCCACGGGACCCGCGCCCACGATCAAGACCGCGGTTTTTATATCTTGCGCTGTGCTCATCGACATATCCAAAGACCATCCGAATCAATTCAATCGAAGCACTCTAGCCGATCCCATCCCTAGGGTCTAGAGTAAAAACCCCTTTTGCGCCTTCACTCCCCTTCAGTTTGAAAACCCTCGTGTCCCGGGGAATTGGCTTGGGCCAATCGCCCCATTGACAACAAGTTCTTTTACAATGTCTATCTTTGAACATTGATCCTCCAAGCGACGCAATATATTATGAATAAAGAGATGGCCCAAGTCCTCACCCAAACCGGCCCCGATACGGCGATGGGCAATTTACTCCGACGCTACTGGGTCCCCATTGTCTCGAGCGAAGAAATCGCCCTGCCCGACGGCCCTCAAGTCAAGACCCAAATCATGGGGGAGCATTTGGTGGTGTTTCGCGACACCCAGGGTGAAGTGGGTGTGGTGAGTGAATTTTGCTCGCACCGCGGTGTCTCTTTGTTTTTTGCCAGAAACGAAGAAGGTGGCCTCAGGTGCGCTTACCACGGTTTGAAATTCAATCGGCACGGTCACTGCATTGAGGTGCCCTCAGCACCGGAGATGTGCTCAAAAATGAACATCAAAGCCTACCCCTGCATTGAGCAAGCTGGTTTGGTATGGGCTTACATGGGGCCGCCTGAGTTTCAACCCGCACCGCCAGAACTTGAATGGAGTACCTTGCCTGCAAGCCATGTGTTTATCTCCAAGCGCGAACAAGAGTGCAACTTCCTCCAAGCCATGGAAGGCGGCATCGACACCGCCCACGTCTCTTACGTTCACCGCTTTGAAGTCGATCGCGACCCGATGCACGTGGGCACCGAGGCCTTGAAATACATCAAAGCCGATGGAAATGTCATCTTCACTATCGAGAAAACCGACTTTGGGCTCACCTTGTTTGGAAGGCGCAATGCCGATGAGGCGCATTATTACTGGCGCATCACTCAATTCATCTTCCCATGGTACACCTTGATTCCACCCTTTGGACACCATGCATTGGGAGGACACTTGTGGGTTCCCAAAGATGACCATCACTGCTGGGCTTGGAGTATCAACTTTCACCACGACAAACCGCTCTCGGACCAAGAGGTCAAGGACATGGCCGATGGCAAAGGTATCCATGTGCAATACGAAGCACCCGGCAGCTTTAGGCCCAAGCAAAACATGGACAACGATTACTTGATGGACAGGAAGGCGCAAAAAAACAAAGAAACCTTCAGCGGTGTCTTTGGCATCTCCATGCAAGACGCATCCTTGCAAGAGAGCATGGGGCCGATCCAAAACCATGACGAGGAAAAACTCTTGCCCACCGATCGCGCGATTGTGATGGCCAGGCGCATGCTCTACGAAGCAGCCATCAACCTTCAAGAGCATCCTGATGCATTGCCCGCCCTGCAACCCCAAAGCCACCATGTTCGGGCTGCGGGTGTGATTTTGCCCAAAAGCGTTGACCCTTTGACTTGGTCCAAGGAAAACTTGGCCGGTGGCCTTGATCGTCCCCTCTACACGATTTGATGCATCAAGATCCTGCCCTCACCTTGTACTTCGATGGCTCGTGCCCGCTGTGCCGAGCTGAGATCGATTATTTGAGATACAAAGACACCCACCATTTGGGGCAACTCGCTTTCATTGACATCACCCAAACGGGGCTTGATTGGCAAGGCAGTGGACTGTCTTGCGAGCGCGCCATGCAATTGATGCAAGGTCGACTGCGAAGCGGCGAAGTGATCGAGGGGGTGCGCGTCTTTGCGACGGCTTACCGCTTGGTGGATTTGCGCGTCTTGGCGTGGGTGCTGAGTCGACCCTCACTTCAAGGCCTTTTGGCAAAGCTTTACGCCGCCTTTGCCCAGCGTCGCCACCGCGTCTCGCGCTGGCTGGGTCCTGTGGCCCTGCGCATCAGTGGTTTTTTAACACGCCAGCATCATCGGCGTTCATGAGGCGGTTTGCGTTTGTGATGAAAGCGCTCAAGACGCAATCAAGACGCGATCAAGAAGTCTCTGGAAATTCCCATACCCAAATCATTGACCCGGTCCAGAAATTGGGTCAAAAAAGCGTGCAGACCATTGGCCAAAATTTCCGAAATCACCCCGTATTGCAATTCAGCCCTGAGTTTGCCTGCACGCCTGGTGGTCTCCACCGATTGCTCGTTGGCCAGCACTTCCAAGTTGGCCACCACCTCGTTCATGCTCGCATGAACTGAGCGTGGCATGTCTGAGCGCAAGATGAGCAACTCGGCCACGCGCTCGGGGCTGATGACGTCGCGGTAGACTTTTCGGTAAATTTCAAAGCCTGATACGCTGCGCAATATCGCGCTCCAGTGATAAAAGTCATACTCTTGGTCTTTGGCATTGGCAGCGCCAAAAAAATCACTTTGAACAGCATGGAACTTCACATCCACGAGCCTGGCGGTGTTGTCGGCTCTTTCGAGAAACGTGCCCAAGCGCATAAAGCGCAGCGAATCATCAATCAACATGGTCCCAACCGTGACACCCCGAGACAGGTGTGAGCGGTATTTGACCCATTCAAAAAACTGCCCTGGATCGCGCTCAAAGTCACCCGCTTTTAAGCGACGGTTGAGTTCAAGCCAGGTTTGATTTTGTGTCTCCCACACCTCTGTCGTGAGGGTGCCACGAACGGCTCTGGCATTTTCACGCGCCCCTTTGAGGCAAGAGATGATGGACGACGGGTTGCTTTCATCTTTGACCATGAACTCCATCACACGAGCGGGCAGCACCTCACCATGGATGCTTTGATAGGCCTGGGTGAGCTCGCTGATGGACAGCAGTCCTTGCCAGCCGACCTGAGCCACAGCAGTGGACTGGGGCAACAGCGAGGTCTGGTAGTTCACATCCAGCATGCGAGCGGTATTTTCTGCACGCTCGGTGTAGCGAGACATCCAGTACAAGTGATCGGCGGTGCGAGAAAGCATAAGTCTAGTACTCCAAAATCCAGGTGTCTTTGGTGCCACCCCCTTGAGAGGAGTTCACCACCAAAGAGCCTTCTTGCAAAGCCACGCGCGTCAAGCCTCCGGGCACCATTTGTACCGTTTTACCACTGAGCACAAAGGGCCTCAAATCGATATGCCGAGGCGCTACACCAGACTCGACGTAGGTGGGACAAGACGACAAACTCAAGGTGGGCTGCGCAATGTAGCGCTGTGGGTCACTGATCAAGGCCGCCCGAAACTGCTCAATTTCCACCTTGGAGGCAGTCGGTCCCACCAGCATGCCATAGCCACCCGCACCATGCACCTCCTTGACCACCAATTCAGGCAAATGGTCCAAGGTGTATTTCAAATCTTGTGGATCACGGCAGATGTAGGTGGGCACGTTGTGAAGAATGGGCTGCTCACCCAAGTAAAACTCAATCATTTTGGGCACAAACGGATAGATGGACTTGTCATCTGCAATGCCCGTGCCGACGGCGTTACAAATGTTCACATGGCCTAGACGATAGGCTTGCATCAGACCCGGACAGCCCAGGGTGGACTGGGGTCGAAAAACAGCCGGGTCCAAGAAGTCGTCGTCCACACGCCGATAAATCACATCCACCCGCCTGGGACCTTGTGTGGTGCGCATGAAGACAAAATCATCTTTGACAAAAAGATCCTTGCCCTCCACGAGCTCCACACCCATTTGTTGCGCCAAAAAAGCGTGCTCAAAATAGGCTGAATTGAACATCCCTGGTGTCAACACCACCACCGTGGGTTCAGAAGACGAGGCGGGAGAACAGTTCCTGAGGGTCTCGAGCAACAAGTCTGGGTAGTGAGCCACTGGGGCCACAGGATGCAAGCGAAAGAGTTCTGGAAAGAGGCGCATCATCATTTTGCGGTCCTCTAGCATATAGCTCACCCCCGAGGGCACCCGCAAATTGTCTTCCAGCACGTAGTACTGACCTTCGCCTTTGTCGTTGGCGGCTCGCACAATGTCAATGCCACTGATGTGGGAATAGACCTGATGGGGCACATTCACGCCAACCATCTCTGCCCTGAACTGGGCGTTCTCCAAGACTTGTTGCCTGGGGATCAACCCCGCCTTCAAAATGTCTTGGTCATGGTAGACATCATGGATAAACCGATTCAAGGCTTGAACGCGCTGCACCAAGCCCTTTTCCAAACTTTTCCATTCATGACTTGGAATGATGCGAGGGATCAAATCAAAAGGAATGAGTCGCTCGGTGCCATCGCCTTCTGCGTCCTTTTCACCATAGACCGCAAAGGTGATCCCCACGCGACGAAACACCATTTCCGCCTCAGCGCGGCGAGTCTTCATTTGTGCTTGGGATTGTTTGGACAACCAATCGTGATAAGTTTCATAGTGTGCTCTGAGCACACCCAAGTCTGCGCCGTCATCGACCTCAGGCAAGCGAGCATACATTTCATCAAATGGGTTCATCAGACTGACTCCTTGCCTATAATTAGCAAGTAGCTTGCCATAAACAGATGCACTTTGTCGAGCTTATTCGCACCACACTGGTGCAAAACAAAAAACGCAAGGCGTTCAATCGACCCCAACCCATAAATGCACCAGATTTGTGCGATCTTTCAATGGATTTGTTGTGGAAAACCCATGCAAGTCAGCCTACACTGGCTTGTCTTTTGCTAAAGGTCTAGACCATGACCATACACGTTGCCCTCAATCACATCAGCCACTACCGCTATGATCGTTGGGTCAAATTGGGCCCTCAAATTGTGCGGCTTCGACCTGCACCGCACAGTCGCAACAAGATCGTGTCTTACTCACTTCGGGTCGAGCCCGAGGTGCATTTTGTCAATTGGCAGCAAGACGCTTACGCCAATTTTCAAGCCCGCTTGGTTTTTCCAGAGCCCACACAAGTCTTCAAGATCACAGTGGACTTGGTCGTCGAGATGGCGGTCTTTAACCCGTTTGATTTCTTCTTAGAGCCTCGCGCAGAAAATTACCCAATCACTTACAGCAAGGAGCTTGGCGCTGAGCTCACGCCCTACTTGGCCTGCGAGCCCCTCACCCCTAAGCTCACCCAGTACATCAAGAGCATCGACCACAGCCCTTGTCGTACCATCGACTTTTTGGTCAAGCTCAATCAACAAGTGCACCACTCGGTGCGTTACTTGATCCGCCTTGAGCCCGGCGTGCAAACCCCAGAAGAAACTTTGAGCTTGGGATCGGGCTCTTGCCGAGATTCCGCATGGCTGCTGGTGCAACTTTTGCGACGCTGCGGCATGGCTGCCAGGTTTGTCTCGGGCTATTTGATTCAACTCAAAGCAGACGTCAAGTCCATTGACGGGCCCAGTGGCACCGATGTGGATTTCACCGATTTGCATGCATGGTGTGAAGTGTATTTGCCTGGCGCGGGCTGGGTGGGAATGGATGCGACTTCAGGCCTGCTCACTGGAGAGGGGCACATACCACTGGCATGCACGCCGCAACCTTCCGGCGCCTCCCCCATCGAGGGCTTGGTCGACGAAGCCGAGGTCGAATTTGATCACCACATGGGGGTGACACGAATTTTAGAAACCCCACGCGTGACACTCCCCTACCAGGAGCAGCAATGGCGAGAGATTTTGGCGCTGGGCGAACGTGTCGACGAGCAACTTCGCCGAGATGACACCCGCCTCACCATGGGTGGTGAGCCCACCTTTGTTGCCACCAGCGATCGCGATGCACCCGAATGGAATACCGATGCATTGGGGCCGACCAAACGCACCCTGGCGACGGCATTGGTTCATCAACTTCGACAAGAATATGGACAAGGCGGTTTCCTTCATTTTGGACAAGGTAAATGGTACCCCGGCGAGCAACTGCCCAGGTGGGCACTGAGCATTTGCTGGCGAGCCGATGGCGTTGCTTGTTGGCAAAACCCCGCACTCTTTGCCGATGAGTCGCAGCCGAGCTTTTATACAGCCCAAGACGCCAAGGCTTTTTTACACGATCTCACCGCTGAACTCGGACTGCCTGGCGCCCATATCCAAACAGGCTATGAAGACACGTTTTATTATTTGTGGCGCGAGCGGCGCCTGCCAGTGAACGTTGACCCCCTTGACTCACGGCTGGATGACGAGATGGAGCGCGCGCGCTTACTCAGAGTATTTGAGCAAAAACTCGGCAGCGAAATCGGCTACTTGTTGCCCATTCAAATCAACCCCCACTACAACACCAACACGACCGCTCCCCGATGGCTATCGAGCCCGTGGTTCATGCGTGAAGAACGCTTGTATTTGATCCCAGGGGACTCGCCCATGGGCTACCGACTGCCCTTGGACTCGCTGCCTTGGGTCAAAACCGAGGACTACCCCTTCCATCACGAGATGGACCCGTTTGCCGCTCGCGCGCCCTTGACTACCCCAGGGATTCAATTTCAGTCGCCCCTCAATCAAGACGTAAGCCAAGACGCAAACCCCTCGGGGTCGATCTTTAAAGGCCTGCAAACTCAAATCAAGCAATGGATGCCCTTTTGGTTTGGCTCCAACGCTGAAGCCTTGCAAGCCTTGCGCACACCCAACGCACCCTCCTCAGGCGGCCAGACCCAAGACTTGAGCGAGCACGCTCAAACCCACCCACCTCAACGCCTCGAGTCGGCAGCGGCCATTGTGCGCACCGCCCTTTGCGTGGAAGTGCGCGACCCCAGGCGTGCCAACGGCCCAAGCGGTGAAAGCCAGGGCGAAAAATACGGTGTGATGTATGTGTTCATGCCCCCTTTGGCCGAGCTGGAAGATTACCTGGCCTTGCTACGAGCTCTCGAAAAAACGGCTCAAAAACGCGGCGTCAAAATCGTGCTCGAAGGCTACCCGCCGCCTCGCGACCCACGCCTTAAAGTTCTCCAAGTCACCCCCGACCCTGGGGTGATTGAGGTCAACATCCACCCCGCCCACTCCTGGCGCGAATTGGTGGCCAACACCGAGTTTTTATACAAGGCAGCGCATCACTGCGGCCTCTCGGCTGAGAAATTCATGACCGATGGCAAGCATGCAGGCACGGGGGGTGGCAACCATGTCGTCTTGGGAGGAGCCACCCCAGCAGACAGTCCGTTTCTACGCCGTCCAGAGCTCTTGGCGTCGTTGATCTTGTTTTGGCACAACCACCCGTCCTTGAGCTACCTCTTTAGTGGCCAGTTCATTGGCCCAACTTCCCAGGCTCCTCGAGTCGACGAGGCGCGCAATGACCAAGTGTTTGAACTGGAGATCGCCATCAAAGAGATTTTCCGCCAACGCCAGCTGCATCAGCACGCCATGGCGCCTTGGACGGTGGATCGCATCTTGCGCAACATCTTGATCGATGTCACGGGCAACACCCACCGCTCAGAATTCTGCATCGACAAGATGTATTCTCCTGACAGTGCCACAGGCCGTTTGGGCTTATTGGAACTGAGGGCCTTTGAGATGCCGCCCCATGCACGCATGAGTGTTGTGCAGCAACTCCTGATTCGCGCCTTGGTGGCCCGCTTTTGGAACGAGCCTTATGTGGCCAACGCCACCCGTTGGGGCACCGAACTGCACGACCGCTTTTTATTGCCAAGCTTTGTCCGTCAAGACTTTCAAGATGTCTTGGACGATATGCGGCACGCCGGCTATGCCTTTGACCCCGCTTGGTTTGAGCCCCATATTGAGTTCCGCTTCCCCACGATTGGCGAAGTTGTCTATGGCGGAATGGTGATGACGCTCAGGAACGCGCTGGAGCCTTGGCACGTCATGGGAGAGGAAAGCACCTCAAGTGGTACTGCTCGTTATGTGGACTCTTCGCTTGAGAGAATTGAAGTCCACATCAAAGGTTTTAACCCGTCACGCTACTGCCTCACGGTCAACCAACGACCCTTGCCCATGCACCCAAGTGGGGTGAACACCGAGTATGTGGCGGGGGTGCGATTTAAGGCGTGGTCACCTCCCTCCTCCTTGCACCCGAGCATTGGCGCGCATGCGCCGTTGACCTTTGACCTTTATGACACCTGGTCCAAGCGCGCTGTTGCTGGCGCGCAATACAACGTTGCACACCCGGGTGGTTTGAACTACGTCACCTACCCCGTCAACGCCTATGAGGCGCAAAGTCGGCGGGTATCTCGTTTTGCCCAAATGGGCCACACGCCCGGACTCTGGCATGTGCCCAGTGCCTCCATTGAGTTGCCTTTGAACCAAGAGTTTCCGCTCACCTTGGATTTGAGGCGGGCTTGAACCGGATGCAGAGGATGAACTGCGCATACTTAAAAGCTCCAAGCCTTGGCCCAATGACCAAGCTTGGGAGTCGAGCCGTGAGACAATGAAGAGATGCTGGACAACCCCCCTCACTCTGTCGATGCACCTCCTAGCGCACCGCATCCAAGTCGCAGCGACTTGGAGCAATTTTTAGCCAACTCGACCTCGGCCTTGGAGAGCGAGCAATCCCCTCACTTTCAAGAGCTGTTGGCCCACAGCCCATCGCTACAGAAGAAAAACCCAAACACGCCATTCGATAACGCGCCCAATGCCACTGCGCCAACGCTTTTGGCGCCGCATTGGCAAGCTTTCTTTGATCACCTGGACACGCGCGATGTGCTGTCCTTGAATCAAAAGCAAAAGGAACTGGAGCGCCAAATCAAAGACAACGGCGTGACCTACAACGTCTACACCGATCAACACGGACCCCAGCGCCCCTGGTCTTTGGATTTGTTTCCGTTCATCATTGATGAAGAGAGTTGGCGCACCCTAGAAGTTGCCGTGACCCAACAAGTCAAGCTCTTGCAAAGGGTCATGCAAGATATTTATGGCGAGCAACACTTGACCCGATCCGGTCTCTTGCCCCCAGCCTTGGTCAATGGGCACCCCGGGTTTTTAAGAAACATGAAGGGTGTCGAGCCCTTGGGCGGGGATCATTTGCACATCGTGGCCTTTGATGTGGCGAGGTCTCCGACGGGAGAGTGGCGTTTGCTGTCGCAACGCACCCAAGCCCCCTCGGGATTGGGCTATTTGCTTGAAAACAGAAGCATCATCTCGCGCCTATTCCCAAGAGCGATGACGGCGCTTGGCGTGCAGGGCTTGAACCCAAGCTACCGCAGCATGATGGACCACCTCAAAGCAGCCTCAGGACATGGACCGCAGTCTCATATCGCATTGCTCACCCCAGGCCCCTACAACGAAACCTATTTTGAGCACGCCTATTTGGCTCGTTTTTTGGGAGCCACCTTGGTCCAAGGGCGGGACTTGACCGTGAGAAATCAGCACCTGTACCTCAATACCTTGAGAGGTCTGGAGCCTGTTCATGGCTTGATCAAGCGCTTGGATGATGAGTTTTTGGATCCTTTGGAATTGCGAGAAGACTCGACCCTAGGGGTGCCCGGTCTCATGCAAGTCATCCGTGCCGGCAATGTTCTTGTGGCCAACGCACCCGGTTCAGGCGTTTTGGAATCCCCCGCATTGCTGGGATTTTTACCTGGCATTTGCCAAGCCTTGTTCAATGAGCCTTTGAAGTTATCGAGTTTGTCGACTTGGTGGTGCGGGGAAAAAGCAGCCTTTGACAGTGTCACCTCGCAACTGAGCGACTGCGTGATCAAGCCGACCTACCCCTACCAAGCGCAACGTCCTACACGTCCCTTTACGGTGTTGGGTCGACACTTGAATGAACACGACCTCAACAGCCTCAGACAAGAGATCTGGACCCAACCCGATCAATACACCGCTCAAAAGTATTTACCCCTGTCGCAACTGCCCACCTGGGAGCACCAAGAAATCAGTACCCGGTCTTGCATTTTGCGCGTTTTTGCCATCCGCCAAGCACAAGATCAGTGGAGCATTTTGCCAGGTGGCCTGGCCAGGCTTGCCACTCAAGGCGCCCAAATCGCCTCGATGCAACGAGGAGGTTCAAGCGCTGACGTGTGGGTTCAGGGCCAGAGCCAGACCAACACTTTGGCACCCGTGCCCTTGCATTCCGAATTGGACCTCAGTGCCAAGAAAAGAACCGTGACCAGCCGTGCGGCTGAAAACCTCTATTGGCTGGGTCGATACAGTGAAAGGAGTGAGAATATTCTGCGACAAGTCAGGCTCACCTTGGAGGGCTTGAATGCCGAGCAACAGTTCTCCTCGCGCTGGCGCACCTGGGTTGCTCGTTTGGCTTACCAACAAGGGCTCATCGATGTGGACATGAGCACCCAACCCCAGGACTTGAATGAGCCTAGGCGCTTTGAGAGACGCTTGACCGCCGGTCTTGAGGCGTTTGGCACGGTGTCGAGTTTGGGCTTTAACTTGCGAGCCTTGCAATTGGCCGCCTCTGCCGTCAGAGAGCGTCTTTCCATGGATCACTGGATTCTCATCGAGCGCACCCAGCATGAGTTCTCGCAAGCGGCCAGGCGCTGGTCTGAGGCAGACTACTACCCCTTGACCGAGGTCATTCGCGTCTTGACCAACACCCACAACCAGTTGGCCGCCATCACGGGTGCACAAACCGACCGCATGGTTCGCGATGACGGTTGGCGGCTCTTGAGCATTGGACGACATGTGGAGCGCCTGGTCTACCTCTCCCAAGTGCTCGAAGGAGCGATCAATCTGGGCGTGCTGACCCAACTCGAAAACGATGACACTTGTTTTTTAACCTTGTTGAATTTATTTGACAGCACCATCACCTTTCAAGCCCAATACCAGCAAAGCCGCAGCTTAAAGGCATTGTTTGATTTGATCGTCTTGGATGGAGACAATCCTCGCTCGCTGGCTTGGGTCGCTCAGACCTTGCGCGGACGTTTGGCCAAATTGGCAGGCTGCGGACCGCTTGAGATCGACACCTTGGCCGCTTTGGTGCCCACGCCTGAGACGTGGTTGACCCCCCAAAGCCCAGCAGAGTTTTGCAATCAAGACTTGCTCAACGTGGCACAACACCTGCAACAAGGGCTCAGCCAAACCTTCAGCGTCTCCAACGCCATTGGCGAGAAATACTTTACCCACACCTTGAACACCACGGCCACCCCACTTCAGTACCAAGGCACGCGTTTGATTGGCGCAGCATCTGAGCTCGCCGCGCCTGGCACCGACTTGGCTGGAGGATCAGCGTGAGGCTCAAAGTCACCCACACCAGTCTTTACCGCTATCAACCCGCGGTGGAGACCGCACAGCACTTCTTGCACCTCAAACCCAGACTGGTGCCGTGTCAGCGTTTAGAGAGTCATCACTTGAGCATCTCTCCCGAGCCCACTGAGATCTTTGAGTCCAAGGATTTTTACCAAAACCCAACCCACTATTTGGCGCTCCTGAACCATCACGAGCAGTTGAGCATCACCTCCGAGAGTGTGCTGAGCACGTGGTCCTTTGGAGAGCAGCAAATACCCCCCACGCAGATGAATTTTCGGTTTGAGCAGTCATCCGATTTCTCAGCACAACCCACACAAATGCAAGCCCTGTGGCCCAGTAGCCTAGCGGGGCAAGCTCTCTTGGGTCAACAACAGGCTCCACATCCATTACAGCTCAACGCTTGGACCCCACCCGGTGGGCGGGCATGGAGCAGCAGTGGGCCATCCATGCCAGTGGCGGGCAACACCAGAGCTCAACTGCAAAGCCCGTCACTCATCGAGCTTTGGCAAGAGGCATTGGCTGTCAAGGCGCGAGAGCACTTCGAGTACAACGCGGGTAAGCAATTTGACGAGGCCAGCGATTTTTTATTCGACTCTCCCCATATCCCCAGGCTGGAGGTGTTCGCGCAATACGCCCAACGCTGTTTGAGCGCACCAACACCCCTCATCCAGGGGTTGACTGAGTTGATGAACCTGATCCACGATGAGTTCACCTATGAGAGTAAAAGCACGCAGGTCAACACGCCCTTGACCGATATTTTTGCAAGTCGCAAAGGGGTTTGCCAAGATTTTGCCCACATCATGGTGGCATGCTGCCGCTCGTTTGGCTTGGCAGCTCGCTATGTCAGCGGGTATTTGTTGACCATGCCGCCTGCGGGACAAGCTCGGCTCATTGGTTCGGATGCGTCGCATGCCTGGGCATCGGTCTATCTTCCTGCACTGAATTCGAGCGAGAGTGACACTGGCTTGTGGTTTGACTTTGACCCGACCAATAACCGCTGCGGTATCTTCTCGCCTGGGCAAGACTACATCACCACTGCCTGGGGGCGAGACTATTCAGATGTCTCACCCGTGCGCGGGGTGATCCAAGGGGGCAACGACCATCTTTTGGACGTCGCCGTGACCGTGCAGCCACTGGACTAGGAGCCAGCCTCAAGGCCGCCCGACCACCCAGGCCCCTGAACATGCTGCCCGCCATGCCGATGAAGAGCCGCCAACATTTGGCGACTTCTCTCAAGTCGACATCAAGCTCGCTTGCACTTCAATGCTACCTCGCTCGCTGCTGAGTGTGAGTGTTTGCTCTTGGATGGTGGCTTGCAAGTTCATGCTGCGCTCGGCCAAGCTCACCAAGGACTGGGTGACCTCATGGGGGAGGCCCCAGACTTGCAATTTTTGCAAACGTGACAGTTTGTTGCGAATACCATTCCACCAAATCTCTTTGGCGTGATTGAAAGCATAGACCAGCACCAAGTCGGCTTGTGAGCACGCTTTACTCAAGGGCTTGTCTTCGGGTTGACCCACTTCGATCCACACGCGTTTTCTGGAGGTGAAATCGAGCAAATACAAGTCAGGATCATTGGGGTCGGACAAACCCGCACCGAAGACCCATGAGCCATCACCCTTACAAATCTCTTGGAGTCGATAGGCGTTCAAGGCCAAGGCAACAAGGCGCACCATCATGCGCTCATCGGTCTCGCTGGGGTGTCTGGCCAAGGTGAGGCTATGGTCTTCGTAGTAAGAGTGATCAATGTCTGCGATGTGCAGCTGCGCTTTATAAATCGTGGACTTGATGGCCATGGTCACTTTCAGTCAGTGGGCAAGGTTGAGAGACAAAAAAACTTGAAGGGCCATGCCGTTGATTCACCCAAGTATCGGGTGTGATGAAGCTAGAGCCCCCAGCTTGGGCAAACCCCAACTGGGGAAACCTCCTAGCCCATCAAGCCATCAATGAACCGGCCAAGTAATCTCGCTTGCCCAGGGGCACGCCGTTGTGGCGCAAGATGCTGTAGGCCGTGGTGATGTGAAAAAACATATTGGGCAAGACCCAATGGAGCAAATAATCTTCTGCCACCATGGTTTTGGTTTCCTTGCCAACGGTGAAGGTCACATCGCGACCTGCTGCTTGGTCCATGGCTTGGGGGGTCACGGTCTCAATCCAGTCGATGGTTTTGCTCACACGCTCAATCAACTGCTCAAAGGTTGTTTCTGTGTCATCGAATTTGGGCGCATCCACGTTCGCAATTCTGGATGCCCCCAATTTGGCCGCATCGCATGCAATCAAAATTTGGCGTTTAAAGGGCAGCATATCGGGTGCCAAGCGGTACTCCACCAAGACTTGGGTGTCGAATCCACGCTCCGCTGCGTTGGTGAGTGTTTTTTGCAAACACGTCTTCAAATTACCGAGAAAGAGTTTAAAGACCGGCAAACTCGCCGTTGACAATACGTTTGACATTCGAAAAAGTTCCTTGAAAAAAATGATAGCCAGCTGAAAACGAGACAATGGGGCCACGCTCCCCTGGCTCAGGATGACCACCCTCCATCTTAACCTCATGCACGCTGCTGCTCGGGCAACGCCAACATGGTTTTCATGGTCCACGCCTAATTGACGGCATTCAAGCCCACCCCAACCCCCCGCTTAAAACCGACAGGCTCATCCTCGCCGTCCTAAGCCAAGACGAGCTTCGGGGCTACTGGCAGGGTAAGGTCCAGGGTGTGAATGGGGTTGGCACAGTGCGGGTAAGTTGAAAAACCAAGAAAACCCTTGGTTTTGTCAAAGACTTCGCCCCAAAGACAGCACCAGAACAAAGGGGAGGTTTTGCAATACAAAAAGCTATTTTGATTTGCGCAATCAAGAAGTCGTTTTCGCAGCTTTGACTTCATGACGCGAAACCCAGACCTGTTTTGATGCCAACCAGCCAAGACAGCGGCTTGGCTCGCCCAAAGCCCGCCAATCTGAGGCCATCACACACCGATCACAAATTTAGGGCAAAATGATCCAGTGTTGTGTGAAGTCTGAACTTTTAAGATTCAGCGCCATCCAGCATGACCAGACCCCAGTGGACCGAATCAGCTTCTTATTGTTTGCGCGTGGGCTTGAATTCCCAGCCCTCACCCTCAAATGGATTGTCATTGCCTAATAGGAGTTTAATTCTCATGAAATTCAACCTTTTGACCAGCACCTTCGCCCGTGGCTTGGTGTCTTTGGCCTTGTTCGCGCTCAGTGCCTCTTGGGCCTTGGCCGCCGACCCCTCCATGAGCGAAGTCTACAAAGCGGCTGAGTCGGGCAACTTTGCCCAAGCCAACGCCATGATGAAACAAGTCTTGATCGACCACCCCAACAGCGGCAAGGCTCATTTTGTCAATGCCGAAATTTTGGCCAAGGAAGGTCGGCTTGATGCAGCCCGAGACGAGCTACAAATTGCCGAGAAATTAAGCCCCGGCTTGACGTTTGCCAAGCCAGAGGCCTTGAGTGGCTTAAAAGCGCGATTGAGTGCACCACCACCGGTTGTGGCGCAAAACAACAACTACGCACCGAGCCATGAGCGTGCAGCAAGCAGCACGCCGAGCTTATTGCCTTGGATCATCGGTTTTGCGGTCTTGGCCTTTATCTTTTTGGTCTACCGCATGTTTGCACGCCCTCAGCAAGTTTATATGCCACAACCTCAATACGGTGGCACAGGCCCAACGCCCATGGGCGGCGGTATGCCCATGGGACAGCCTTATGGACCCGCCCCGATGGGAGGTGGCGGGGGCATTGGATCAGGCATCATGGGTGGCTTGGTCACGGGTGCAGCAGTGGGTGCTGGCATGGTTGCGGGTGAAGCCCTCATGCACAATGTTCTGGGTGAACACGGCAACTCCAACCAAGGTGGCTTCGCGCCCAACAACAATAACAACAACGGCTTTCAAGACAATGGCTACCCGTCTCAGAGTGGCGGAAACTATGACATGGGTGGCAATAATTTCGGCGTCCAAGATTCCAGTTCTTGGGATGACTCCTCTAGCGGTGGCGGCTCTGACGACTGGTAAATCCACCCAAGGCGCTCAGCTGACCTGACCGCGACTGAGCGCATTGCTTGACCAAAAGGGGACGATAGAGCTCCCCACTCAAGCACAAAGAACAGACTCCCTACTGGGGGTTTTGTGCTTGGGCATACTTCAAAATTGCTTGACTCACCGTGTGTCTTTCTTGGTCAATGGTGATCATGTGGTAGCTGTTGGTCAAAATCAAGGTTTGCAGTGAGCCCGCCCTCCAGTGCAACTCAAGCCAACGAACATTTTTCAAACTCGCCACTTCATCGAGCTCGGCATGGATGACAAGCCCATGAGGCAGCGCGCTGCCAGGCAAGTGCTTTTTAACAAATGAGCGCAATCGAAAGTTTTGTTTGAGGTGACCAATTTCCAGCACACTGGCCCCAGCCGCAGACACCCGGCGACGCGTTAACTCTCGTTTGATCCAAGCACGAATCCGCTCATTCTTGACGCCAAAGGGCTCTTTCTCGCGGTATTTCCAAAACACCCCCAAGGGAGTGAACAAGGCCACGGGCAAGAGCCATTGATAAAACGGAATGGACCACCCATCAACCCAAATGGAGGTTGACAGCAGCACCAAAGCGTCGACACTTTGAGGGTATTTGATCGTCAAGGCCAGGGCTAAATTCGCCCCCGAAGACAAACCCACCAAGGTGATGCGCTCAAACTCGAGACGCTCGCACATGATTTGCCCATGCAAATGATCCACCCAGCTCTCAAAGCTCACCGCCACTTGCTTGGTTTTTTCTGGATCAAAAGAATAACCGGGGATGGACACCCCCTTGGTTTGAAAGCCTTGCTTATCCAAGCTGGTTTGGACACTGGCGAGTTCTTCGGGCGTACTACATAGCCCAGGCAGCATCAGATAAAGTGAGCCAGCAGCAGCGCTCATCATACTAAAGATAGGTCAATCATAGATCCACATTATCCGTCAGTTTGAATCCAAGACCGAGCGATGACGCCGCGAAGACATCTCAATAAGCGCATGAATGTAATCTCTCACCGCCATCACACCTGCCCAATACATTCTAGAATACGCTTTGCCAGTCCTCTCCCAAAGCACCACCACCCCTGCGCCTTGGGCTCACACCTTAGCCCCCTCTTGATTGAAGCCACCACCGCCATGATGAACGCTCCCACACGATCACGCCACACCACTCACCACCCAATCCAAGTTCTCAATGCCCACAAGAAAGCACTCGCGCGCTTGGCTTTGTGGCTCTGGGTCTTGAGTAGCCTCTTTGGTGGGATGGCCGCCCAGGCCTTTGAGATGCCCGCCATGGGAACATTGGAAGTCGCATTTTCTCCCAATGAAGGCTCTGAAGAGCTCGTGATCAAAGCCATCGATTCGAGCCGGCGCGAGATCCGAGGCTTGGCCTACAGCTTTACCAATGCACCCATCACCGAGGCCTTAATTCGGGCCAAAAAGCGAGGAATTCAAATTTCTTGGGTGGTGGACAAGAAAAGCAGCACCAGCGAGGACCACAGTGGCAAAGCCCGGGCCGCCTTGTCAGCCTTGGTGAATGCGGGCTGTGAGGTCAGACTCATCGATCGCTTTCCCATCCACCATGACAAGGTCATGATCATTGATCAACAAACGGTAGAACTGGGCAGCTTTAACTTCTCTTCGGCGGCTGCGCACAAGAACTCAGAAAACGTTTTGGTCAACTGGAACAACCCCAAGCTCGCGCAAGTCTACTTGGGGCATTTTGATCGCAATTACCGCTTATCGCAGCCTTTTCAAGCGCAGTATTGAGGTCTGCGCCCGTAATAGAGAGGGGGGGGAAAGAGATGATTTAGCGGTGCCATTCGATTTTGCTGACACCCAGCGCACGCAACTCTTTCTCCAAGTGCCCGAATTCTTGCTCTGGATGATCGTGTTCAAAAGCGATTTTGTAACTGAATTTGTGCTCGACACTGGAGAGCGTTTGGTGTGAGAAGTTGCGCAGTTGACAATTGTGGCCTTTTAAAAAAAGATCCATGCACGCTTGAACTTGATCGTCGATCTGTGCAATGCACTCCACATCAAGTTGGGCATTCTCAGTCAAGTAATCATTGACGCCCATTTTTAAATTGAGCTTGTGCGCCAAATTTCTCAACACGGTATTGGCCAACACGATGACCACCGACGCAAAAAGTGCTTCAGGCCAGCGTGACAGTCCACACAACACCCCAACGGCAGCACAACACCACAATGTCGTTGCAGTGTTCACGCCTTGGGTCTGCATGCCATCGCGAAAAAGCAATCCCCCACCAATGAAGCCCACGCCCACGACAATTTGGCCGGCCATCCTCACCGACTCCACATAGCCACTGTCTGTTCGACAAGTCCACACAAATAAACAAGCCCCCAAGGCCACCAAGGCGTTGGTCTTCAAGTCCACCAAACGGCGATGCCATTGGCGCTCGACCCCGACAAAGGAGCCCAAGATGAGCGCGCTCACAACGGCAATGACCAAGTTTTCATTCATCAACAACGTCCTTTTTTCAGCTCAGAGAAGGTGATATTGAGCAACACAATGATGGATTGAATCTTATCTTGAAACCCAACCGAGGTGTTGATTTCAGGCAAAAATTCGCAAGATTGGAAGGGTCGACAACATTGACCTCAATGAGAAATCAGCTTTTGATTGACCATCAGCATGACGGTGTGTTGAACGCGAGAGCCCAACAGGGGACTTTGCATCAAGTTCGCAGACGCCTCTAAAGTCCCCACACCCAGGATCAGATCGATGGACTTGTCCAAGCTGTAGACACCGCCCACGGTTTTGGACTGGTATAAAACGCCGCCTTGTGTGGGGTTGAACACCCCCTTCATCGAAGCGGTTGGGGACTGAGCGGTGCCGCCGTAAAAATTTTGCCAGTAGCTCGAATTTCCCCAGGTTTCATTGAGATCGACAAACGCATTCCATGGATTGAACAAAGGCAAGCCCAGGGTCAAGCCGGCTTGCGCAAACGCTTTGGCATCAAGGCCAGGGGTGCTCGCCACATTGGCGTAAAGGGTCACCGCATCCACCACGGGCTGCCACTCAGCAAAGGCGAAGAAATCAAAACTGCCACTTCGATCTCCCGCCCCCTGGTAGTGCCGATCTGCATCTTGGTGTCGCCCGAGCATGTAATTGATGGACACGCCAGACTTGAGTGCAGGTTCATGGTTAAGCCACCAACCCAGACCATTTTGCAGGCTGAAAAAACCTTGCTCAGTCTCCAACTTTAAATCCAAAGTGGGCTCCAACTTCGTGTCGATGACCACGCCACGCAGCAAAGAGAGATTCGATTGGTTCAGGCCGTAGGTGATCTCAAAGTGCTTCACCGCCCCCAGGCCTTCAATCCCGAGCTCATGATTGGACTGAGCACCCAGACTCATCGCCGTGAGTGTGAAGCACAGACCCACGGCCATGCGTCGCTTCAAAACCAAGTCACAAGGCCAGTCCTTCATTTCGCAACAAAGATTGAGGACACCAAGCACCCAGTGAAAAAAATCTGACATCGTGTCAGACTTTCCATCTCAAAGAGGGAACGATGACGACTGCTGACAAGACACTCCAACTCACACCGACTCGAGCAAGTGAGCCACCGGCGCATGATTTGGGTGCATGAGCGCTTTGGGCTCCACTCGCAAAGTGACCTTGACCACATTTTGATCGTCTTCCACCATCTCCAAATCGGCGTAATGCACACGAGCGATTTCCTTACACAAACTCAATCCCAAGCCATGGCCATCGATCAAACGAGTGTGTGAATCAACGCCGCGGTAAAAACGCTCAAAAGCACGTTCGACCAAATCGTGTGACATTTTGGCTGTCGGGTTACTAAAGACCAACACCAATTGATGTTGATCCATTCGGGCCTCAAAATGAATCCACCCCTGCTCCACGTTGTAGTTCACCGCATTGGTGTACAGGTTGTGAATCAACTGTTGTATAAGCTGGGTGTCGCAATACCAATACAGTCCTTTTTCAATACTGGAAGTCACCTTCAATTTGTCTTGAAACATATTGGCATCCATCACCAACTCATCCAACATGTCGCTCACGTTGACCTGGGAGGCTGACAAGGTGAGCGAGCCCGCATCGGCTTTTGATAAGAGCAACAACTTGTCGGTGATAGAGATCAATCGATCAATCTCATCGGACATTTGTGACAGACGAATTTGTTGTCTCGATCCTTCCTCACAATCGGCAATGGCGCGCTCAGCATATCCACGCAAAATGGTGAGGGGTGTGCGCAACTCATGAGAAGCGTCAGCAGAAAAGCGTCCCGCTTGAAAAAAAGATGCGCGAAGCCTCTCTCTGAGTAAATTGAACACATCAACAAAGTCCTTGAACTCATTGAAGCTCGACTGCGCATGCAAGGGCTTGTCCAAGTCTTTGGTCTCAAGTTGAAAAAGCCTGTACTTGAGCTTTTCCAGAGGATTGATGACGGTACGGGTGACCAAAAAGGTGGTCACCAAAACGGTGATCAACAAGACTGGCAATACGGCAATCAACACCTTGTCGCGTATATCCCAAATGAGGTCAACATAAGCATCCACAGCCGATCTGGGAACGGCCAACCAACTCACAGGCAACTGGACACTCTTGGGGGCGATCTCAATGACCATCCAATCCAAGCCGTGAAGCGTCATCACACCTTCTTGGGTTTGGTGGTTGACCCCTTTGACCTCGAAGTTTTTCCAGGCGCTGTATTGAGAAGCGGCAGCGATCAAGTCAACGCAAAACAAACGGGCTTTTCGACCAGAAGGATCCACTACAGCACCCAAGCCAAAGGTGGCCAAGCCTTGCTGGTCACAGTGAAAAGATCGCTTGACCACTTCGTCCACAAACACCTGCTTATAGTCAAACTTGTATGAGCCAAAGGTCTCGCTCGAATCGGAAAATCTGGGGATATCTTGTAGCTTGAGATCATCAACTGCAGGGGGGGTATAGCGTATCAACAGCTCGGACTGAATCTTGTCATGGATGATGTTCCACACCATGGTTTGGGAGACCCATCGATTGAACGCCAAAAATAGCAACGTGCACACGAGCGCTTGGATCGCGATCAGAAACCGAAACGAGTAAACCCATTTGAATAAGCGCTGAGAGTCAAAGGTCATGGCTAACGTTTTTAATTTTATAGCCCACACCACGAATGGACTCAATCGGGAATTCAGCCACATTTTTTTGGTTCGTAGGGTTCAATTTCTTTTTGATGCGCTGAATGCATACATCGACCACGTTGGTTTGGGGATCAAATTCAATGGCCCAGACGTGTTTGAGAATTTGTTTGCGCGTAAAGATGTGACCCGGCGTGCGCATCAAGTACTCAAGCAAGGTGAATTCGCGCTGGCTCAGCACCATGGCATGGTCTAGCCATTGCACCCGGCGAGTGATGCGATCCAAGCTCAGTTGCCCCACCACCAACAAAGAATTTTCTTGGCCCTTGTGGGTGATCATCAAGGATTTGACTCGGGCAATCAACTCCTCCACATAAAAGGGCTTGGGCAAGTAGTCGTTGGCACCAGCCTCAAACCCGATCAAACGGTCACTCAAGTCGCCTTTGGCGGTGAGGATGATCACGGGAATAGCACTGCCTGACTGTCTAATGTTGCTCAAGACCTCGATACCGTCCATGCCTGGCAGCATCAAGTCGAGCACGATGGCGTCATACTCACCGGTGAGCGCTGCTTTCAAGCCAACCGTACCCTGGGTGAAATGGTCTGTCTCAAAGCCGACCTGCGAGAAGCCTTGAAGCACAAAGTCTGCAATTTTGAGTTCGTCTTCGATGAGCAAAATTTTCATGGTCATACTCTACATTGAAAATCACGTCCTATCAAAAAAAGGACGACTTTAACCCCAAGACTATAGGCGTTTGATCGCCATTGTTGACCAAAAAGAGACGGATTGCTGGGTTTAGAGCCGCCCTCGCTGCATTCATGACTTAGCCGGCATGGTGGGATGAACCCACCCAACCTGGCAAATAACCCGCCGCTGCGGACACGGCAAGAGCCACGCCCGCTTGGGTGAGCGTTGGCCAATGCGGTTTTTTGGGGATGGGCAAATGCACCCGAAAGTGCTCGGCCCACAAAAATTCACTGTAGGGGGTGGTGTCCTTGGCGTATCCACCCGCTTTTCGAACCAATCCAGCCAAACTGCGGTACGGATCGTCCCTGAGCTCGCTCACATGGGCTGGGAGCTTGTCAACGCTCACCCGCCGGCCCTTTTCATTGAAGGGATACACCCATTGGTGAAACTCCATCATGCGCCAAAACGTCACTTCGTCCAAATGGGACCAATCCGAGAGCACCATTAAAAAGACTTTCTTCTGCCCAACATGGTGCAAGGCCAAACCCAAGTGATGGTGATCCACAATATAGGGCTTGAGGCCTGGCCCCATCACACAAGGAAACCAATGCTGGGTGAGAATTTCTTTGCGCGCTTTCTTGGGTAAGGCTTGCCACTCATCAACTTTGTTGTGCACCTCCCAGTAACCAACAGAGCACTGCGTTGGGATGAGATCGTCCAAGAAGGCTGGCACAGTGTGGTGATGAAGGGGTCGCAACATAAACGCGCTCTCAGAGTAAAAAATGAAAGAAAAGGGGTGCAGTCTCCAGCGCAGAACTCAGGGTCAGTCCAGTCCTCTGCCCTCAAGGCTCTTGAACTTGAATGACCACATTGCCCATGACCTTGCCCGCCTCCACCCACTCGTGGGCTGAAGCGATATCGTCCAGGGTCGTGGTTTTCCCCACAGCGTGCACCAAGACGCTCTTTTGAAGCATCTCATTCAATTGGAGCAAACAGTCTTCGCGGTCTTTTGGCTTCAAGTCATAAACCAAAAAGAATTTCAAATCGACGGATTTCCACAAAAGAGGCCTGAAGGGCATCTTCACTTCGGCCGAGTTCGAACCGTAGCAGACCACGCGCGAGTGGCTGGCAATAGCGGTTGTTTGCAGCAACTCACACGTGCTGGAAAAATCCATATCAATCACGCAGTCCACCCCCTTGCCGTCGGTCAATCGAGCCACCTCGTCCACAATCGATTCGGTTTTGTAGTTGATCAAGTGCTCAACCCCCGCGCTCAAGGCATGTGCCGCACGGGTGGCTGAGCCCACCGTACCAATCACCTGAGCACCTGACATGCGAGCCATCTGACTGGCATAGTGTCCGACGGCAGAACCCGCACCCGTGACCAGCACTGTTTTACCTTCGAGGGGCCCACACAAACGGATGGCTTGCAAGGCTGTCAAAGCAGGAATACCTAAACATGCAGCGCTTTCAAAATCGAGATGATCGGGCATCTTGACCGCATGCGAGGAGGCAATCGTCAAAAACTCGCAAGCGCTGCCATGGGGGCGAGCCCACTGGGCATTCCACAGCCACACGCGTTCACCGATTCTGGAAGGCGACACACCGTCGCCCACGCTCACCACAATCCCCGCACCGTCACTGTGGGGGATGATGCGTGATCCAGCCACAGGGCGAGTCAAACGGGACTTGACATCGGAGGGATTGACCCCAGAGGTGATGACCTTCACTCCGACTTCTGCCGGGCCCGGCTTTTGGGGGGCCATCTCGCCCACGACCAAGCACTCCCTGGCGGGACCATTTTTTTCGTACCAAGCTGCTTTCATTGATGACTCCATTTGACCAGGGTTGATAAGTTGTTACGCTCATCATAGCCAAGTTTTGACCGCCAGTCTTCACGAGAATTCGCCAAGCCGCATGCCAAAGACTCCATTTGGACAATGAGGCCGCCTCACGCAGACCTCAACACGAGCGCCCTTGGGGTATGTCCATACCCAGAACACCGTCACAATGTGTGAAAATACAAGTCAATTCACACTCATAACCTCTCGTCATGTGCCCACTCGACCAACCCCTCAACACTCTGCCCAAGACCAGCTCGGTGCAGCCAGAAAACCGCGCCACTGGGCTGGCTCGCGCCTGGCCCCAAGAGGGCTTCACGCGCGCACCCTATTGGGTCTACTTGGATGCGCAGACCTACGCCCACGAGCAAACCCACATCTTTCGCGGCAAGCATTGGCACTATGTGGGCTTAGAGGTGGAAGTTCCCACCCCGGGGGATTACAAAACCACCTACATTGGCGAGCAATCGGTGGTGCTCACACGTGCAGATGACCACAGCTTGAATGTGCTGGTGAACCGCTGCGCTCACCGAGGCAACATGGTCTGCCGCGAAGCGTTTGGCAAGGCCAAAAAACTGTACTGCGTCTACCACGCCTGGAGCTTTACCCTCAAAGGAGATTTGAGTCATGCCGCCTTTAGTCAAGGTCTGCGTGGCGAGGGAGGTCTGCCCAAGGACTTCCAACTGAGTGAGCATGGGCTGCAAAAATGCCGGGTTGCCACCTTGTGTGGATTGGTCTTTGCGACGTTTTCAGAAGAAACGCCCCCACTTGAAGATTGGCTTGGCGAAGTTGCCGTCGGTATCAAGCGAGTCTTGAACCGCCCGCTCAAAGTCCTCGGCTACGACACCCAGCGCATCCATGCCAACTGGAAAGCGTATCACGAGAACCCACGCGACTCCTACCATGCCAATATCTTGCACACCTTTTATGGCACCTTTGGCCTCTCGCGCATGTCCCAAGAGTCGGGCATGGTTTTGGACAAGGCCGGGCGCCATGTGTATTTCTACACGAAAGCGGGAACCGAGAAAAAGTCAGCCGACTACGAAGCCACCACCGCACAATTGCGCTCGCACAATGATGGACTCCAACTTGAAGATCCCAGTATTTTGGGCTGGAAGGATGAATTCGGCGACGGAGTGAGTGTTCAAATTTTGAGCACCTACCCGGGATTTGTGCTGCACCAAATCGCCCACAGTTTGGCCACACGTCAAATTTGCCCCAAGGGCGTGGGACAGACCGATTTGGTCTGGACTTACTTTGGCTTTGCTGATGATGACGAGACCATGACACAAAAACGCTTGGTGCAAACCAATTTGGCTGGCTCAGCAGGCATGGTTTCGGTGGAAGACGCGGCAGTGTGCGAGATGATGCAGCACGCCATGGCCGACGCACAAGTCGGTGAGTCCTTCATTGAAATGGGTGGTAAGGAGCTCGATATCCAAGGTTCAAGCAAACTCTCAGAGCGCGCCATCCGCAATTTTTGGCACCATTACAAACAGGACATGGGCTTTTAAGTCTGGTGTGTTGACGCCCACCAATTTGACACCTTCCAAGCTTCACCGCATCAGAAATAGACCATGATTGAATTTGAAACCCATTACCGAGCCGTAGAACAACTGATCTATGCCTGGGCTCGCGCCATTGACGAAGACCGGGTTGAACACATCCCCACCTTGCTGCTCGAAGACGCGCGCTATACAGTCAAGTCTCGCTTTAACCATGACCGTGGCTTGCCGCTTGCTGTGATCGACGCCCACGGCGCGGCACAGTTGCGCGACCGCATTTTGTCCATGCGAAAAGCCAATGTCTATCAACCCCAGCACTACCGCCACATCCTCTCGGGTGTGCACATCTCCAGCCAACACAATGACACTCTTCATGTGACCCACAACTTCCTGATTGTGCGAACGATGGATTTGAGTGGGGATATGAAAATCTTCGCCACAGGCCAATGCCAAGATCAAATCGTGCTCACCCCAGAAGGTGCGAGATTCAAAGAAAGACTTTTCCTTTTTGATTCCCGCATTATTGAGACTTTGATGGTCATCCCCATTTAGACCTATCGTGCGTCCAAGATCAACCCCATTTGAGACATCAACCGAGCCGCGCCATGAACAAAACACCGCCTACATTGCAACGACGTGAAGCTCTTGCGCTCCTGAGCGCTGCGGGATTTGGCGCTGGACTGCCGCTATCTTGCGCTTGGGCTGACATCATCTCCGAGTGGCCTCAAAAACCCATTCGTTTGGTCGTTCCCAACCCAGCCGGGGGCTCGGCCGATGTATTGCCCAGGCTTGTGTGCGAGGCTTTGTCGATCAAATTCAACCAAGCGGTGATTGTCGACAATAGACCGGGTGCTGCAGGCAACATCGGCGCGGAGTGGTTCAATGCAGCTGAGCCTGATGGCTACACCTTGATGGCATCCCCGCCCACCACACTGACCATCAACGTGAGCCTTTACCCCAAGATCAATTACGATCCCAGTAAATTCGTTCCCATCACAGTGCTGGCCACCGTGAGCAACGCCTTGTTGGTCCACCCTTCTGTTCCCGCTCAAACGCTGCAAGAATTCATCGCCTATGCGCGCGCCAATCCCGATAAGTTGGCCTATGCTTCCCAAGGCAACGGCTCAACGGCTCACCTCACGGCTGAACTGTTCAAGCAAAAAACGGGCACCCATTTGACGCACATTCCTTACAAGGGGGATGCGCCGGCCATTGCCGACTTGTTGGCGGGTCATGTACAAGTGATGTTTGGCAATTTGTCGGCAGCTTCTGCGCATTTGAAGTCAGGGAAATTAAGAATTTTGGCTGTCACCAGTCCCAAACGCAATCCCAATCACCCACAAATTCCCGCCATCAATGAAGTGCTCCCAGGGCTCGTATCGGTGACGTGGTTTGGGGTCGTGGCTCCCCCCAAAACCCCCATGGCCATTGCCAACAAAATCTCCAAAGCCATCGCTGAGATTTTAAGAAGCCCAGAGATCGTTAAAAAATACGAGGAACTTGGCGCAGAGCCAGTGGGAAATACGCCCGAGGAGCTCGCACAGTGGATGAAAGAAGAGACTCAACGCTGGCGTGAGGTGATCCGCAGCGGTAACGTCGTGATCGACTAAAACGCCCCCCTCTTTGTGAGCGGGACATGGCGTTTAAAAACTCAAACGCCGTGCAGTTCAAGCCCGGCTTGCCTCAACCCCAGTTTTCATAAACACCCAGTTTGCGGTGCAGTGGAGACTCATCGGTCATGAACACAAAGCAGGCTTGCTCAGCGCTCAAATTTTTGAGTGTCACTGCGCCATAGCCTGGTACGCAAGCCGTGTCGGCGTCTTTTAAAACAAAGACCTTGTCTTCAAACTTCAACTCCATGCCCTGGCCCTCAATCACGTGAAACACACATGCAGGAGAGCGCGCGGGCATGCGCAGCGTTTGGCCTGGGCGTAACATCAAAGCGTAATAGCCCAAAATATTTTCCGCATCGTGGCCATTCAAAGCGTTGATGTAGGTCACTTGGACGCACTCCACCTGTGCTGCATCATTGGCCAAGTTGATCAAAGCGGCTTTGACATCCGTCCATGCGAACCGAAGGATCGGATAGGCCTTGTCAGAGCGGTTGAAAAATGGTGTGGGAATCACCCCGGCACGACTGTACTGCGCTTCACCGTGGCCAGGCGTGAGTTCTTGCTGTGTGCCGTTGACGTGGTAGGACGTTTCCATGTAATAAACCATGGGCAAATCCAACACATCGAGCCAAATGACCGGCTGATCCCCATCATGACCGTGCTCGTGCCACAAACCAGTGGGCGTCAAGATCAAGTCGCCTCGACTCATGGGGCACTTCTCGCCTTGCACCGTGGTGTAGGCACCTTCACCCTCAACAATCATCCGCACGGCGTTGGGCGTATGGCGATGGGGAGGGGCCAGTTCGCCGGGCAACAAGAGTTGCATGCCCAAATAAATCGCCGCACTGGCTTGCATCTTTTGCAGGCCGTGTCCAGGGTTGGCCAACACCAAAACACGTCGCTCAGCCTTCTCAATGGGCGTGAGCTCACCGGCTTGGATGAGCAAAGGTCGAATGTCTTGATAGGCCCAAGCCGTGGCCTGGGTCAAAGGCCTCGGTTTGGTGGGCGGCAAGACGCCCCTTAAGCTGGGCCACAACGGCACCAGGTTGTGCGCGGTCAAGTCTTGCACATACGATTGAGGCAAATCTTCCAATTTGGCCAGTTCTACATCTTCCATGTCTAGACTCCTTTGTTGATCTTGTTGTTGAATTGACCCCAAGGCCGCACTAACCAAATGCACACTAAAAAAATCAGCCTATCGTTTGAGCTTGAACCCCAGACAGGCAATTGTCAAGCTTCCAACCATACAACCATTCCAGCGCATCGTAAAACCGCTCTGTGCTGCGCCCACGCCACATATCATTTCTCACCAAACGCTCGACACCGCTGGCATGGTAAATTTTACCCATTTGGCGCGATGACAGCACGATCCTGGCCGTCCTTGCAACCCGAGCTTGTTGATACATTTGAAAAGCACGAACCCAATCGTGATCGCAAACACGCAAGCACTGGGCAAGCGTCACCGCGTCCTCCATGGCCATGCAAGCGCCTTGGGCCATGTACTGTGTGGTGGGGTGGGCGGCGTCGCCAAGAAGCGTGCAGCGCCCAAAACTCCACTGCGCAATCGGGTCACGATCGGCTGTGGCCCAGCGCCGCCAGCTCTTGGGTAGGTCAATGAGTTGACGTGCCTCGGGACACACCCCATCAAAATAACTTTGCACCTCTGCTTGAGAGCCCTCACTCACCCCCCACTCTTCCGTTTGTCTGGAGTGAAAGGTCACGACCACGTTGTATTGCTCACCACCTTTGAGTGGGTAATGCACCAAGTGACAATTGGGGCCCACCCAAAGCGCCGCAGCATTCCACTGCAAGTCTTTGGGAAACTCCTCGACAGGCACAACAGCGCGGTAGACCACATGACCCGTGACTCGGTGCGGGTCTGCCACAAAATGCTCACGCACCACCGACTTCACGCCATCGGCACCAATCAAGGCTTGACCCTCAAAGGATCGGTTGTGTTGATCGTAGACACGCACCCCATGGTCGGTGGTCTCGATACGCTCAATGCGAGTAGAAATGAGAAAATCAACGAGTCCACTTTCCTCAGCCGCTTCTAGGAGCGACTGGTGCATATCAGCTCGGTGAATGACAGCATAGGGGTTGTCAAAGCGATCACGAAACGCCTGCGCCGTTGGGATTTTGACAACGACTTGACCATCGACTGCATCTTGCATGATCAAGTCATCGGTGTAGACCGCGCGGCTTCTCGCGCGCTCACCCAGTCCGAGTGCATCAAAGGCGGCAAAGGCATTGGGGCCGAGTTGAATGCCAGCGCCAATTTCCCCCAGCTGCGGGGCTTGCTCGAGAACGGTGGAGGCAACCCCTTGCTTGGACAATGCCAGGGCCGCGGCCAAACCTCCGATACCCCCTCCAACGATCAAAACACGGGCCGATTGCGACAATGGGGACATGATCGAGAAAACCTTTTTTGCACTTGCACACAAGACCAACGGGGCGGACATCAAGTCTCAATGGCTTCTTGCAGCCCGTAACTGCCCAGTATAAACGCTAGCTCCTCTCTGAGCCCCATCGCTGTTAGCGGCCTCAGCGGTGAGCGGGTCTGAATTTCATCCTTGAGCCCCGATTCGCCACATCCAACACCCCGAAATAAGTATTAACCCTGATTAACCAACAGGCTTTCGGGGGGTCATCGGCATTTAGTTGCTTAGGCAACTAAAATAACGGCATGTCCATTCAAGACCCACCCGCGATAGGGGATTTCTACCAAAGCGAGACCTACACGCAAGCGTTTTGCGTGGGTCGGCTCATCCGAAAGGTGTTCAACTCGATCTTGCGCCAAGCCGATGACGAACTCGCGCCATTTGGCTTGACCTACGCCCAGTGGTTTCCGCTGTTTCGTCTGACCCAATCGAGCTCGTGCACGGTGTTGGGTTTGGCCAAAGAAATTGAGGTCAATCCTGGGGCCTTGACCCGATCCTTGGATCGACTGGAAAAGAATGGCCTCATCCTTCGCCAGCGCAATCCACTCGATAAGCGCGTGGTCCAAATCACCTTGACCCCTTTGGGCAAAGAGATTGCCGCACGCGTGCCCCATGTTTTGAGTGGCGTGATGAACCGTCATTTGAGCGCATTGGGCCCCCAAGCGAGCCAAGTCCTCATTGATTCACTGCAACAAATGTTGATCTCGGGCGAGGGGGGGCTTTGTCCTGCAGCGCCCCAAGAAATCCTCCCCCAGACACGGGCATCGAGCTGCCCCAAGCTCAGCCACTGACACGTCGGCCCCACCCACCTCACTTCCTCACCCCATGACACCCCAACGCCACATCCCCCAGCTCGACAGGCCTGCTGTCTTTGGCCCTTCCATCTGGGCGTACTTGTCCCTGAGCGCAGCGCTCGTGTTGAGCGCGTGTGCTGAGCGAGGTGTTGACTCCCCGGCCTTGGCTCAACTCGACACGCGTGCGTGGACCAGCCCCAACAATGGGCTGCAAGACCGTCTCCAGTCGGTCTTGTCTACCAAAAAGTCGGCCCCCAACGCTGAGCTCAACGTCTCCAACTGGTGGGCCTCCTTGGGAAACGCAGAACTCTCAGCCTTGGTGGCCCAAGCCCTGGCACACAATCCCAGCTTGAGTCTGGCCAAAACTCGCATTGAAAAAGCCCAGTCCTTGGCGGGTCTGAGTCGCTCAGCCACCCTGGCTCAGGCCGAAGTGGGGCTGGATTTATCGCGTGAGCTTTATTCCAAAACAGGTATCTTCCCCCCACCCATTGGCGGCAACACCATCAACATGGGGAACTTGCAAGCCAACTTGAACTGGAACCCTGATTTGATGGGTGCACGTGCGGCACTGTTGAGCGCCGCCATTGGCGAGGTCAAGGCCCAAGAAGCCCAAAGTCACTATGCTCAATTGCAATTGGCCACCCAGGTCGCACTCACCTTCATCAACTTGGCCTCTTGGGTTGACCAATTGGACTGTGCAAGCCAACAACGCCAACTGCAACTCGACGAGGTTCACCTTTTACAAGAACGCGTCGAGCGCGGTCTCGACAACCGCATCGAGCTCACCCAGGCCCAGTCCGACCTCAAAGAGCGGGACTCTTTACTCAATGACATGGAGCAACAAGTGCGCACAAACCAGCATCAGCTGGCGGTCTTGACTGCTCAAAACCCCCTTGACCTTGAGAAGTTGACCCCCCATCTTGACTCCCTCACCCCTCCCCAGTGGCCCAGTCCCCCGGGGCTCAACTTGCTCTCGCAAAGAGCCGATTTGCGTGCTGCACAATGGCGAGTTCAAGCGGCTTTGGGGCAAGTGGAATCGGCTCAATTGAATTTTTACCCCAATGTCAATCTCGGACTTTTTGCCGGTTACAACACCATCAATTTGAATCAATTGCTCCAAGGCCAAAGCCTTCAATACGGTCTGGCTCCAAGTGTGAGTTTGCCCATCTTTGATGGGGGCCGCTTGCGATCCCAACTGTTTGGCAAAGAAAGCGAAAGAGACAGTGCCATTGCGCAGTACAACGAGACCTTGCTCGAAGCCGTCAAAGAGTGCGCCAACGCCTTGAGTGAGCTGCAAAGTATCGCGCCTCAATTGATTCAAAACACCGACGCATTGGCCTTGGCTCGCAAAGCCCAAAACTTGGCCAGCGAGCGCAGCCAACAAGGACTGAGCAATTTGCAACCTGTCTTGAGCGCCAAGCGAGCCAGCTTGAACAAAGCCCAAGCTTTGGTCACTTTGAGAGCCAAATTGTTGAGCGCCCATGTGAAGCTCTTTAACGCACTGGGTGGAGGCTACAGCGAAGCGAATGCCTTGGCATCCCCAACCCATTGACACAGACCGCCCATCGAGCTCAAGAACATTCGATTATCAAAAAGTACCCCAGACCATGAACGCATCCAACAACGAAACCCCCGCCAACAATCGCCGCTTAGGCCTGACCGTGGTGGCCTGCACCGTCCTTCTCGTGGCCTTGGGCTACGGTACTTGGCACTGGTTCACTGGCAGACACCAAGAGAACACGGATAACGCCTATGTGTCGGGCAATGTGGTTCAAATCACCCCGCAAATCACCGGTACCGTGACCTCCATTCAAGCCGACGAGGCTGACATGGTCAAGGCCGGACAAGTTCTGTTCAAAATGGATCCCATGGATGCGCGACTGACCTTGGAACAAGCCCAAGAGCAGCTCGCTCAAACCGTACGGGAAGTCAAAACCATGTTTGACAACAACCTGACTTTGGCACAACAAATCAAGGTGCGCGAAGCCGACATTGCCAAAGCACAAAACGAGCTCATCAAAGCGCAAGGTGACTTGTTGCGGCGCAGCCCCATGAGCAAAAGCGGCAGTGTGGGTCAAGAAGAACTCGAGCACGCCAGCGAGCAAGCGCTGGTGGCCAAACACAATGTGGAGCAAGCCCAGGCGGCCTTGGAAGTGGCCAAGCATCAATTGACCGCAAGTCTGTCCCAAACCAAAGGCACCTCCATTGCCGAGCACCCCAGCGTCAAGCGCGCTGCCAGCAAATTGCGCGAGGCTTATCTGGCAGTCCACCGCACCGACATCGTCTCGCCCATCGACGCCCATGTGGCCAAGCGATTTGTTCAGCTCGGCCAGCGCGTGTCCGCGGGATCGGCTTTGATGACCTTGGTGAGTCTGGATCAATTGTGGGTGGACGCCAACTTTAAAGAAGCTCAGCTTAAAAACATCCGCTTAGGACAAAACGTCACCTTGGTTTCTGACCTCTATGGCTCGCAAGTGACTTACCACGGGAAAGTGGCTGCTTTGGGCTCGGGCACCGGTGGGGCTTTTGCGCTTTTACCCGCACAAAACGCCACCGGCAATTGGATCAAAGTGGTGCAACGCGTGGCTGTTCGCATCTCCTTGGACCCACAAGAGCTCAACATCAACCCACTGCGAATTGGCTTGTCCATGGAGGTAAGCGTGGACACGAGCAACCAAACCGGTGCGCTGCTGGCCACCCAACCTCGCGCTCAAGCGCTTTCATCGACCAAAGCCTTTGAGACCGATGAAGCCCAAGCTCAGGCCCTGGTGAAACGAATCATCCATGACAATTTATAAAGATCAGTTTTTGTCTGCCAGATGCCCCTCTTTCAATTGCGGGCCTTTGAGCCCAAGGTTTGATACTCATGAGTGACAATTTGAACCCTTCTGGCTCGCAAGCAGCCCCTGCCTACACACCGCCTGAGCCACTCAAGGGCTTGGCCTTGGTGCTGGGCACCTTGTGCCTGTCCTTGGCCACCTTCATGAATGTGCTCGACTCCTCGATTGCCAACGTCTCTATACCTGGTATTTCAGGCGACTTGGGCGTGAGTCCAAGCCAAGGCACGTGGGTGATCACCAGCTTTGGGGTGGCCAATGCCATCTCCGTGCCACTCACCGGTTGGCTCACGCAACGCTTTGGTGCAGTGAGGCTCTTTAACTTGAGCATCGTGCTGTTTGTGTTGGCCAGTATTTTGTGCGGCCTGGCGCCTTCGATTGAATGGTTGGTGGCTTTCCGAGTATTGCAAGGCTTGGTGGCAGGCCCCATGATTCCGCTGTCTCAAACCTTGCTCATGTCAAGCTATCCCAAATCCCGAGCGGGAACGGCGCTTGCGCTTTGGGGCATGACCACATTGGTCGCGCCTGTGGTGGGTCCACTGTTGGGGGGATGGATCACGGATAACTTTTCCTGGCCCTGGATTTTTTACATCAATGCCCCGGTGGGTGTGGTGGCGGCATTGCTCACATGGGTCATCTACAAAAAACGTGAAACCCCCATTCGCAAACTCCCAATTGACTCGATCGGACTCACCCTTTTGGTCTTGTGGGTGGGCAGTTTGCAGTTGATGCTTGACAAAGGCAAGGAGCTCGACTGGTTTGCCTCGAGCACCATCGTGATCTTGGCCTTGGTGGCGGCCATCAGCTTTGCTGTTTTTTTGGTCTGGGAATTCACCGACGATCATCCGGTCGTGGATTTGCGCCTCTTTTTGGGCAAAAATTTCTTTTTTGGTTGCCTCTCTCTATCCTTGGCCTATGGCATCTTTTTTGGCAACAATGTGATATTGCCCCTATGGCTTCAGCAATGGATGGGATACACCGCGACTTCAGCAGGCATTGCCTTGGCACCAGTGGGCGCTTTGGCCATCCTATTGACACCCCTGGTGGGTAAAAAACTCAACGTCTGGGACCCCAGGCTCATGGCCTCGGGCGCCTTCTTGTTTTTTTCCGTGGTGCTTTGGATGCGCGCCTCTTTCACCACAGAGACGGATTTGGGCTACATCTTGATCCCCACCATTTTGCAAGGTGCTGCCCTCGCCTTTTTCTTCATTCCATTGACCACGGTGTCCCTCGCAGGGCTGGGCCCGGAGCGCATCCCTGCTGCAGCGGGTTTGTCCAACTTTGTCAGGATCACCGCCGGCGCCATGGGGACGTCCATTGCCACCACCATTTGGGACCAGCGCGCCGCCTTGCACCATGCTCACTTCACCGAGCCCTTGATACAAGATCAAGGGGCATTTGGCGCTTTTATTGCTGGCATGAATCAAGCGGGTCTGAGCACCGAGCAAGCCTGGGTGCAAATCAACCGCATGATCGATCAGCAAGCCTTCACCCGCGCAGCCGATGATATTTTTTATGCCTCGGGTTGGTTTTTCATCGTCTTGATTGCCCTCATTTGGATTCCAGATCGACCCGCCAAGTACAAACCAGCTGGGCCAGCCAGTTCGACAAGCAGCGACACCTCAAACGGGAGTGCTGCCGCTAGTGCAGCCCACTGAGACCACTGAGACCACTGAGACCACTGAGCCTATTGAGCCCGCCTGTGAACCTCATGCGAGGGAACCCTCGCATGATCCAGGTTGGAGTTGGCCCTCAAAGTTACCCTGGGGCAACTTTTGCGTGCGTCACTTGGGCTGAGCGACAACTCGCAAATAGGGTTTGATTGTTTTAAAGCCCTGTGGGTACAGTTGTTTGGCCTCCTCATCGCTCACCGAGCCAGCAATGATGACGTCTTGGCCTGGCACCCAGTTCACCGGTGTCGCCACCTTGTGCACGGAGGTGAGTTGAATGGAATCCAAAACACGAATGATTTCATCGAAATTGCGACCCGTGGTCATGGGATAGGTGAGCATCAACTTGATTTTTTTGTCAGGCCCAATGATGAAGACTGATCTCACCGTGGCGTTGGTCGCGGCCGTTCTTTCAGCGCCAGGCGCATCGCTTTCGGGCAACATGTTGTAGAGCTTGGCCACGTGAAGATCCGTGTCTCCGATCATGGGGTAATTCACTCGGGCGCCCTGAGTCTCTTCAATATCTTTGGCCCAAGCGCTGTGGTTCTCCACGGGATCGATACTCAAACCGATGAGCTTGCAATGGCGCTTGGTGAACTCGGGCTCGATCTTAGCCATGTAGCCCAACTCAGTGGTGCACACCGGGGTGAAATCTTTGGGGTGAGAAAATAAACACGCCCACTGGTCTCCAATCCAGTCATGAAAATGAATCTGACCGGTGGTGGTCATGGCGGTAAAGTCTGGTGCAATTGAATTGATTCTGAGGGTCATCTCTGGGTCTCCTTTGGGTTTAAAAAAAGTTGTCGCATGTGCCCTCAAGCCTCGACTTTAGCGCTGATGGGGGGCTTGGGCAGATAGGCCACACCGGGCTCGACTTCAAAGACAAAATCCAAACTCCACCAGTTGCTGCCTTCGACCCCATTGGGCTCGGTCTCACCTTCGTGCCAAACATATTGACCAATCAACGCCTGGGTCACGCCAAACTGGACATCGGTTTCCAAGTAAGGATCATCGCTGGAATAGACCTGAGAGAACTGCGTCTTAAAGCCCTCTTTGAAGATCAAAAAATGCAAATGCGCCGGGCGCATGTTGTGGCGTCCCAATTGGGACAGCACCTCGCCCACCAAGCCATTGATCGGAATGGGGTAGCCTGCAGGCTTGATGGTTTGAAAAGCGATGTGGCCTTCGCTATCGGTCTCAAAGCGTCCACGCAGATTCATCTCGGCTTGTGAGGCGTCTTGATTTTCATAAAATCCCTTGCTCGATGAATGCCACACATCGACCATGGCATGCGACACTGGTTGACCCTGAAGATCCCTGACCCAGGCATTCACATACAACGTCTCACCCGGTGTGGTAGAGCGCACGATCGACTCGCCGCTGGCGGTGAGGGGCGAGTCTTGCCGCCAAAACGGTCCCATTAAATTGGCTGTGGTCGCTCGCTTGCCCCCTTCTCCGTTATTGCTCAAACACACCAAGGCCGACACACCCAGTGAGCCCGCCATCAAAGTCACCTCATTGTGTGAGGCACTGCTTTGTTGGCCCAACTTGGCAATGAGCCCACAGGCTTGGTGAAACTCAGCTTCTGTGAGTGCCACATCGCTCACAAAGGCATGCAAATGTTTGACCAAGCCCACCATGATCTCACGGGTTCTGGGATCCTCTGTTTTGGCCATTTGCTCCAATACATAATGGGTAAGTTCTTGCGGTTTGTTGATAAACATGGTTGAGTCCGTGAGGCCAATTAAAACATCCAATTCGTTGTGCCCTAGTGTGCCCTATTTCATGTTCCCTCACCTTCAAAACGGTCAAAGTGATTAGGGTAACCAAGGGTTTTTCCTAGGTTCAATGTATGAGATGATTTTAGCTTGAGCTGTGCAGTTCGAAACAAAACGCCTGCACGGCGATTGAACGATCACCCCACACCCATTGCGCCAACAATAGGCTCACTGAAGCGCCACCAACCTCGGGCCATTTGAAATGGTCCACGCCTTGAAAGTTTGAATTTTGAACACCCCAAAAATTGACATTTACAACCACGTGATGCCACCGAGCTATGTCGAGCTTGTCAAAAAACACGGCCGCGACCAAGGCATGATCAAACGCATGAGCAACTTGCGCATGCTCTGGGACATGCCTGCTCGGGTTGAAATGCTCAAACAGTTCCCCGATGTGCAACAAATCATCTCACTGGCTGTTCCTTCACCAGAGATGATGGGCACACCTGACGAGTCCCCCGCCTATGCCCGTGTGGCCAATGAAGGTATGGCTGCGATTTGTCGTGAGTGGCCGCAGCAATTCCCCACTTTCGTCGCCTCTTTGCCCATGAACAACCCGCAAGCGGCCCTTCAAGAAATGGATCATGCCATTGAAGTTCTGGGCGCCAAAGGCATCCAAGTGCTCTCGCATGCCAGTGGCAAAGCCTTGGATCACCCCGAGATTTTCCCCATTTTTGAGCGCATCACCAACCACCACCATCTGCCCGTGTGGATGCACCCCACACGACCCGGTCATAAGGCCGATTACGACACCGAAGATCGCTCTAAGTACGAAATCTGGCAAGTCTTGGGCTGGCCTTTCGAGACCAGTGTTGCCATGTCACGCATGGTGTTTTCTGGGCTATTTGACCGCTTGCCTGAGCTCAAACTCATCACTCACCACTGTGGCGGCATGCTGCCTTATTTCGAGGGTCGCGCCGAGACCTTGTGGGCGCAATTGGGCTCAAGAAGTGCCGATGGCAGTGAGGATCACGTCTTGGCCAGCTTGAAAAAGAAACCCATGGAATATTTCAAGATGTTTTATGGCGACACGGTCCTTGGTGGTTCGTCCTCGGCCTTGCGTTGTGGCTTGGATTTCTTTGGCCCAGAGCATGTGGTCTTTGCCAGCGACTGCCCCTTTGACCCTGAAGAGGGACCCATGTTTATTCGTGAAGGAATCCGCTCCATTGAAACCCTCAATCTGGGGGCGGAAGACGCGAGAAGGATTTACTTTGGCAATGCCTTCAAGTTGCTGGGCTGGGACAAAGACGCGAAACCATGACAGCCCCATGCCCTGGATCAGCGCTCCATGGCCATAGACTATCCCTTTCAACTTCAATGCCCAACATCATGAAACTTTGCTCTTACCGATTTTTTGCGGCCCCATTGGGTGCCTTACTCCTGAGCTTGGGCCTGTTGCAAGCCGCATGGGGAGCTTACCCTGAGCGTGTGGTCTCCTTGGTGGTGCCCTTCACCGCTGGATCTGGCAGTGATATCCTTGCTCGCATCATCAGCCCTCGACTCTCTGAGCTCTGGCACCAAGCCGTGATCGTTGACAATCGACCCGGCGCGAGTGGCAACATCGGTGCCGATTTCGTGGCCAAATCCTCCCCCGATGGACACAATTTGCTCATGGCCATCAACACCCTCACCATGGCGCCGAATTTGTACAAAAAGCCAGGCTTTGATCCCGTCGCTGATTTTTCACCAGTGATGAAACTGACGGTCGCCAATTTCGCCATCGTCACCAACCCCGTGCTGGCACCCAACGATTTAAAAGGCCTCATCCAGTGGCTCAAGGCCCACCCCAATCAGTACAACTACGGCTCACCCGGCAACGGCACACCGCATCACCTGGCCATGGAGCTGATGAAGCTGCAACTGGGCTTGGAGTTGCTTCACGTGCCCTACAAGGGGATCAGTGGAGCCACCACCGATTTGCTGGGTGGGCAAGTACAGTTGATGTTTGCCAGTGTGCACTCGATGTTGCCTCACGTCAAAGCTGGCAAACTCAAAATGATTGCGGTGACTGGCGCCACCCGTGGACCTTTGCTGCCCAATGTGGGGACCTTCAAAGAACAAGGCGTGGATTTTATGGACGCAGTGGATGCTTGGTACGCGATGTTTGCGCCCCCCAAAACGCCTCCAGAGATCATCAATAAATTGATCAAAGATGTCACGACCGTGCTCAACATACCCGAGGTCAAAGAGCAATTGAGCGCTCAAGGTCTCACCATTCAGATGAGTACGCCCGAGCAACTCGGACAGTTGGTGGCCAACGACACCGCACGCTGGAAAAAAACCATTGCTGACGCACACATCACCGCCGATTGAATGGTCGTGAATGAGGCTGGAATGGGTGCCTGTAGCAAGGCTTGCTGATGGGCACTTTTTTCTGTTGAGATCGGGGTTAACCCTGATTTTAAAACTCGTTTTTTATCAGGAATGGAAACTATCATCGCCTAAGCACAAGGGCTTTGACAAAAAACAAGCTTTGAGTGCAAAACAACAGCACTGAGGTATTTTTTTAATTAAGATGTCGAAACGATGGGTTGACGCTATCTGCTGGCGACCTTCGCCATCGCCTCGGTTTGTTGTTGGCGAGGGTCTCAATAGATCCGGATCCATTCACGAAGAAAAAACTGCCATTTGCAAAAAAAGGAAGACAAGACATGAAACCCATTTTCAAATTAACCGTTCTCGCCGCTCTCATGGCAACTGCAGGCTTGGCCTGGTCTGAAGACACCATCAAAATTGGTGTGAGCGGCCCATTCACTGGCGGCTCCTCCTCCATGGGTGTGAGTATGCGAGATGGTGTGCGATTGGCCACCAAAGAGATCAACAAAGCGGGCGGGGTGTTGGGTAAAAAAATTGAACTCATCGAGCGAGATGATGAGGCCAAGAATGAGCGTGGCGTTCAAATTGCACAAGAGCTCATCAACAAAGAGCACGTGGTGGCGGATTTAGGGTTTATCAATACGGGTGTCGCCCAAGCAGCGCAGCGTTTTTATCAAGAAGCGAAGATTCCTGTTTTTAACAACGTCGCCACTGGATCGATCCTGACCAAACAATTTTTGGCTCCCGAATTCACCGAGAACTATATTTTTAGAAATGCGGCCAACGACAGCATCCAAGCCCCCATGATTGTGGAAGAAGCGGTGGTTCGTCGTGGCTTTAAGAAAGTCGCCATATTGGCCGACTCCACCAACTATGGCCAACTCGGTCTGGCAGATTTGGAAAAAGCGCTGGCCACTAAAAACATCAAGGCTGTGGCCACTGAGAAATTCAATATCAAAGACATTGATATGACTGCGCAATTACTCAAAGCCAAAGAAGCCGGTGCTGAAGTGATTTTGACCTACGGCATTGGACCAGAGCTGGCACAAATTGCCAATGGCATGACCAAATTGGGCTGGAAAGTACCCATGATTGGCAGCTGGACTCTCTCCATGGCCAACTTCATTGACAATGCGGGTCAAGGCGGTCAAGGCGCACGCATGCCACAAACCTTTATCCAAGAGCCCAACACGATCAAACGAAAAGCATTCATTGATGCTTACCTCAAAGAGTTCAAGCCCAAAAATAATCGCATTGATTCCCCCGTATCTGCTGCCCAAGCATATGACTCCGTTTATCTCTTGGCTGCAGCCATCAAACAAGCGGGATCTACCGATGGCGTGAAGATCCGCGAAGCTCTTGAAAATCTTCAAACCAAGGTTGAAGGCGTCGTGATGGTTTATGACCACCCCTTCACCAAAGACGATCATGAAGCCATCACCGCCAACATTCCCGTTTATGGTGAAGTCAAATCTGGCAAAGTGGTGTACGCCTATGAAGAAGATCGCCTCAAAGGCTCTGACCTGAAGTCCAAAGACAGCAAAGCCAAAGTCAAGTAACGCTGAGAGAAGACTTTGCTCACCGTGCTGTACAACTCAGCACGGTTTTTTTTTATGTAAGATCTTCCTCGACGCTGAACACCACAAGCCCCAAAGCCTAAAGCCAACCATCTATGGACATTCTTTTACAACTCATCTACAGCGGCATTGCCTTGGGCATGATTTATGCCGTCATTGCTTTTGGCTACCAATTGACATTTGCCACTTCAGACACCTTGAATTTTGGCCAAGGAGAGGCCTTGATGCTCGGCGCCTTGGTGGGGCTGTCCTTGGTTGACACGGGAGGCATGAATTATTGGCTCGCGATTCCAGTGGTAGGTGTATTTGGACTTTTTCAAGGGGCTTTGGTTGAACGCGTGGGAGTAAGACCTGCGATCAAACTCAAGAGCGAATTTGGTTGGATCATGTCGACCATTGCACTGGGAATCATTTTCAAAAATGTGGCCGAAAATATTTGGGGGCGCGATGACTTGCGCTTTCCATCCCCCTTGGACGAGTCTCCCATCAAGCTCTTTGGCGCCAATGTTTTGCCCATGGAACTCTTGGTGATTGGCGGAGCCTTGCTGATGATGGTGTTGGTTGAATTTTTTAATCGAAAAACCATTTTTGGTAAAGCTGTGGTCGCCACCTTCAATGACCGCGAAGCTGCTCGATTGATGGGTATCAACACGTCAATGGTCATTACTTTTTCTTATGCCTTGTCATCCATGACCGCTGCTTTTGCTGGTATTTTGGTGGCCCCTCTCACGCTCACTGGAGCAACCATGGGCTCAGTGCTAGGGCTCAAAGCTTTTGCGGTGGCCATCATCGGCGGACTCACCAGTGGACTGGGCATCGTGGTGGGGGGCATTCTTTTAGGTGTCGCAGAGACCACCACTGGCTTTTATATCTCCACAGGCTACAAAGACGTCCCTGGGTTGGTCTTACTTTTATTGGTGCTGGCGGTCAGACCTGCTGGTCTTTTTGGTAAATCAGCGATTAAAAAAGTATAACCATGCGTCAACACACTTCTATTTGGGCTGTTGTGATCTGGGCCTTGGCAGTTTTAATTCCCTTGGCCATTCATAACCCGTATTACATTCACTTGATCGAGACGATCATGATCTATTCGATCTTGCTCTTTGGCCTGGACATCGTGGTGGGCTACACAGGACAAGTTTCCCTTGGACACGCGGGCCTTTTTGGCATTGGCGCCTACACCGCCGGTGTCATGTTCATGAAGTTGTCAGCGAGCGTGTGGTTTATTTTGCCAACCAGCATTGCTGTGACCGCCGTATTTGGTGCAATCTTGGCTCTGCCGGCTTTGCGAGTTTCGGGTCCATATTTGGCCATGGTGACCTTGGCATTTGGCACCATCATTCAGATCTTGATCAATGAGATGACTTTTTTGACCGAAGGACCATTGGGTATCAAAATCACCAAACCCATGATTTGGGGTGAGAAATTGTCTGAGCGAGAGTTCTATTGGTTGGTCTGCGTCATGCTGGGGCTGGCTTTAATTTTTGTTCACCGTGTTTTGCAATCCCACTTGGGTCGCGCATTTGAAGCGCTCAAGGGATCCCCTATCGCATCGGACTGCATGGGTGTCTCGGTCTATCGATACAAGGTGTATGCATTTGTAATGAGCGCTGGCTTGGCAGGTTTGGCGGGGAGTTTGTACGCTTACTCAGAGCAATACATTTCGCCCAATACCTATAACTTTGAGCTCACCGTGCTGTTTTTACTCGCCATCATCATGGGCGGGCGCAAAACCAGAAGTGGCGCCATCATTGGCGCCACCATCATTGTGATGCTGCCCAAACTACTCGATGATATTGAGCTCTTTCGCTGGGTCGCTAGCACTGCGGCCGTGGCGATTGCGCTGGGAGCTGTTTGGGGGCTTCACAAAAAATGGACCACCCCCAAAGCGGTGGCCATTCCAGTGGTGGGAACCTTGGCATTGGCTAGTTTTTCCTACCAGTTGGAAAATATGACCGATTGGAGATTGAGTATTTTTGGATTAATGATCTTGTTTGTGGTTTACTACTTACAAGACGGCATTGTTGGGTTCCTTTCCAAATTGAACCGTTTGGGTCAAAGCGAGGTGCTCGAGCTCAACAAAGAACCCACACTTCCAACTTTAGTGGCCCATGCAAGCCAATCCCAAGCTCATGAAATCCGTCCATCACTTGCATCACATCAAACGCCTGTTGTCGCTGCAGAGCACTCAGATCCGGTCATTTTGAACGCTCAATCCGTTTTGATGCAGTTTGGCGGACTCAAAGCCATCAACGATGTGAACTTGGTGATCAAACGTGGCGACATTCACGGCCTCATCGGTCCCAATGGTTCAGGCAAGAGCACGATGATGAACGTGCTCACCGGTATCTATCACCCCACTGCAGGTGACATCCAATTCAATGGCAAAACTGTGGTTGGTCGCACCAGTTCTGACATTGCCTTGTCTGGCATTGCGCGAACATTTCAAAACGTTCAACTCTTTGGTGACATGACCGTGCTGCAAAATGTCTTGGTGGGATTGCACCACACCTTTGCGAGTCCTTTGTGGAATGTCGCACTCCACATCCCTTCTTATCTCAAAGAGGAGTTGCATGCCCATGAGCGTGCTCACTCTTTACTGAAATTTGTGGGACTTGATGCATTGTGCGATGAGCTTGCCCACAATTTGCCTTATGGCAAACAACGCTTGTTGGAAATTGCCAGAGCCTTGGCATTGGATCCCGAGTTGCTGCTGCTCGATGAGCCCGCTGCTGGCCTCACGGCTCCTGATATCAAGGAGCTCATTACATATATCCGAAAAATCCGCGACAACGGTGTCACTGTTATTTTGATTGAACACCACATGGATGTGGTGATGAGCATTTGCGACACTGTCTCAGTGCTAGATTTTGGTCAAAAGATTGCCGAAGGCAAACCCGCTGCAGTGCAGTCCGATGAGAAGGTCATCACCGCCTACCTCGGTGGCTCCACCATCACGACCTAAGGTATTGTCCAATGACCATGACACATTGCGAAAGAACAGCATGTTAAAGATCGATCAACTCGAAGCCGGGTACGGTAAAGTTCATGTCTTGCACAGCATCTCCTTGCACGTACCCAAAGGACAAGTGGTCACCTTGATTGGCTCCAATGGTGCGGGTAAAACCACCACCATGCGAGCCATCAGTGGCATGATCAAACCCACAGCGGGTGCGATCACACTCAATGGGCAAGAGATCCATGGTATGGAATCCAACCAAATTGCCAAACTCGGCATTGCCCACTCGCCAGAAGGCAGGCGTGTGTTTGCCACCATGAGTGTGACGGACAATTTACTGTTGGGCGCGTTTCCACGCCTCACCGGCGCTCGCCCCAAGGGAGACGTGAGTGCGGATTTGGAGAAAGCCATGGAACTGTTTCCGCGCTTAAAAGAGCGACGACAACAAATCGCCGGAACGCTATCGGGGGGTGAGCAACAAATGCTGGCCATGGCACGCGCTGTGATGCTCAACCCAGACGTGATCTTGCTTGATGAACCTTCGATGGGATTGGCCCCTATTTTGGTCGAAGAGGTCTTTAAAATCATTGCCCGCTTAAAGCAAGAGGGCATGACCATGCTCTTGGTCGAGCAGTTTGCCGCCGCTGCGCTCAATGTCGCCGACTATGGTTATGTCCTAGAAAACGGACGCATCTCTGTGCATGGACCGGCACACCAACTCAAGAATGATCCAGCCGTCGTCGCATCCTATTTAGGTGGTGCAGGCTCGCATTGAGTATGGCCTTGAGCTTTGGATGTTGACGCTTTGCTCTAAGCTCATTGATCAAAAAGCTGCGCGAGTTCGTGCACTGAGGCATCTCATGATGGGCAGTGCCCGAGTCGCTTTTGGACACAACCCTCAGGATTGAACCCTAGCGCCAGCGTCCTCTTGTGCCATAGTAACCACCAAAACCAATACCCATGCCAATTCCAATGGCCAAAGGATAGGGGTTGTAGGCGGGAGCGTAGTAGGTGCCGTAGGGATACGGATTGACGTACAAAGGCTGAGCTGAATACACCGCTGCGGGTTGTGCCAGGTATTGAGGCGCTGGGGCAGTACCTGGTGCCGTGTTCATCCCTTCAATGGGACCGGGCGGCACACCTGCGCCCACGGATGAGGGGGGCGGGGGCGGCATGACTGCAGGAGCGGGCGTGATGTCGATGCTCAAACTCGCACCCGGATCGTTGGCCATTTGAACGCTGTACTGCTTACCCGCATATTCATAGACCACGTTGTAATGCGTGACTGGACTACTCAGGGTGTACTGGATACTGCATTGTTGTGCGGTGCCCACTGTCGTCGAGTTGCTTTCAATGCGGTCTCCAACGACTGCACCGCCCATGACACCCAAAGCTGTGGCCGCCGCATTGCCAGCACCCTTGCCGATCGCGTTTGCGATGACCCCACCAGCAATGGCGCCGATCACCGCACCCGCCCCAGTCTTGGGCTCCTGGACTGAAACGGGAACATTGGTGCATACCCGTTGGGGTACATTGATTTGTTGCACCACGGGTGTGCTCGATATGACCTTGGCTTGCTCAAGAGCCCAAGCACCCGTGACCAACCCAGCCAAAACCAGCACGGTCAATGTTTTCAGTGGTTGAAGTTTCATGTGTTTTCTCCTGATTGGGGCATTCATGGATTATCGGCTTTTTGTCATTGGGGAGAATTGATTTTTAATGCTGGGAAGTAAAGAACGATGACACGACATCCAATCTCTAGAGACAAACCCATCCCTCCAACCCATGGTGCGCCAGACTCAACGCGGTCTCGACTTTACATAGCAGCCCCTTCACCATAAAAGTAGCACTAAAGCAGTATAAGTATTACAAAATCCACGACAACCTCGGGCTCGTTGGTTTTTTTATTGGCGAGAACAGTTGAAGATTGCTCTCAACTTGAATCCAAGTCAATGAACACCATCACAGGTTTTAGTTAAAAAAGCTACAATGATTTTTTAGGATTTTTTAAAGCGTCAACGGCTCGTTTCTTCTGCTTGACTACAATAACACCAAATCGGTGCATCAAAAGCGCCGAACCCTTCGCGGTTGGCAGTTGAGTGTTTGAAGGATCGTGCGTTTTGAGAGTTCATCCCTTGTCCAACACCTCACTTCTTGGCTAAAGATCATGACTGTCATTGCAGTGGCAAATATCAAAGGCGGTGTAGGAAAATCTACGCTGGCGACCAATATTGCAGGCTACTTTGCCTCTCAAGGTCAACGGGTCGCCTTGGGTGACATTGACCGACAGCAATCGTCCCAATTGTGGTTGGGATTGAGGCCCACCAATTTGTCGAAAATTGAGAGCTGGCCGATCAATTTTGACCAAATCTCGACATCTCCCAAAGGCGTGAGCCACGCGGTCATGGACACCCCAGCAGGTCTGCATGGATGGCGACTCAAAAGCGTCTTGGAGTTGAGCGACAAGATCTTGATTCCGATTCAACCCAGTATTTTTGATATCTTTGCCTCACGCGAGTTCTTGAATCAACTCACGAGCTACAAACAAATGAAGCACATCTCCCTGGGCATTATTGGCATGCGGGTCGATGAACGGACCATTGCAGCGTCCAAGCTCAAAGAGTTCATGGACGCCTTGGATATTCCCGTCGTGGGGTTCATCCGAGACACGCAGTATTACATTCAGATGGCGGCTCATGGTTATTCACTTTTTGACATGAGTCCCCAACGCGTTGAGCGCGATCTGCAGCAGTGGGAACCCATCACCAATTGGCTCATCAATTAAACGCTCTTTTGAGCTTTTAAAGCTTTCAAAGACATCGGGATTCATTGGCTTTGGGTTTGATCGAAAACCTTCATATTCAGGCCCTCGTGCTGCACGATTTGAAGCAAAGACTGCTCAAACATGGCTCGACATGTGTAGGCCACTCGGTGCAAGCACGCGTGAAGTGCTTCATCCTTGGGACTTAGACTCAAGCAGTGCAAACTATAGAGCTCAAAACTCGTCAATTGCTCAAGGATTTGAGCCAAATGTTGAGGACACTCGCACAACACATTATTGTCAATTTGAGATAGATATGCGAGAGCCTCATTGGAAAAAATTCTCTGTGGCGAGGACATGTTTTTGGTGCCCTGTGTTATGGCTTGAGGCTCTTTGAGCAACAAATTCTTGAGCCAATCGAGCATTTCTTCACCGGACAAGGTCTCTCGCTTGACCTCCATTCCTAAGGCACGCATACCTTGAAGCTCATGAGCGAGCGCATAGTGATAAAGAACGGCAATGCTCGCCTTGGGCAAAAACTCTCTCAGCGCTTTGAGATCCCTCAAGCTGTTGGCATCAGTTGAGTTGATTTTGATGAGGTAGCAGCTCGCCTGAGCGTTCGCCAATGAAGTGTTGTTGCCTAGTTTTTTGAGCAACTGCGCCAAGTCGTGTTCTTGTTGCAACTCCAAGTTAATTTGCGCCAAAGCAAACGAGTGTCGAAGCGTGTTGATGCGTGCAAATAAACCAACTCCAGCCACATACAACTTCTTCTCAATCGCGCCAGGCCACTCTATTTGATCCGACGTTTGTGTACTCAGTTCATTGGTGATGCGCTGGGCAGGCGATGAGCTCAGTTGATGGTGTTTGAACACCAAGGCTTGGAGCTGATCCACGCTCAAGCCCGCGATCGAACCCATCGAGTGACCCGCCAGGTTAAGCCCCTTGATCAAGGCCAATTTTTTTACCTCCTGATCGGTGTACAAGCGTTGTCCACCTTCACTCATGGACGGCTCAACCACGCGATGGCGTGTCTGCCAGACTCTCAAAGTGGCCACAGAAACGCCGGTCATCTTGGCGACGGCACCTATTCTGTACTTCCCAGGTGTGGTTTCCAACAAATTTTGCGTCATTCTTCACTCATTTCAAACAGAATCTTTAAAACCCTCGATTGCATAGATATTGTTTAGGTATTTTTGATGATTTATGAAAAAAACACGATTATTCAATATTTTAAATGTTTTGTTTAGGTAATAATATACATATATTAAATAATCTAATCTATATTTCATCATGTTATCTAAAAAATCAGTCAACGCCATCAATGCTTTGGTTTGGTTGGGGCTATTGCAAAGCTCGGGGCCAGTCAGCCTTCAAAAAATCAGCCAGGCCATGAACGTGTCCATCTCTTGTTTGGAGCAGATTTTTGCCACTTTGAAATCTTGCCAATTGATCGAATCCTTCAAGGGTCCTGGCGGTGGTTATGTCACGCGAGGAACCCTACAAAGCATCTCCTTGTGGTCAATTGCCCAACCGTTTGAACTTGAAGCACGATTGGGAGACAAAACCACTCCAAGCAGCACCCTTCATCCCGAAAAGCTGTGTCCTGAGTCGATCTTTATGCAGTTTCAACACTCATCCGAGTTGCTCTTGAATGATGTCTCGCTTCAAGCTGCCGTTGACATGAGCCAAACCAGTGCTGACAACGCAGACCTCCAACCCCAGACCCAATCCAACCGATTCAAACTCAAACCCTTGACTCACAACAGCTTTCCACGCGGACCCAACTCCGTGTTCAATTGGGCTCAGGTCTAGTAGTTCCTGGAAACAGCGTTTGCCCTTAAACCACCCGAAAGTGATGGGTTGCATCTTTTCGCAATTGCTCAACCAAGCCGTATTCCCAGTCTAGGTAAGCTTGCATGGCTTGAGCTGAGTTTTGCACCCCCTCATAGGGTCGTTGATAGCGATCGATTCGCGCACTGGCAAGATATGACTCTCCTTGCTGCACAGAAAATCCCTTCTCGCTCCAAGCCTTGGTACCCCCCGACAGGACAAAAATCTCCACATTGGGTTTGACGCAGGACCTGAGCTCAGCCCAAGCAAAGCGCGCGCTCAAGCCATCTTCGCTGGTGAGAATATATCGATTGGCTTTGTGAACGCGACCAAAGTCCTCCTTCATCTTGGAGCGAAGCAACCACCAAGCGCCAGGAATGTGCTGCTTGACGTAGTGTGCGCTTGAAGAGAGATCCACCACCAAGCTCAAATTATTTCTCTGCGCCAACCACTCTTTGAGGAGCTCTGGCGTGACTTCAGGACAGGCACCACTCCATTCTGGGGGATCCAAATATCGCGTATCCTTGCGCGTGAGATCTCCTGGGCGGACGTCCTTGATGACATAAACCTCCCAAGCCATTTGCGCCAACCAAGACGCACTCATCATCGCCCTCACACCTTCAGTGTCATAGAGCACCACGCGCGCGCCCCTCACCGGTACAAAATGATCGGTCTCCTGCACCAATTGACCACCCGCGGCGTGAATCGCTTTGGGGAGGTGGCCTTCGAGAAACTCTTGAGCGCTGCGCACATCAAACAAGTAAGTGGCACGAGTGGTTTCTGTGCTCATCGCTTGAAACTCTTGCATGTCAATGCGTTTGACACCACAGCGAATGGCCAAAGCCAAGGCACTCATTTTCGCTTTGCTCAAATCAACCTCGTTGACCGCTCCATAGGTTTGATCGCGACCGGACTCCAAGGATTGGCCTGCCAAGACCCAGCCAATCGTGCCATTTTCGAGCGCACACACTGGGTTGGGAATACCAGCGTTGAGCAAGGACTGTGCACCAATAATGCTGCGGGTGCGTCCTGCACAATTGACCACGATGCGCGTGGTCACGCGAGGGGCCAGTGTTCGAGCGCGAAGGACCAATTCAGCACCCGGCACACTGGTCGCTTTGGGGATGGACATGGTTTGGTATTCGTCAAAACGCCTGGCGTCGAGAACCACCAAGTCGGCATTTTGATCCAACCAAAATTTCAACTGGGTGGCACTCACGTGTGGGGTGTGTTTCTGCGCCGCCACCAACTCACCAAAAGCTTTGCTCGGCACATTCACGTCAATGAACATCTCTTGGGCGGCTTGTTGCCACGCTCTCAAGCCGTCTTGCAAAAGAAAGACGGCTCTGTAGCCCATTTTCAGCAAAATCTCTCTCGCAAGAAGAGTGATCTCAATTTCATCGTGGTACAACACAATGGGTGACGTTAAGCATGGCAACCGACGGTAGGCGTCCATTTCAACACGCGAGAGCGGCATTTGGGCCGCAAACAATGGATGTCCTCTGGCAAAGGTGTCCTCTTCTCTCAAATCGATAAGCGCCACTTCCTGGCGAGCCAGCAAACTCTCTCTCACCCACTGCACAGATACGCTCGGGACATCACCAGCAGATGATGCGACGCCAGTGTGCTGCTCAGCAAAAGGGCGAGATGCAAGAGCGGCTTTTGGCGCATCCACAGCACGTGTCTGCGTTGGCTCAGGCATGCGCCGTGAACTTGTCGCACCCATGGTGAGCGTAGGCTCAATGGAAGCGGGCAGTGCCTGAGGCTTGGCATTGGGTTGGATGGCCAATTCATGCGGCAATGAAGTTGACGGCTTTGAAGCACCCCATGAGAGCGGGGTTTGCACAGCAGGTTCTGCACTGGCGAGCTGCACCTCATCGCCCAGAGCCATCGCCTTGGGATTGGGCGAAAAAATGGGCACGGGACTGGGTGCAGACATGGGCGCCGAAACCTTGGCTTGTTCAGGCTGGCCTTTGCCCGTTGCAAGTGCTTTGGGGATCGATGGATTGAACTGATCGATGGCCTTCTTGGACATCCAAGACTTGACCGCACTGGGCGCAGGCGCTGCCGTTTGGGCGGACTCCAGGGTCGAAGCCAAGTCGTGTGACTTGTCACGGTTTGACACAGAAGATTGCGACCCATTGCCCGATGTCGTCACCGGTGTAGTCTCAACGCTCGTTTGATTCGATTGCAGCGCGGTGTCAGCAGCACGGTCTGGAGTTGTCCTCACCAAATTCGCTTGACTGGCCACCACACTTGGGACAGGACTGTAGCCAGAAATAAATTCTTTCGTTTGACCATCGAGCTGATAGACATGCCTGGAGATTCGTCCAATATTGCCACCGTAGACGTGAATGCTGATGGAGCTTTGATCCGAAAAAGCATTCCACACTTTGTGCACGTCACCCAATCGTGGAGAGACCGCCTCCACATCCCCCGGCAAGAGGTGCAACTGCAGTCCTGCCGGAACCCACCGACCGTCGGACATGCGGGAATAAGGCTGACATTTTTCCGAGCCCATCAACATACCGATGAGGCCCCAAACCGTGTGATCATGAATAGGGGTGAACTGCCCAGGCCCCCAAACAAAACTCACCACACTGAATCGCTCCTTGGGGTCAAGGTACAGCAAGTACTGTTGGTAGTGCGAAGCATGGGGCTCTCGCAAACCACCCATAAGCCAATCATCTTGCTTGACCAAGTCATGGAGAAGTTCTCGCCCTTGCGTGAGCAAGGCGGCTTCCTTGGGTTGAGATTCAATGAGGCGTGTAAAACGGGCTACAAAATTCTCGAGTCTCTGAGTATTGATCTCTGGCATCCTGTGTTTTGCTTGACCAAATGGACCGCGCCAACCCTCAGACCAAAGCCTCAGGTTGAACTGCAGAACATTCTATTGCAATATTGATTTGCGGCGAGAGTCAAAGCGCTCAACCATGAATCCCAGGCTTTAAAAACAAGCGCTCTAAGAATAAAAAGCGCTAACCCAGGGAGGGGGAAGACGTCAGTCCCCTCTTCAACGCCGATTCAAGCCTTGATGGCCCTGAATCCGGAGTAAATTCTGGCCACAGGCCGAGTTTTTTGTTCCGCCTCTTGCGCCATCTCAGCTCGGATGCGATCAAAGGTCTCTTTGATGTTGGTGCGCTCAGAGCTCACGTAATGACAACCCCTCTCCATGACCGTGCGGGTGGATTGAGCTAAAAAGGATGACTTTTTCATGTGAATGCCTCTTATTGTCACTCTTTAACGCCCCAAGCATTGGAGTGGTTTACAGCGATGGACATTATTTATGATTTATTTTTAAAACAGGGAAAGGAGAGTTAAAAATTAATTCTTAAGTTTTAATATTCAATCTCAATCCACGTTTTCCAAGCCTTAGGCAAGAAAAGTTAATCAAATTCGCACTAATAAGTACATGGAAAAACTCAAGTTTTTGTAAAGCGAAGGCCTTCAATCAGCACATCAATGCCATGGCTATACATCAGCATGAGCCACTGCGTGCGTTTGTAAACACTCAGTCGGTGCTCAACCCCACCTTTGAGAGTGATACAAATCTTGGATGAGGATTGACCAAGGGGCAGTTGCTCGAGTCCCGTTACCGAGTCGATATTGGAATTTTCGATGAATAAAAAATAAGCATGACCCCAAAAGGAATAGGATTTGAAGAAAAATCCGTCATCTAAAAAATACAACATGCCAAAAGAGATGGCAAACAAACCCGGCTTGCTAGCAGGGCCATAAGCAATGATGTTTTTAGAAAGAATTTCCGTGGGGATGGGCTGGCTGATGGCGCGCTGAAAAGAGTGTGGAATATACCAAGCCACAAACCAAGCCACCACCACCACGCCCGCTGTGATCTGATGATCACTCCAGAACCATTCAGCCCCCACGCCCAGCAAGGTCGCCAAAACAAAGTAAAAAATCCGACGGTAAAACAAGTCTATCGAGATGAGATGGCTATCGTGCTTTAAAGTATTGATATAAACCGGCGCAATATCGGAGTCGGACAGATTAAATCCACACCCCTCGCAAAAAAGGTGATCGCTGGGGTTCAAAACGCCACATGACAAACAAGGTTTTTCACTCATCGCTGTCTCATTACTCGGCAGCCTTTTCATTGGCTTTCTCTAGCGTTTTTTCTGGATTTTTCTCTGCGGACTTTTGAGCGGGCGCGTGTTTGATGGGTTTGCTCTCAGAGGCCGCATGGGCGCTGTGGACTGCAAAGTCATCCTTGAATGCGAGGTTGTAAATCGCCATGCCGCCGAGCAAGAAGGTGAAACCGCAAAGCAGACCTGTCGCAAATGAGATGAGGGTATTTTTGTCCACATCTTGGCCGCTCATCGGCGCGCTTGCCGCAGACGAAGTTCTGGAGGTTGAGGACACTTTGAGTTTGAGGAGTTGGTCAATCTTGCCAGACTGGTTCAACAAGCTAGCTATTTTCTCTTGATCCAATTTCACCTGGGTCTCAAAGTCCAATAAATTGCCCTGCAAATCGGACTTCAAAGCTTGCAGCTTTTGCTCCAGCAGTTGCCCCACCTCAGCGGCCACCACATTGGCCATGGTTTTGTTGTTGTTGGACATGAGGGTGGAGATCTTTTCCACCCCAGTCAGAGCCTGGGACTTGATGTGTTTGGCAATCAGATCAACTGCGCGATTGGAGGTGTCGGACGAAGAGAATTGACCCGCCCCTTGGAGCGACTCTTCCAAAGCTTGAATGCGTTCTTGTGTAAGACGGTTGGCGTCAAGATTTTGTTGTTTGACCTCCGTGATATGGTCCAACAAGCGAGACTCAAAATTGGTGTTTTGAATCCCATCGGTGGATTCAAATTGCGTGAGCACAGATTTGAGTGTTTGCGCCAACTCTTCGTTTTTGTGGCTGAATTGATCTTGAACCAATTCATAAACTGAAGCGTTTTGGTGATCAATATTGTGGATCACCGATGTAAAGTTATTCATCAGTTGCTGATTGTGAGACAGCAACAGTGAATTGATTTTTTCAAACAAGAAATGGGTTTTGTCATCCACATCACTCAACAAAGAATCCATCTCCTCTGAAGGCTTGAAGTTGGGTGCGAAAAACTTCTCGTTGATGCTTTGGGTGATGGCGTTGTATTTGTCGTTGATCTCGTTGATGATCAACTCGTAGTTGATGGTGGCTTGAAAGTTTTTGATGCTCTCGAGCTGAAAAGTGATGGACTTCAACTGTTCAGTATGCGCATCCAAATACTTTTTAATCGCTGCTTGATTGGAGTAATTGTTGTTGAATTGCGTGTTGATCAAGGACTTGAGCTCATCTGCAGGCACAGATGGACCAACGGTCAGCGCCGATTGCTCTTCTCTACTCGTGACGGGCACCACGTTTGTGGGGGCAGTCGGTACCTCGGGTGGTAGAGGCCGATTGGGTGTGCCGCCCACGGTTGATGCAACGCCAGTGTCTGAGTCATCCCCATCGCCACTGAAAGCTGAAGGAGAGCGTGCAACAATTTTTGAGCCTGCGATCGTGCTTGAATCTGAGTTGTGCGCATAGGCTTTATCAACCATCGCTGCACCCACTGTCTCCTCTTGGCGAGCAGGCGCTGGGTTGAGGTGTTTCTCCTGCACCGCCGCAGGAGTCGGCTCAACGCTCATCGCAGCGGACTCTTGTTGAGTCGCCAACGGCTCTTCAGCGACCAAGGACTTGAGCGTGAAGCCACATTTACCACAAAACTTGGCTTGGGCAGAATTGGATTTTCCACATTTATCGCAGTTCATGTTCAGACCTTTGACTAGTTATTGGAATAAATAAAACACGGGGCATAGCCATCCACATTCTGTTTATTCTTTTCACAATCTTTGAGCGCTACTTCCTGGGCCAACTTTAAAGAAGCTTGTCCGCCCGAATCAGCGCAATATCCACTTTTACCATCAAAACTGTAGGCAAAAGCATGAAATTGACTGGGTTCGAGCTTTTGCAAATTGAATTGGGTGTAAAGCACCTTGCATCGACCAATGATACGCGGGCGATATTTGGTGCCAAACTCTTCACTCTTTTTATCAACCTCAGCCACCTCTTCTTGATGTTTGTTAGCATGCTCTTTGTCTCCAACAGCTTCGTGCTTTGCGGCTTTCTCACTCTCGGGGCTCTCCACACCCTTGTTGCCCAGGGATTTGCCAGGGGAGTCACTCTCAGCCAATTTGTCGTGCGAGCCGTGTGCTTTTTCAGTCATCGCCATTGGCGAGGAAGACTCTCTCGTTGCTGGAGCTTGAGCCCGCTCCGCATGAGCCTCTTGCAATGAATCCTTCTCCGACGCCTTGCTCGCGTCTTTACCAGAGGGGTTCTCTGGCTCGACTGGCGTTTGCGCCAACAACTGCTCATCTTGCGCTGGCTCATGCTGCGAGGAGATCGCACCAAGGCTATAGATGTAAAGCCCCAAGCTCAACACCATCAACACGCTTGCCGCAACCAGGCCCAGAATTCTTTTGTTTTTAAACATGTTGACTCAAACCCATCAACCCTTTATTTGTTGACATGCACCATGAACACAAAGTGCCGCATTGACAATGTATAAGCAAAATTCAAACCAACTCAGCAACACGAACTCCTGACCATGGCTGTTGCGTCTTTGGTTAGATCGACACAGAACAGGCAAGCTAAAGCCAAGGACGACCCCGAACCCTTAATTTAATTTAAAAGTATTAAGTTAATTTGACCCAATTCATTTTAAAGACTCGAATTTAATTAGGCAAGAGAGGTCGACCATCAATTGTGTACTAAAGCATCCATAATCGGACTTGTTGAGAAGATCTCGCGACCTTTAGACGTTATGATTTGGCTTTACCACAGCCTAGAGCAAGAGCATGAGCCCTGAAAACCATCAATTGATTGAAGACCTTAGCATCGCCAATCGGATCCTCTACCTTGAAGGTGTCGTTGATGGTTTTGGTCACATCAGCGCCAGAGACCCGCACGATCCCACAAGGTTTTGGATTGCAAGAAGCATGGCTCCCGCTTTGGTCACGCCAAAAGATATTTTGCAGTGCGACCTCGATGGCGTCGTGCATGATTCACAACAAAGAACGTCCTATGTTGAGCGCTTCATTCACAGTGAAATTTACCGCGCAAGACCGGATGTGAATGCCGTGGTGCATTCACACTCGCCATCGGTGATTCCGTTTGGAGTGACCTCTCAGCGGCTGCGACCCATCTGCCACATGAGTGGGTTTTTGGGCTCCCAAACACCCATCTATGAAATACGCCAAACCATTGGTGAGACCTCCGATTTGCTCATCACCAGCAAAGCCTTGGGTCACTCCTTGGCGCAGTCGTTGGGCGCGAACACAGTGGCCTTGATGCGTGGCCATGGTAGTGTGGCTGTGGGTGTGAGCATTGCCCAGGTGGTGTACCGCGCCATTTACACCGAGCTCAATGCGAAGTTGCAACTCGAATCCATGAAAATTGGCAGCATTGAGTTCCTCAGCGACGGCGAAGCGCAAGCCACCGCCAAGATGAACGACGAACACCTCAAACGGCCTTGGGAATTGTGGAAACAAAAAGCCCTCCAAATGCCCCAACTGCTTTAAACGATTGCATCGAACCAGCGGTGATTTCCCCTCTCTTTTTCCCTTTTAAAAACCCCAGGAGCAGGCCTTGACCTCATCACAGCCAAGTTTGGACGTTTTGGTCGTCGGCGGCGGCAATGCAGCACTTTGCGCCGCCCTCATGGCAAGGGAGGCTGGTTGCAGCGTTCGAATCTTGGAGTCGGCCCCACAACTTTGGCGCGGCGGCAACTCCACCCACACACGCAACTTGCGCTGCATGCACGACGAGCCACAAGATGTGCTGATCGAATCGTACCCCGAGGAAGAATTCTGGCAAGATTTACTCAAAGTCACTGGCGGCCTCACCAATGAAGAGATGGCTCGCATTGCCATCCGCCATTCGGCCACTTGTCGGCCTTGGATGTTCAAACATGGCGTGCGGTTTCAGCCCTCACTCTCAGGCGCCTTGCACACGGCGCGCACCAATGCTTTTTTCATGGGCGGGGGCAAAGCTTTGATCAACGCCTACTTTAGGAGCGCACAAAATCTGGGCATCGCCATTGATTACGACTGCACCGTGGTGGACCTCGAGATCAAAGAGGGAAACTTCAAGGCTGCTAAAGCTGTCCATCAGTTGCCCGATGGCAGTACCCGACAGGAGTGGATTCAGGCCAAAAGTTGTGTCTTGGCTTGTGGTGGTTTTGAGTCCAATCTGGACAAACTCAAAGCAGCCTGGGGACAAAACGAATGGGGCGAATGGACTGCCGAGAACTTTTTGGTGCGTGGCACACGCTATAACCATGGCGTCTTGATCGATGTTTTGAAAGATTTGGGGGCCGACATGTTTGGGGACGCCACCCAAGCACACATGGTGGCCATTGATGCGCGCGCACCGCTTTACGACGGCGGCATTTGCACGCGAATTGATTGCGTCTCTTTGGGCGTTGTGGTCAATAAATTTGCCCAACGCTTCTATGATGAAGGCGAAGATTTTTGGCC
>CAIMTJ010000043.1 GCA_903844385.1 uncultured Burkholderiales bacterium
CTTAGGACGATTCCGTGAGTGTCAGTCAATTCACTCAGGGATTCAAATCATGCGATCAAAGCAACGTGCCATCGATAGTTACGGCGAAGTCCAAGTTGTCACTGGTGTGGCATCGGCCAACAGTGTGGAGTTGATTCAGATGTTGTTTGATGGACTCATTGAGAGTTTGTCAACCACACGTGGTCACATTCAACGCGGAGCCGTCGCTGACAAAGCCAAAAGCATTGCGCGCGCCAGCCGCATTGTGCTCGGTTTGCAAGGTGCATTGGATTTTGAGAAAGGTGGCGATTTGGCCAGCAACTTGAATGAGTTGTATGGCTATGTGACCCGCCGTTTGATTCATGTGAATATTCACAACGATTTGAAAGTATTGGACGAAATTCATGGTTTGATGAGTGAGATTCGCGAAGCTTGGGAACATGTGCCGTCACTGGTTCCTGCCCCAGCACATGCACGTCATCAAATGAATTGAGTTGAGGCAAACAGCCCCATGTCCAATAAAATGGAGTAAGTCTAGAGCACCCCCAACTGAGGTGGTGTTCTAATCAGGTTGGGGCGATGGGTCTCACATCATTTATTGGAGTTAACAATGGCTGCTGTTGGTTTTATCTTTGCAATGATTTGCATCTTCGGTGTTTATGTGGCCGAAGGGGGCAGCATGGAGCCCATTATCGAGGCTGCTCCTGCTGAGTTTGCGACCATTTTTGGCTCCGCTGTGGGCTCCATGATTGTGGCCAACAGCATGGACGTCTTCAAAGGTGCATTTGCCGGTTTTGGCAAAGTGATTGCTGGACCGAAGTATAAAAAAGAAGATTTCTTGGGAACGATTTTTGTGGTCGCCAAGATCATGAAAACCCTCAAAGCCGAGGGTGCTGTGGCGCTAGAAGCCCACATTGAGGCCCCCGAGTCGAGTGCCATCTTTGCCGAACACCCCAATTTGCTCAAAGACCATGGTGTTTTGGATCTCATTTGTAACACGGTTCGTCTGCTGGTGGTCTCCTCTGGCACCTTGAGTCCCTATGCCGTAGAAGACATCATGGACGCGTCCATCAAACTGCACCACCACAACGAGATGAAACCCTCACAGGCCTTGGCGGCTTTGGGCGGTGCATTGCCTGCGTTGGGTATTGTGTCTTGCGTGCTCGGTGTGGTGAAAACCATGGCGGCCATTGACCAACCCCCACCCGTGTTGGGTGCCATGATCGGTGGCGCTTTGGTGGGAACTTTCATGGGGGTGTTGCTCGCCTATACCGTGGCCGAGCCCTTTAGCCAACGTTTGGGTCAAATCGTGGACGAAGAAGGTGAGATGTACAAGGTGGTCAAGCAAATGCTCATCGGTACCATGCACGGCCACCCTGTCCCGCTGGTCATTGAAGCGGCTCGGGTATGTATCAGTCACCACAACCAGCCCACCTTTGGCGAAGTGTTTGACGGCTTAAGAGGCAAGTAAACCATGGCCGATGACCTCGATGCAGCCGCACAAACGGCTGTGACCACCGAAGCTGCTCCAGAAGCCGCCGCACCCGCAGCGGAGGGCCTGGCCCCCATCATCATCAAAAAAGTGATGGACGATGGTCACGGCGGTGCACACGGTGGTGCTTGGAAAATTGCCTTGGCCGACATGATGACGGCCATGATGGCCTTCTTTTTGTTGATGTGGCTCTTGGGTGCTTCCAATTCAGATGCTCGCAAGAGTATTGCCGACTACTTCAAACCGAGCTCTCACAGCATGGTGCCCTTTGGCTCCTTGGCCGGCTCCAATGGTGTGCTGGGTGGACGCTCCATCATTGACCCCGATGGATTTCCTTTCTCCGCCAAACAAACTGGCCTCTTGGAGCGTTTGACCCCCAGATCGGAGGGCGGGCCCAACCCAGATACCGAACCAGCGCCGGAAAACGACAAAGACCCCTCCAAGCCCAGCAAAGACGTGGATGCCAAAAAAGAGGCCGACCCCAGCCAGTTGAGTGACGAAGAAAAGAAAGCCATTGCCGAAGAGCAAGATGCGAAGAATTTCAGAAAACTCGAGTCTGAGCTCAAAGAGAAGATCTCTGAGAATAAAAAGCTCTCCAATATCAAGGATCAACTGCAAATCACACGGGACAAGCAAGGGCTGCGCATTGAAATCATCGACAAGGCTGACTTTGCCATGTTCCCCAGTGGCACCACCAACATGCAAGGCAAGGCCGAGGCCTTGATTGCCGAAGTGGCCGCTTCACTGGCCACCTTGCCCAATAAGATTGCCATTCGCGGACATACGGACAGCGTGCCCTTCCAAAATCCCAATGTCTCCAACAACTGGGCGCTTTCTGCACAGCGCGCGGATGCGACGCGTCAAATTCTGGAAAAACAAGGTATTCCTGAGAGTCGCTTCACCCGCATTGAGGGGGTGGCCGACACCGATCCTTTCAATACGAGCGACAAACGCGACCCGCGCAATCGGCGCATGAGCATCACCGTTTTGAATCAAGATTAGGCCAACTGCGCTCGAGCCCCAGGTTTGCCGCCTTGGCAACTCGATGAGCCCCTCTCAGCTAGACCGATCGCAAGTCGTATTTGTTGATTTTTTCAATCAAGGTCGTGCGTTGCAGGTTGAGCAATTTGGCGGTTTTGGAGACATTGCCCTGGGCCCTTGCCAAGGCTTGTTCGATGATGCTTTTCTCGATTTCGGCCAAGCGGTCTTTGAGCGACAGGCCTTCTGGTGGAAGTTCAGGCATGCCTTGGGCGAGCATGATGATGTCTTCGACATCGGTCTCCAATTCCAACTCACCTTGTTCCATCTCCTCGAGCACCTCTTTGGGGGGTGTCATGGTTTGAGGGACCACGGGGTTTGGGGTGAGCGGCTTTAAATTGGCTTGCAGCAAGACCATGCCCTTGGGCAAGAGTGAAGGCGGGATGGCGCGCAAGTCCAGGCGTTGACCGGCATAAAGAGTACTGAAGCGGTCCACCAAATTCGAGAGTTCGCGCACATTGCCCGGCCAGGGATACTCACGCATGGAGCTCATGAATTCCACAGAGAACCGAATGGGTCCGTGTTGGACATGGGCGAATTTTTGGGCAAAATGGATCAAAAGTGGCTCAATGTCTTCCACCCGCTCGCGAAGAGGCGGCGTGTTGACCGGCAGCACATTGAGGCGGTAGTACAAATCTTCACGGAATTTGCCCGTCGAGATCTCGTGCTCCAAGTCGCGGTGGGTGGCAGCGATCACGCGCACATCAATCGGAATTTGCCGAGTCGAGCCAATCGGGTCGATGGTGCGTTCTTGCAAGACCCGCAAGAGCTTGACTTGCATGTCCATGGGCATGTCGCCGATTTCATCCAGAAACAAGGTGCCACCATGGGCGAGTTCAAAACGCCCCAGTCTGTCAGAGACAGCGCCAGTAAAGGAGCCTTTGCGGTGGCCAAAGAGCTCGCTCTCCAAAAGTTCTTTGGGGATGGCTGCGCAGTTGATGGGCACAAAATTCGAGCCCGCGCGCATGGATTGTTCGTGCAGCGATCGGGCCAAGAGCTCTTTGCCAGTGCCACTCTCACCCGTGATCAACACCGTGGAGTTGGAGTTGGCAATGGTGCCAAGCAAGTCTCTGAGGGATTGTGCAGAGTCGCTTTGGCCAATGAACTGGGTGCTCGGCTTCATAACCCTGGGTGCTGAGAGAGGATTGCTCGACAAGGAAGACGCTCAATGGTCAGAGGGCGCACAAAGAGTCTAAAAAAAATCATAAGGCCTTGGATTTCATGACGTCCAGTCAAGGGGAGGTGAACGCTTGGTGAACTTTTTCTATAGTATGGCAGAAATTTTGCTTACTCAAAAGTAAAAACCACAAAAGCTTGCAATTAAGGCGCTGGCGGTGAGGTTTTGCCGTTTTCATCGGGTTTGAGTGGCAAGGCATGGCCCGTGATGGTGATGCCGAGCTGGGCCCTTGGGCGTGCGACAACGCTCGGGGGGTGGGCAGCGTGCATGAGCTTGGAAAATTTTGCGCTCTTGTGAGGCGCGAACGCTCAAGATTACTTTGTTACGGTCGATCTATGGGGACATGGCATGAAGTTCACTGAGAACACGCAGCCGAGGAGTTTGGGTTCACGTTATTTCAGTTGGTTTAGATATTTGAAGGAACTTATTATGAAAAGCATCTCTATCGTTACATTGGCGGCCTCAGTGGCCCTCTTGAGCGCATGCTCGAGCATGCCTCAGTTTTTTGGCAAATCCGTGCCACTCGAAAAAAGCGCTGAAGCGGCCTCGCCTGCAGCGTCAATGATCTCTCCCATGGTGGAGAAACGCGAAACCTTGGTGGCCACAGGCTATGCGGTGATCAGCGTGCAAAATCACAAAAACCCAGCCCAGCAAAGGTTGTTGGCCATTCGCGCTTCAAAACTGGATGCTTACCGTGCCTTGACCGAACAAGTGTATGGTCAGCAATTGGATGCCAGCACCACGGTGGCGGACATGACGGTGGTCAATGACACGTTTCGCTCCAAAGTGGAAGGTGTGATCTATGGCGCACAATTGGTGAGCATCACCCCTGTGAGCGACGACACGTATGAGACCACATTGTCCTTGGACAAAGCCGTGGTGCAAGACTTGCGTCGTTTGTACTTGACTCAATTGGCCATGCGTGGCCGTTGAAATTTGAAAACATGTTGCTCTGAGGCCCAAGAGGTTGAGAATTAAACCATGCACACGACTGGCATCGACAGCTCACGACTGACTCAGCGCGCCCTCCAGCGCGGCTTGAAGAGTTGCGTCTCGCTTGCATGGCCTTGTCAATGGCGGGTGGCCAAGCGATGGGTCACCCTCTTGACCTTGTCCTTGGCCTCAATGTTGAGCTTTACCGCTCAGGCGCTAGAGCTCAGTGACAACCAAAAGCTCGATGCGCTGCGCAAAGCCTTGATTGATTTGTCCCTAGAGGGGCCCACCGAGGTGCGCAGCAGCGCTTGGGTCGATGAGTCCGGCGCCTTGCGCGAAGGCTCAAGTTTCAGCAACGGCATGGTGGTTCGTGGTGTGCGAATTTTGGCCTATGGTGTTGACACGCAGTCCCAGCCTTTCGCCCAATTGTCGACGGCCAAACCCGAAAGACTCTTGCCCTTGAATTGCCGAAGCCGAGATTCGGGGGCCCTGAAAAAAAGCCAAATTCAACACTTGGCGGTGATGGACATCAACTTGTCACCCAAGGTGCCCAATCAAGCGATGTACCAAGCGCGTTTGGTGGTGTTGGCCCTCAAAGAAAGTTTGCAAAACCTCGCCCAGCAGTCGGGTGTTTTTAAGCTCAGGTTGAGCACATTGCCTGTCAATGTCTCCAACTCAACTGGTGTGGGGGCGGGCGCCAACGTTGGAAACCGTGCGTTTGGACCAGGTCAGAATTATTACGAACAGGCCTTGCTTGGGCGTGGTGAGCAAAGAGTGACTTGGCAGTTGCACTTGAGGCTTGAGCCCGCATTGGATGAGATCTCCAAAGCACCGGGTCTCAAAGTGGTGAGCGTGTTGGAAAACCGCTTGGATTCGCGCCTGTCCGTTGAACACGCGGAGATGCTGTGGTTCGAGTCCATGCCCGAAAAACCCACCAGTGCGGCCTTGTCGGGTGTCATGTTGGCGCAAGTCGAAGGTTTGGCCTCGATTTTGAAACTTTGGTATGAAGATCAATTGAGTTGCATTCCACCTCAATTTGAAGTCACCAAATGGACGGGTTCACAATTGAACTTGTCCGCTGGTTCGGCCAATGGATTGAGAGTGGGGGACAAATTGGTGGTGGTTGACCCCAAACTCATCCCCTCACGCGCGCTTGAAGCCAACGCTTTGCAACACATCGCCATGGCCGAAGTTAAGTCGGTCAGTTTGTTTTCTGCACAATTGAAACAAGTCGCAGGCCCGAGTTTGACTGGCGTGTTCAATTGGGTTGCTATTCCTCAACAACTTCATGATTAAATTGTCTAACGCCACAAGGAGCTTGATAATGAGCGGTACTACACAACGAGGCCTGTCCTTAAAGCCACACTCCCAGGCGTTGAACGCTGTCAAGCACACAGCGTGTGTGAGTGGATTCGTCTTGGGTGGGTTGGTGGTGGGTTGTTTTGCCTTGACGGCCAACGCCGCGAGCTCTGGCTCGCCCCCACTGGAAGTGATCACCTTGTCGGACAAGGGCTTGTTGCCGCCGGCCGCATCGAGTGAAGACAAGTCGGACTTGAAGCCTGTGACTTCAACGAGTGCTGTTGTGCGCGCGAGCAACGCCAACAAAGAGCTCCACAGTGACTCCGGCGCTTTGCGCGCTGACGCGCCGTTTCCCAATAAAAAAGCGCCTGCCGCGCCCGCTGCAGCTGCCACACGCGCCGCGACCAATGTGGCTCAGCCCGCGACCTACCTGGTCAAGAGTGGGGACACGTTGGACAAAGTGGTTCAAAAAGCGTTGGGCGACAGTCCCTTAAAGAGCGACATCTTAAAGCGCGAAATCGCCGCGCTCAACCCAGACGCTTTCAGTAAAGGCAGTCAAAAAATACTTAAAACTGGCGTCCTCTTGAAGTTGCCCAATAACGACGATCTCTTGAGAAACCAATTGGGGCAGACCTCCCGTGCCAATGGCTCGAACAAGCAATTTGTGGGTTACGAGACTTATCCGGACGTTGTTCTCAACCCCCAGGGGCTGGAGAGACGCAAAAGCTGGGTTCAATACCCTTGAAGCAAGGCCAGTTGGCCCTCGCTAGGCGGAAATTGACTCCGCGTTGAGGTTTCTTCAGGGGCGGGTCACACCAGGCACCATGATCCCCTAAACTTCAAGGACTTGGCTCCGATTCATGCTGGCTGGGCTTGAATGAGCCTGAGCGCTGCACCCAGCGCGGGCTGCCCCTCCTTTTGAAAGTCCTTGATTTGTTATTGGGTCCAGAAAACATTCTTGGAGCACCCCGAGTGCCATTGGTCCAAATGGACAACCGTCCCATTTGGGTCGAGAGTCCTGTGGCCCAGTCTTTGGGGCTGACCGATCAAGAAATTGTCCAAGCCACCGTCACCCTCGAGCGGGGGTCGGTGCGGTTGTGGCTGAAGAATTTTTCATTTGATATTCCCACCACCTGGGGTTTGAAGCCCGGGGATCGGCCATTTGTGAGCGTGTTCCAGTCGGCCTTGGGCTATGGATTGCACTTGCAAAACTCAAACCTGAGTGCGAGCTCGACCACCCCACTGGGGGATGTCAAAAACCCCTCCATTGCTGCGGTGGTTCAAAACAAGTCTCAGGCTGGCGCGGCCCAGGCGTCTGAGCCTGGCGCTGGTCAAGCCAATGCCACGGGGACCTCGGCATCTTCAACGGTGGGGCTCAAACCCGCGGGCGTGGGCGCTCCCGCTTCACCCTCAGACCCGTCCACGCTTTTGGCGGGGGTGTCACCGATGGTGATGCTGGGTAGCCGAACAGCGATGCTCCTGCAGCAGCCCTTGGGTTTTGAGTCGGTGGCGCAATTGATGCAGCCCGACTTTTTGGCCCAACTGAGTGCGCAGATGAACTTGGGGGCTTGGTGGGCCTTGTACCGAAAAATGGCCCTCTCCATGTCTTACGTCTCGGGCAGCGCCTTGAAAAACATGGTCATGACGCAGGCCAAGAGCAATGAGCGTTTGCTCAGCGTTGGTGAAAACGCCAAGGAGGGTCCTAAATCCATGCTCCAAGAGCTGCTCAGTGGGCTACAAAGCTCGGACGCTTCAGATCAAGGGGATTTGAAACAAGCCTTTCAGCGTGGCGTCAACGAGCTCGACGCCTCCCAGCTCCAGGCCGTGCAGCACTGGGCCCGTGGGGACTTGAACTTGAAGGTCATCATTCCTTTTTTGGATGCCGATCCGGTGGATTTGCATTTCAAAAGAAAAGGCCGCCAGCAAGGTCAAGCCCAACCCCCCTTGAGTGTCGATATTCACTCCAAAAGCCGAGTGCTGGGGGAGGTTTGGCTCCATACCCAAATCAGTCAAGAAAGCCAAGTGGATTTGACCATGTGGGCGCTCAGAAGTGATGTGGCCGACATGGCCAAGCTCAAAGCCAAGGATTTGGGTTTTGATTTGCAAGACTCCGGTCTGCAGCTCAACAGTTTTCAAATCTTCAATGCCCCCAAGCCGCTCGAGCAAGAACAACTCTCCCCCACGGCCTTGGGTCGGGTGGTGGACGCCAAGGCTTGAGAGGGCTGAGCCGGCCTGCGACTGCCATTCAACCCCAACACCCACCCTGACCCCTACACCATGAAATCCCCCCTTGAAGCCCTGGCTCTTGAATATGGGCTGAACAAAACCCCCAAGGTGAGCGCCAAGGGGAGCGATGAGTTGGCGCAATTGATCATTGAGGAGGCGCGCCGTCAAGGTGTCTACGTCACGCAAGATCCACAGTTGCTGGCTTTGCTCAGCAGGCTTGATGTGGGAGATGAAATCCCCCCCGACTTGTTCACCGCGGTGGCGGTCATTTTGTCCTGGGTGTATTGGCTCAAAGGCATGAAGCCCGGCGATGAAAAACTCAAGGACCCTTCAGCACCCACCTGAGGGTGCAGCCCCATCAGACGGGGAAGGGGTGGAGCGGTAAAGGCATGTATTTTGCTTAAAAAGTACTTTCAGCATGATCTCGGTCATGCCTTGGCCAATACTTGCCGGTGTTTGAAAGGGCAAGTTCGCTCTTTTAACCCGAACCTTCTTGCCCCTTGCCATGTTGAATTCCTCCATTGCGGCTTCTTTCCAGCGCGCGCCTGTGCATGTGGCAGGCCCGAGCCTTGAGGACAGAATTCAGGCCTTGCTGCAAGACGCGGGTCGTTGGCATCAGCAAGGCGAGTTGGTTCTTGCGCGCAGCCTTTATTTGGATATCTTGGCTTTGTCTGGCGAGCAAGCGCAAGCCTTGTTTTTGTTGTCCTTGGTGAGCTTTCAACTGGGCGACTGGGGCTCAGCCAAGCATGGGCTCAACCAGTATTTGAAGCAGCACAGCCAAGATTTGACCGCTTGGGGCTTGCTGGGCCAATGTTTACTCGCCTTGGGTGAGCATGCCAATGCCGTCGAAATCTTTAAAAACCTCGGCTATCTCGAGCCCGACCATGTCGAGCACGTCACTGAGCTGGCCCGGGCCTACCGCGCTTGGGGAGGAGCCCATGGGGACTTGGCGCGAGAGGCACTTCACCAGGCTCATTTGCGCAGTCCTCACCATGAAAAAGTATTGAGTGCTTTGAGCGAGTTGTACATGGAGCAGCAAGGATTTGATCTTGCGCTGCCCTTGCTGCAAGAGTTGTGTGAGATGGACCCCTTGAATGCCCAATACCGCCTGAATTTGGGCTTGGTGCACCAAGGCCTGGGTCAAAACCCGCAGGCCCAATCCCATTACGCCAAAGCCATCGAGCTCGATGCAGCCATGCCCGCTGCCCATTACAACTGGGGCGTTTTGCTGCAAGACGAGGGCAAGGACGACTTGGCCATCGAGCAGTACCGCTGCGCCTTGCGGCTCGACCCACGCTATGCTGCGGTGTATCTCAATTTGAGTGTGCTGTTGTGTCAAACCCCATCGTACAACGAGGCCTTGCAATTGTTGGATGAGGCCTTGCTGCACGGGGTTCAAAGCGATGAGTTGTTCTTTTGCAAAGGCATTGTGCTCGAGCGACTCAGTCGCCCGCTCGAAGCGATGGAGAATTTTGAAAAAGCCATTGACCTCAACCCCACGCATGCCAAAGCGCACTGGAATTTGGGGCTCAATTGTTTGCGTTTGGGCTTGTTTGAGCGGGGCTGGGCTGAGCACGAGTGGAGATGGCAAATCGACAGCTTCAAGCCCTTGGCCCTGTCCACTTCAAAACCCCGATGGTCAGACAAGGGCAGCGTCTCAGCCCATCAAAGGCTCTTGGTTTGGGCCGAACAAGGTCTGGGTGACGAGATCATGTTCGCCTCACTTCTGCCCGAAACACGCCAGCGGGTGCAGCATCTCTTGGTGCAAGTCGATAGACGGCTTCTTGAAGTGATGAGGCGAAGCATGCCTGACATCGAATTCCTGCCCAAAGAACAAATTGTGGATGAAGATCTTTATGATGCACATTTGAGCATGGGCAGTTTGCCGCAAGGGTGTCGGCACAACGTCGCCTCGTTTGCCGCTCAGCCCCAGGGTTACCTCTTGGCCGATGCGACTCGGGTGCAGCGCTTGCGCGAGGGACTCCCCTCTGCCGTGACCGAGGATCAACCCGTCACTTGCCGAGTGGGGATCTCTTGGCGAAGCCATAGCCGGGAGTCTGGTGAGCGTCGAAGTCTTGATTTGAGCGAGCTCGCTTTGGCGATTCATGCCCCAGGTGTGCTGCTGGTCAGTCTCCAATATGGCGAGGTGGACGAAGACATCCAAACCTGCTGGGCCCAAACGGGCATTCGGGTTCACCAAGTTCAAGAGGTCGACAATTTTTCTGATGTGGATGGCTTGATGGCCTTGATGAAGGCCATGGATGCGGTGGTGAGCGTGGACAACGTCACCGTTCACATGGGCGGCGCTCTGGATCAACCGGTCTTGGCTTTGTTGCCCTGCGAGTCGGATTGGCGCTGGATGCAAGAGGTCCCGCAAAGTCTTTGGTACCCCAGTGTGCAACTGCTGCGGCAAACCCACGTCAATGACTGGAGCCACGTCACGACGGCCTTGAAACATTTATTCAATTCCTGATGAACACGACCCACCCCACCCCCCACCCCCC
>CAIMTJ010000044.1 GCA_903844385.1 uncultured Burkholderiales bacterium
ATTTGAAAGCATTCAAGCCGGTTTAATGGAAGCGATTGAGCACGCTCAGGGGCGTTTGCCCAAGACTAAGAGTCATCGACCAAACGCAGTAGACGTCAAGGCTGTTCGCACTCAAACAGGAATGACGCAAGAGCAATTTGCAGCGCGTTTTGGCTTCTCAACAGCAACCCTAAGCCACTGGGAAAGGGGAGAACGCTTGCCTCACGGACCTGCTCTTGTTTTACTCAAGGTGATCGAACACAACCCCCAAGCAGTCATTGCTGCATTAAGCGCATAGCCAGGGCTTTTGCCCGAGAGATTTTTTCGCCTGCATCCTTTTGTGCGAGGTAGACTCGGGGGATGGAATTGAAACAATGATCTTGAACCAATGGTGGGCCTGGGTGGGAGCGGCGGTCTTGATTTGCTGGACCCTGGGGGCGCACAACCGCTTGGTGAGGCTGCGCGCGCAGGTGATGCAGCGCTTTTTGACGCTCGAGTCCTGGGTGCTCCAATACCCCGACATCGTGCACGAAGCGGTGACTGCTGCGGCCATGGCACCAGCAGGATGGCGCTCGACCATCGGTTTTGACCTGGGCACGGAGCACTGGAATCAGCTTCAAGACAGCGCCAACCATGCCGCGATGGCATTGGCCAAAATGAATGAACACCCCTTGGATGTCAAGTCCTCTGCCGAGGTGAGCGCCGCCGTCAATGCCATGGTTCAAGCCTGGGTCGTCCTTGTGCACCCGGATGTGTTTTTCTTGTCTGTGCCCGAAACCTTGCGCCAGCGCTGGCATGAGCTCGGTGTGGTGATTGCCCCTGAGCTTGTGAAATTCAACCAAGCTTTGGAGGCCTACAACGTGGCCATTGAGCAGTTCCCCTCCAATTTTCTCGCTCGCGTCTTAAAATTCAAGCCCGGTGGGGTGCTCAGCTTTGAGCTCGAACCCCAAATCCAAGACAGCGCGCAGTCGCCTTTGTTTGAAGACTCGAGCGTCAGACTTTGAGCACGCCATCTCGCCCGATCAAACCCGCGCAGCAACCCAAGCCGCCCGCTTCAGCACCACCCATTTCAGCGCAACAAGATTCACAGCGTCCTGCGCGGCACCCCTCGAGGCCTCACCCCAACACGAACTCTAAGGAGGAGGGGCCAGCCCCATCCTCGGCGCCAGCCTTGGCCAGCACCGGCACCTCGCTGCCCCTGTGGCAGCTCTTGGGGGCCACGGCGCGCGCCTTGGGGGAGGTGCAAAGCGGGCACTCGTCCACCGAGATTTTGAAGGGGCTTGATGCCCGTCTCAAACCCGGTGTGCAGTCACTGCTTTTCTTGGCCTTGCGCCAGTGGGGGCGAGCCAGTGTCATTCGAAGCCTCTTGGTGAGCAAAAAGCCCCCCATCGCGGTCGACCAATTGCTGTGCACGGCGCTCGCTTTGGTGTGCGCGGGCGATGTCAGTCCCTATGAGCCCCACACCCTCGTGAACCAAGCGGTGGAGGCGGCCAAAAAACAATTGAACACCAAGCCCCAAGCGGCGTTTTTGAACGCGGTGCTCAGGCGTTTTTTGCGGGAAAAAGTGACCTTGATGCAGCAGGCCTTGGCCACAGAACTCGGGCGCTACAACCACCAAGACTGGTGGGTGGCCAAGCTCAAAAAACAATACCCCAAGGATTGGCAGGGCTTGTTGGAGCGCGCACAAACGCCACCTCCCATGATGCTTCGTGTGAATGCGTCCAAAATGAGCCGCCAAGCGTATGCGGAAAGTTTGGCGCTGCAGGGCATGGCGTCGGCGGCCATTCCCGGCACCGAGATGGGTTTGGTGCTCGCTCAAGCGTCTCGGGTGGAGGCGCTTGCTGGTTTTCGCGACGGTTGGTGCTCGGTGCAAGACGGGCACGCCCAGTGGGCTGCACCGCTGCTGCTCGAGGCCATTGCACCCATTGCACCCATTGCACCCAATCCGCCAATACCCTCACCCCCAACAGCCGATACATCCGACGCTGAACCCTTCACGATCTTGGACGCGTGCGCTGCCCCTGGGGGCAAGACCGCCCATTTGCTCGAGCGCTTGGCCGCCCATGCGCTCACGCTGACTGCGGGTCGGCGCGTGGAGCTCCATGCTCTTGAGATCGATGAGGAGCGAGCGCACAGCATTGAGCTCAATTTGAACCGCTTGGGCCTTTGGGGTCCAGGGCAGTCCAGTTCAGCTTCTTTGGCAACACCTCATACCGAACCCCATACTGATCCGCATACTGAAGCTCATACCGAAGCCCATACCGAAGCCCATACCGAAGCACGAGCGCCAGCTGTGGCGCCTCGCTCAGCTGGCATCTGCCCCACCTGGGTGCAGCTTTGGGTGGGCGACGCGGCTGTGGGGTCCTCTTGGTACCCGCTTCGCCGCCAAAGGACGGGCCAAGATATCCTCCCCCAGCCCGAGCTCTTTGACGCGATCTTGCTCGATGCGCCTTGCTCGGCCTCTGGCATCGTTCGCCGCCACCCTGATATCCGCTGGCTCAGGCGCGAGGCCGACATTCCTCAACTCGTGGCCCAGCAAAAACGGCTTTTGAGGGCACTTTGGCTCAGGCTCAAGCCCGGCGGCATCCTGGTCTATTGCACCTGTTCGGTCTTTCACGAAGAGGGTCAGGGGCAGATTGATTCGTTTCTTCAGCACAACAGTCAAGCCACTTTAAGGCCATCGCCCGGACATTTAATTGCCTCAACAACGCCATTGGAGCCGAGTCTCTTGGACAATCGGTCGTGTGACCAAGATGGCTTTTATTACGCAGTACTTCAAAAAAATGCACCGCTTTGAGAGAGGCAGGTCGTTTGGCGCGCGGATTTTGAAGGGCAGGCATTGGGGCTTGGCTGGGGTGATGGCCGCTTTCGTCTTGGCGCTTCTCCCCATGGGCGTCTTGGCGCAGTTCGCCCCCGCGCCCACTGTGCAGGTGGCGGATTTGGCTCTGGAGCGAGTCGACGACGCTTACCTCTTGTCCACCACCCTTGGCTTTGAGTTGCCCACCCCCGTGGAAGAGGCCTTGAACAAAGGTGTCGCGCTTTATTTTTTGTCCCAAGCCGAGGTCTTCAAAGAGCGCTGGTATTGGTATGAAAAATCCGTCGCCTTGCAAGAGCGCCACTACCGGCTCTCCTACCACCCCCTTGTCTCGCCAGTGGCGACTGCTCTCCTCCTCCAAGCCCATTCCCAACTCGGGGCTGGGTGTCACGCTCGGAGTCGCTTATGACGACTTGCAAGGGGCCTTGTTCGCTGTGAAGAGGCTGAGCAACTGGCGGGTGGTGAATGCGGCGGATATTGAGAGTGGCGCCAAATACCACGTGGACTTTCGCTTCAAACTCGATTTGACCCAGTTCCCCAGGCCCTTGCAAATCGGCACCTTGGGTGACAGTGAATGGAATTTGAGTGCCACCAAGAGTGTGCGCTTGACGCCCGAGCCCAGCAAATGACCCAGACTCCCACCGAAGGCTTCTCAACCAAGGCCTTGAGTTGGGCTTTTGGGGTGGGGGTGTTCATCATGCTGGGACTGGGGTTGGTGCTCTTATTTTTGCTCACCCAGGCCACCCAGCGCTGGGACTTGTACGAGCAAAACTACACCACCCTCTTTGTGCTCAACACGGTGGTGGCGGCGTTCTTGCTGGGCGTCATCGTCTGGATTGTTTGGCGACTCATTCGGCGCTGGAGATCGGGTAAATTTGGCTCGAGGCTGCTGCTCAAACTGGCGGCGATTTTCATGGTGGTGGGTTTCATCCCGGGCCTCTTGATCTATGCGGTCTCCTACCAATTCGTCTCGCGCTCCATTGAGGCGTGGTTTGACGTGAAGGTCGAAGGCGCCCTCAACGCGGGACTCAACTTGGGGCGGGCCACTTTGGACACCCTGACATTGGACCTGAGCAACAAAGCGCGCGCGGCAGCCTTGCACCTGTCGGAGAACGTGAGCCTCGAGTCCGTGCTCGCCAGCGCCCAGTTCACCAGCAAAGAGGCCGCCCGCTCGCCCGTGGCTTTGCAAAATTCCAACCAGTCCAACTCCACCAGCTCAAGCCCTGTTCCCAGTGCCTTCAGTGGCTCGAGCGCTTCGAGCCCTGCGATTGACGCTCAAGAGCGGGCCCATCGAGAGGATGGACAAGGTCTGGGCCAAGATCAACGCCAAGATCAACGTAAAGGGCAAGACCCTGGGCAAGCCAGAGACGAGTTTGAGGCAGGCGGCTTGAAAGCCCCGCTGATGTCGCCCTCCAGAGGCTCGGGGGCGCCGAGCTTGCAGCCGGGTCTGCAACGGGACCGGGGACTGGGCAATTGGGGCTCGCGCGGTAAAACCAGCGAGGGCGCCTTGCAGCGGTTTTCAGGGGCGAGTTTGGAGCGGCTTCGTGAGCAGCTCGGGGTCGATGAGATCATCATTTGGTCGAGTGACCAGCGACCCGTTGCCACTGCAGGCGGAGAGCGCTATGTGGTCAATCCAGAGCCGCCCACACCCGCGCAGTGGCGCGCTCTACAGTCGCAGAAATTGATCACCTCGATTGAGGGCTTGGAGGACGCGGACATGCACCCCGAGGTGCAGCCGCAGATCAAGGCGCTGGCCTTGGTGAACCCAGTGAGTGTGCGCTTGAACACGGTGCTCGACTCCGAGGTGCTGCAAATCACCCGCAAGCTCCCCCCCACCTTGGTCGCCAACGCGTTGGCACTGCAAGCGGCCAATGCCGAGTACCAAGAGCGCGCCTTGGCGCGAGACGGCTTGCGGCGCATGTACATCGGGACCTTGACGCTCAGCTTATTCTTGTCCGTCTTTGGTGCGGTGCTCTTGGCCGTTCTCTTGGGCAACCAACTCGCCAGACCGCTTCTATGGTTGATCACGGGGGTGAGAGAAGTGGCCGCGGGCAATTTGAACCCCAGACCCGTGCTCGCGGGCCAAGACGATTTGGAAGGGCTCACCATCGCTTTTGCACAAATGACCCAGCAGCTCTTTGAAGCGAGGAGCACGGTCGAGCGCAGCATGAGCCAAGTGAGCTTGGCGCGGGCGAATTTGCAGACGATTTTGGACCACTTGACGGCCGGGGTTTTGGTGCTCGACCCACAAGGCCATGTGGTCTCGGCCAACCCTGGGGCGACGCGGATTTTGCGCTTGCCGATGGCCGCCTTTGTCGGGCGGGCCTTGACGGAGGTGCCAGGACTCGAGACCTTTGCCGCCCAGGTGCTGCAGCAATTCCAGGGCTTTGAGGGCGATCGACTTCAAGCCGGACAAGACTATTGGCAGCAGTCCTTTGAGCTGCGCGCCTCGGTGCAAAGTGGGGCCTTGACCTCGGAGCCCTTGGCGTCCACGGGGGAGTTGGCCACTGGGGCCCACAGCCTGTCGGGCTTGGCAGGATCGGTGGGGGGGGGTGCTGGCGCTGGAGTTGGGGGCAGGCCCGCGGTCACCAACTTGATTGCTCGCGGTGCGGTGCTACCCAACCAGGCATGGCTCTTGGTGTTTGATGACATCTCTGAGGTCGTCTCGGCCGAGCGCGCCCAGGCCTGGGGGGAAGTCGCGCGCCGCCTCGCGCACGAGATCAAGAACCCACTCACCCCGATTCAGCTCTCGGCCGAGCGGCTGGAGATGAAGTTGAGTGGCAAATTGGCCCCCGCTGAGCAAACCGTCCTCATGAAGTCGGTCAAGATGATTGTCGACCAAGTCGATGCGATGAAGCGCTTGGTCAATGAGTTCCGCGACTACGCCAGACTGCCCCAAGCGCAGATGCAAGATCTTGACCTCAATGGCCTGGTGCACGAGGTGGTGCAGCTCTATGGCCTGGGGCAAGAAGAGGGGTTGCCCCTGCGCGCAAGCGCTGGGCCGGGCTCAGCAGCAAAAGACGCCTTAGAGGCAAAAATGGCGCCAGAGTCCCAAGGGGTGTTGCCCTTGCTCAATCCGGGCGATCGCAGCGAGAGTGATCTGGAGGGCTCGCGCCAGGATCACACCGAGGCGCCCCCGATCGACAAAACCTGGCACCAATCGTCCTACACCTGGGGGCAAAAGGATGCGTCGAGTGTGCGCTTGGAGATGGAGCTCGATTTGAGTTGCCCGCCCATTCAGGCCGATGCCCTACAAATGCGCCAAGTCATCCACAATTTGATGCAAAATGCGCAAGATGCCACCCTCGGGGCTTTGAGCCGGGTGGTGAGCATCTCCACGCATTACAACCCTGAGCGCGAGCGCGTTCGCTTGGTGGTGCGGGACACGGGAGGCGGTTTTGCGCAGGACATTTTGAAGCGGGCCTTCGAGCCCTACGTCACCACCAAGGCCCGCGGCACGGGTTTGGGGCTGGCGGTGGTGAAAAAAATCGCCGATGAGCACGGCGCCAGGATACTTTTAAAGAACCTGGAACATAATGGGGCTATTATTGGCGCGCAAGTGTCGCTATCATTCGCAGTTGTACAAGCACAACATCACGGGGTTTAATTCGCTGCTATGGCAAATATATTGGTCGTTGACGATGAGTTGGGAATCCGGGACTTGCTCTTTGAAATTCTCAATGACGAGGGGCACACCGTGGAGTTGGCCGAGAACGCGGCCCAGGCCCGAGCGGCGCGGCAGTTGGCCAGGCCCGACTTGGTGCTCTTGGACATTTGGATGCCCGACACCGACGGGGTGTCCCTCCTTAAAGAGTGGGCCACCTTGGGCCTGCTCAATATGCCCGTCATCATGATGAGTGGACACGCGACCATTGACACCGCGGTGGAGGCCACCCGCATTGGGGCGATGGCGTTTTTAGAAAAACCCATCACCATGCAAAAGCTTTTGAAAGCGGTGGAGCAGGCTCTCCAAAAGAAACCCAGTCTGGGCCCCTCCGCCAGTGCTTCGCGCTCAAGCATGGGCAGTGGAAATGCCATTGGAATGGGTGCGAGCGCGGGCAGCAGCCAGCGCGGCGGCACGGATTTCCAGGCCTCGCTTTCGAGGAGTGCAGGATTTGGTTCGGGTCAACAAGGCTCGGGCTTGGGCAGCAGCCTGGGTTCTAGCGGTGTACCCGGTGGCCACGGCTTCACCTCG
>CAIMTJ010000045.1 GCA_903844385.1 uncultured Burkholderiales bacterium
AGCACGCCCGAGGGGAAACACCTCACACTTCCCCCCGATGCTTGGGGCTACACACTCGAGCCCAGCCACCTGCCCTTGCGCGTGGTCCCAGGGAAGGTACCTGCAGGATTTCCCTCACCAGCGGAAGATTTCTCCGTCAAACGACACGACTTGAACGAGCTGCTGATCTCGCACGCCGTGGCCACCTTTTTATGGCGAGTCTCGGGGCACTCCATGACAGAGGCGGGCATTTTCGATGGCGACATCTTGGTGGTCAATCGCGCCCTCACGCCAGTGCACAAAGACGTGGTGGTGGCCGAGGTCGACGGCGAGTTCACCGTGAAGTACTTCTACAAACGCAACGGACAAATCAAACTCCAACCCGCCAATCCCACCTACCCCGACATCACTTTCAAGGACGGGCAAAGCCTGCGCATTTGCGGCGTGGTCACGAGCTCGATCAAACGATTTCGCAAAACCGCGCAATCCCTGGACTAAAACCAGCTTCGCACACACACTCTCGCTCACACGCCATGTACGCCCTCATCGATGGCAACAACTTTTATGTCAGCTGCGAACGCGTCTTTCGACCGTCGCTCAACCACACGCCGGTGGTGGTTCTCTCCAACAACGACGGCTGCGCCATCTCGCGCAGCAACGAAGCCAAAGCGCTGGGCGTCGCCATGGGAGAGCCCTTTTTCAAGATCGCTGACTTGCAACAAAAAGCCGGCTTGGTCGCGCTGTCGGCCAACTTTGCGCTCTACGGCGACATGAGCCAGCGCATGATGACCGTGGCGGCCGGTCTGGGGCCTGAACAAGAGATTTACTCAATCGACGAAAGCTTTGTCAGCCTGGCAGGCGTCCAAGGCGACTTGCTCGTGCGAGCGCGGCGCGTGCGTGAGCGCATTTTGCAGTGGACAGGGCTGCCCACCTGTATTGGTATTGGCGAGACCAAAACACTGGCCAAACTGGCCAACCACATGGCTAAGACCGCCGAGCGCAAACCCGGCGTCTACCCCAGTGACATCGCACAGGTCTGCCACTTGGGCGCCTTGGGTGCCCAGGCCCGCCAAGCCCTCTACCAAGCCAGCGATGTGGGGGAGATCTGGGGGGTGGGCCGGCGCATTGGCGCGCGTCTCAAAGAAGCCCAGATCAACACCGTGTGGGATTTTCTTCAACTGGACGCGAGCATCGTGCGACAAAACTTTGGCGTGGTGCTCGAGCGCACCTGGCGTGAACTCCACGGCACACCCTGCATTGCCCTCGATCACGCGCCGGCCAACAAACAAGAAATCGCCTGCACACGCAGCTTTGGGCAAGGCATCAGCACCTTGGAGCCGCTCATTCAAGCGGTCTGTGAGTTTGCCTCGCGAGCAGGAGAAAAGCTGCGGCGTCAACACAGTTGCACCTCACAAGTCTTGGTCTTCATCCGCACGAGCCCCTTTAGAGAGGGGCCACGCTACAGCCAAAGTGTGGTGATTCCGCTAAGAAGACCCAGTGCCAACACCGCTGACTTGGTAAGTGCGGCCACGGCAGGACTCCAACTCATCTACAAGTCCGGCTACCAGTTTGCCAAGGCCGGTGTGATGCTCCTCGACCTCAGCGCCGATGACCTGCACCAAGGTGAGCTCGACTTGGAAGAGACGAGAAACGAGGCGCCAAGCCTACAAACCCCCAAACTCATGCACGCACTCGACACCTTGAACCAACGCTATGGACGCGGCACCCTCGGCATGGCCAGCACGGGACTGACTGAGCGAAGTCGCCTGTGGTCCATGCGCCAAGAAAGACTCACCCCACAATACACCACCGCTTGGCAAGATTTACCGATTGCCAGGGCCTGAGGGCGTGGCCGCGGCGCATGCGACAAGCACCCACGCCAACGCAGCGCTCACTTGGCCCTCGATCACTCGTCTGGATCGACGTACTCTTTGGGCAAATGGTGAGCAATGCCTTTGTGACAATCGATACACGTCTTGCCTTCTTCTTGGGCCTTCATGTGTTTCTTATAGGGCGTTTGTTTTTGCAACTCAGGTGACATCGCCTCAAAACTATGACAATTGCGGCATTCACGCGAATCGCTGCCTTTCATGCGCTCCCACTCATGGGTGGCCAGCGTCATTCTCTGCGCTTCGAACTTCTCCTTGGTATCAATCACCCCCGTGAGCTTGCCCCAGACCTCAAAACTCGCCTTGGCTTTGCGAATCATTTTATGGGTCCAGTCCTTGGGCACGTGACAGTCTGAGCAGATCGCCCTCACCCCCGTGCGATTGGTGTAGTGAATGGTCTCCTTGTACTCTTGATACACGTTGTCTCGCATTTCGTGACAAGAGATACAAAATTCAAGCTTATTCGTCATCTCAAGACCGGTGTTAAAGCCCCCCCAAAAAATAATACCCCAGAGAAAACTCACACTCGTGATGGCCAAAATGGAATACTTTGCGCTGGGCTTTTTCAGCACTTGCCAAAGACGCTTGAAAACGCCTGCTTGGGTTTCGCTCATTAATTTCTCCAATCAATCACATCAAACAAAAAAACCACGCTCACTGCGTTCACAGGTGCTCACCACATCGAGGCCACGCTCAATGGCGCTTAGAAGTTATGGATAAAACTCGCTGAGATCACTTGAACTGAATAGCTTCCTGTGGTTTGATTCGTCGCCAGCAGGGTGCTGGGCACATAACCCGCCTGATAGCCGTTGTAGTAGTAGTCGTTGCTGTCCATGCGTTGGCGCAAGTAGTTGAGCGCCACGGTGGAGGATTTATCGACTTGGTAAATGCCAGTGAGCTTTAGACGCGTGATCAAGGTTCTGATATCGGGCAATTGGCCGCAAGAAAGAAGAGTCGCATTGCTGCAAGTAAGCCCCCCGGTTGTGGCACCGTTGTAGTTGAGCATCGTGTTGTAGGCAGCATTGCCCAGGGAGTAACTCAGGTCCGCTGCCAACTGCAGTTTCCCAGCCAATAACCCCCCGTGCTTGACCCCCAAGCCCATGGTGATGTCTTGATCAATCAAATTGTTGGTCCACGACGCAGTTGCAGGAATACCGATGGCAGTGGCCGAGGCAGCGCTGGCCGTTACCGTATAACGCTGCAAATTGGTCATATCCCGTTGACGGTATTGCTGGGTGACGTAGCTATTGAGCGCACCATTTTCTTGATAGTTATAGGTCGCGTCAGCGCTCAAACTCCAAGTCTTGCCGTTTTGTACACCGTACGTGCTGTCCGGATACCTGTCACCTGTGTAACGCGCTGAAAGACCCAAGTCCGTTTGCTCCGTGACTTGCCAATTCACACTGGCTTTGAGCGCCTGCTCTAAACGTGAAGCCGAGAAGAAGGGATAAAACCCAAAATAATCCCCCGCGTTTTGACCGGCGGGTGTGGGATTGACAGCAGGAACGGGGCCAGGAATGGCACCATTTTTACTGATGAACGCGGCCAACGCATAGGGATCGACCGTTGCCTGGCGGTCACTGAATGCATAGCCCACGCGCAGCGTGGTGTCTTCGCTCGTTTTGAGCCGGTACGTCGCATCCAGTTTATTGTCTGCACTGGACTTGGCAACCACACAGTTGCTGGTCGTCAAGTAAGTCGTCCCACCACCGGAGGCAAAGCTGTTGCAATTGCGATCGATCGACTCATGGGTCAATGCAATACGGACGTGCTGATTATCTTTGAGGCGATAGTCAGCGGCGAGCTCAAACAGCGCCTTTCGAGTGCTCAATGGTGTATTGGGATAATTGGCTGTGTTGGCGCCACTGATTGCGTTGAAGTTGTACATGTTCGATGACGTGCGGTTGTCACGATCGTCCAACTTGTAGGCGCCACTCAATACCAAGTCGCGGGTGGTTTGATCGATCAACTTGACATCTGCATGCGTATTCACGACCGAGCCACTCAAGGATGATGGCGTGCCGCTACTCAGCAGCAAGGCGTTCGTCGTCACGAAGGGTACGTTTTGCGAGCCCACGCCATAAGAAAAATTCCCTACGAATTTCGTGCGTGCTGATAATTTATAGCCACCGGTCAGGTTCAACTGATTGAACAAATTATCTGGCGCCGTGGGCATATTTTGCATACCTGTCGCACCTGCCCAGCTTTGAAAGAGAACACTCGCATTGCGATCCGTGAATATAGAACTGGTGGCAGTCAGGGACGCGTAGCCAGGGCCGTCACGCCAATTCAAAGCAGCACTGTAGGTGTCTGTTTTGTAGTTCGTGGGCATGGGCAAAATCGAGACCGCCTCGCCCGTTGCCCCAGCAACGCCAGCAATGCCAAAGCCCATCAACTTCGCCCCAGTTTGATCCAAGTGGCTGTAGTCGAAATTCAAAGACAGTCGCGAATTGATCACCGTGCTCGCACCAAGAGCGGTATTCTTACGAGTGGTGGATATGTCCATGTTCTGAAATGCCGCCAACTGCGCAGCAGTCATCCCATTGTTGGTATTGGCCACAAGACCAAAACCAGGCAGCGTGAAATTCGCCCCACCCATCGAACCGACATACGGCGTCATGTAGGAATCCGATAAATTGTGCTTCAACTCATCGTATTGAAAATCCAGATTCCATGACCCTTGGTCGCTGAGCGATGCGCCGACCGATCGGGACCTGAGCCCCAGGTCAGTCCCGCGTATAGACCACCGCTGGGTGCCGCCTTGTGCATTGAGGTCGTACGCCGAGCCACCACGAATATTCACGTTACCGATGGCGTAGCCACCTGACTGATTCAAGCCAGTGTACTCGCCGAACTTCGCTGAATCCTGGGATACATTCAAAACACCCAGTTCAACGGTGCTGACTGGTTTTTTTAAGGCAGCGGCCTCTTCCTCGTCGGCAAGGGCTGGCATAACCATCAACGAACTGAGGACTGCCAGTGCGATAGCACTCAATTTGAAATTGTTGTTGTACGAGTTCATTTCATCCTCCACTTATTAGCGTTGCAAATAACCACCAGCAGGACTGTTGGAGCCGTGAACCTGACTGTGACAGTTCATGCACGCACGCCCGACGATGTTTTTGCTTGGAAACAGTGCTGCACCACTTGGATTGGTTTTGGCCAATCCACCCTGATACCCTGTAGCATTGGGACCGACAGGCGTACCACTGGCATGTGTGCCGTCATGACACTCTTGACACAAGAACGGTGGGCGTGATTTCAGTAAAGGCGTGATATTGGAGCCGTGCGGGGTATGACAATTGGTACAGTCATCCGTCACGGGTTGGTGCTCGAAGAGCAATGGACCGCGTTTTTCTGCATGGCACTGGTAGCAAGTCTCAGTGACCGTGTTTTTCTTCAAGAGCTTGGGGCCAGTCGAGCCATGGGGATTGTGACAATCAGCGCAGGTCACCTTGCCCTCTTGAATGGGGTGGTGCGAAATTTTCTTGGTGTCGGCTCGCTGATCTTTGTGGCAAGTAAAGCAAACTTCAGTCTGCGTGACCTTATTGAGCACCTTGTCGCTTGGGCGGTGAACTTGGTGACAACTGTTGCACGCCACACCATTGTTTTGGTGGGCTGCGCCATCCCAGTTGCTGCGTTTGCTGCCACTGTGGCAAGTCAAACATTGACTCGAGCGCTCTTTGTCACCCGATTGGGCATACACGCCCTTTTTAAAGACCACATCGGGAGCAGTTCTACCGCCAGATCCCGCTACACCTTTGACGTGTTTCTCACTCTCACCATGACAAGACTGACACGTCGGCGTCCTAGAGTCTCCCCGCACACCGTGCTTGGTCTGGTAAATAGAGAGAATGGGGGCGCTCTCGCTCTCGTCGTGACAACCCGTGCAAACAGCGTCTTTTCTCAGCGCCTCTTTTGCCGTCGCTGCGCGACTGGGTGTCTCCCCCAAATTGGGCAGTGTTAAATTTTGGGCGTAACTTGAAGAGGTCTCAAAACAAATTAAATAGAGAAAAAATACCAAGTAAATTATTTTTAGAATCTTCATGTTCGCCTCTTATTTTTTAGTGGGTCAAACTACAGGGTCAAAATCCACTGAACCAAGTTTTTAATTTGATCCATGTCTTTGGGGGGTGAGGTTTTAACGATCTTGTGCTCTTCCTCGTGTCCATCGGGGAATTTGGCTTTTTCACCTGAGGTGATGTGCTCGATCAACCGTGCTTCTGCGCTGGACTTACCCTTGAACTTTTCGGCCACACTGTGGTAAGAGGGCCCATCTTTGTCTTTGTCAACAGCGTGGCACTTGAAGCAGTTGTTTTGTCGAGCCAATGACTTGGCGGCATCGGCATCAATGGCGAGCGCTGCTGTCGATAAGCAACACATTAAGACGCTGATAGAAAAGAGCTTCGAAAAAGGAAAATTTGTGGTGATGGACTGCTTCATCTGAATAACTCCTATGGTCTTAAATAATTTTGGAAAACTTGTTTTGATCTTGCTCAACACTCAAATACTCATCAAAAATCATGGCAATGGCGCGTACAAAATACCACCCCAAAGGTGTCACAGTAAAACCGTGCTCTCTCATGGCAAGGAGCCCTTGGCGTTCGAGCTCACTTAATTTGACGATTTCTGCTGCAAAAAAGTCTTGCACCTCGATGCCGTAGGTTTTCTCAAGAGACAGAAAATCAAGCTCGCCTTGGCACATGATGGACATGATGACTTCGCGCCTGAGCTCATCGTCTCGCGTCAAGGTCAAACCCTTGACCACAGGAATGAGTCCCGCTTCGAGCATGTCTGTGTACTGCTCCAAGGTCTTGGCGTTTTGGCTATACGTGGCACCGACTTTGCCAATCGAAGACACACCAAATGCCAACAAATCACCCTCAGGCTCTATGCTGTAGCCTTGAAAGTTGCGGTGCAAACGACCCTCGCTTTTGGCTTGACTAAGGCTGTCGCTTGCCTTGGCAAAATGATCCATCCCGATGTAGACATAACCCTCGCTTTGAAGCCGGTTCAAGGCATTGGAGAGCATCACCAACTTTTCGTTGGCGGGTGGCAAATCACTGGCCACAATTCTTCTTTGGGGTTTGAAGCGCCCAGGCAAATGGGCATAGGCATAAATGGCCAACCGATCGGGACTGAGCGCGATGACTTGGTCCAGTGTGCGGTTGAATGTTGTGCTCGTTTGCTTTGGCAGCCCGTAGATCAAATCCATGTTGATGGAATCAAAGCCCAACTCGCGGGACGCCTCCATCAAGGACTTCACCTCGCTAAAGGGCTGGATGCGGTGCACGGCCGCTTGCACAGCAGGCTCAAAATCTTGCACACCAAAACTGAGGCGATTAAACCCCAGCTTTTTCAAATGCTCGAGTCGAATTGGATTGACCGTTCTGGGGTCGATTTCAATGGAGAGTTCGGCCTTGGGGGTGAAGTTGAACTTGCTGCGCAAAGTGATCATCAACTGGTGCAAATCGTCGTCATTCAAGAAGGTTGGTGAACCTCCGCCAAAGTGCAGTTGGGAGACCCATTGCTTGGCCCCCAAGTAATTGGTCTGGAGCTCAATTTCTTTGTCAAGCAAGTCCAAATACGCAATGGCTTTGTCGTACTTCTTGGTGATGATTTTGTTGCAAGCGCAGTAGTAGCAAATCGACTCACAAAATGGCACATGGATATAAATACTCAAAGGCAAGGCGTGAGCGCTCAGACCCTCCCGACGCAATGACAATGCGTTGGTGTATTGATCATGATCAAATTGCTCAACAAAACGATCCGCCGTTGGGTATGACGTATAACGAGGGCCTGGAACATCGTAATGCGCTAGCAATTGCTCGGTGACTGAATACATACGACTCTTGACTCCTTTAGCGCGAGTATGCTCAAGCTAGAGTCTGCGCATCTTGAGCCAAGTCAAATGAGTCCTTATTTTTAGCACCCTGCAGTCAAAACCCGAGCGCCATGGGGGCGCTTAGCAAGGCGACATGGCGCCCAAGCAACAATCAAGCACTCTGGTTCGTTGAACGGGCTCGCTCTCAATCGTGTCAACTCTGGGTTTAAAGATTGACAAAAGCAATAGGCTGTCAGACACGAGCGCAGTGTGAACATCCACAGACCGCCTGGGCGTCACAAAACCAGGGCGATAAAAAAAAGGGGGGGAGCTCAAAAACTGCTCGCCACAGCTCGTGGGGTGGTTCGCTCAAAACCCGGCAGGAGACACATAAGGGCGAGGGCCGGTAGCGGCTCCTTGTCAGCGAGCTCCCACTTCCATCAAGCCCGGACTTGAGCGCCGATGATCTCGGGGGTGTTCAAAGACTTGATATCGACCACTTTTTGATGGCTCAAATAACGCGACATCAAATCCCAAATGGGCTCACCACCCGCATTCTTGACGTCTTCGTTGACCGAGGCCCAGCCAGCGACTTTGTAAATCTTGTCGGCCTGCATGGCTTGGCCCTTGAGCCTCATGTTGGAGATGCGTTGACCACTGGCCGCGCCTGGCTCAATGCTGTACTGCATGCCTGCGACCCTTACCATGTCACCCCCTTGTTGGTAATAAGGATCGGGGTTGAATAAGTTATCGGCCACATCTTCAAGCACCGTCTTGATGGTTTGTCCACTCATCGGGGTCAAGGTGGTGGCGGGATACGTGATGGCGGTTTGATTCATCAAGTCTTCCAGGGTGATGGTGTCACCACTGAGCAATGACGCCCCCCAGCGAAATCCTGGCGAGAAAGCGATCTCTGCTTCTTTCTCGGCCATCAGGCCATCCAGAATCAACTGATCGAAGCTGCCGTTGAAGTTGCCCCTGCGGTACAAAAGGCTCTGAGTGAGCGCCAAAGGCGTTGACAGTTGGGCTTGAAAGGGCTTTCTCACCCGCTCAATCAATTGCAGCATGGCCGCATCGGGCTCGATGAGATGGGCAAAAACGGGCATCAATCGATAGTGGAAGTCCACGATGCGAGCGGCCTTCACCTCAAAATCCAAAACCGCCAAAAATTTTCCATTCGAGCCCGCATTGGTGACCCAAGTCGACCCACTTCGGTTGCGCACCTGTACAGGTCTTGGTACCGCATCGTGCGTGTGCCCACCCAAAATCACATCGATTCCGCTCAGGCGAGTGGCCATTTTCAAGTCCACATCCATGCCATTGTGAGAAAGCACCACCACCACTTGTGCGCCACGCGCACGCACCTCATTCACGGTCTTTTGCATATTCTCTTCTTGAATACCAAAAGTCCAATCAGGCACCATGTAGCGCGGATTGGCAATCGGGGTGTAGGGGAAGGATTGCCCAATGATAGCCACAGGCACCCCGTTCATTACACGAATTTGGTAGGCGTCAAAAACAGGGTCCTCAAAATCCGTGGTTTTGATGTTTTGCGCCAGAAAAGAGAGTTTGTTCTTGAAGTCTTGATTGACAATTTCCAAGACCCGCTCTGCTCCAAGCGTCATCTCCCAGTGCGAGGTCATGATGTCGACCCCCATCAACAGTGACGCATCCACCATGTCTTGACCGCGTGTCCAAAGCGCTGTAGCCGAGCCTTGCCATGTGTCGCCACCATCGAGCAACAATGCCCCTGGGCGAGACGCCTTCAAGCGCTTGACCAATGCCGCGAGATGCGCAAAGCCACCGATCTTGCCGTAGGTGCGTGCAGCCTGATCAAAATTCAAGGACGTGAAGGCATGCGCTTCTGGACTTCCAGGGGCAATGCCATTGGCTTTGAGAAAACGCTCTCCCACCAAATGGGGCGTCTTGCCACGCCAAGAACCCGCCCCCAAATTGACACTGGGCTCGCGGTAGTAAGTGGGAACGAGTTGCGCGTGAGAGTCGGTGAAATGCAGCAAATGAACATTGCCCTTTGGGGGCATGTTGTAGAACTGCTCGGCCGCAAGTGCCGCCTTGGAGAAATCGGTCTCGAGCACCAGTCCGCCGCCTGCAGCCGCGGCCAGAGTGCTCAAGAATTCGCGCCTTTGCATGACTAAAAATGACTGATTTACTGATTGACCGGCGAGAGCGGATCCAAGAGCAAAGACATCAAGTCGCGCAGCTGGGATTCGGTGAGCAAGCGAAATGTCCCAAATCTGGGCATGGCCGAGCATGCGTTATAGGCTTTGGCGTTGTAGAGTTTGTTCCAAGTGTATTGGATCACCTCAGGAGATGACCCCCTCAATTTGCCGTAGTTGTAGAGGGAAGGACCAATGGTGCCAAAGGAAATCTCTTTCTTGTCGATTTGGTGGCAGTTGTAACAACTCCCGCCATTGACATCATCGCTCTTGTCTGACCAGGTGGACCCTTTGCCGCTTTGAGCGATTTTTTCACCCTCCTTCCAATTCCCAAAATACTGCTGATCAGTGGGGGGCATCACCATTTGGAGATTGTTTTTTTCGACTCGACTCCTCATCGCGGCATTGAGGTGGAGTTCGCCCTTTTTAAAATCAGAACAAGCCAGCTGATTTTCATCTTGAACGAGTCGCTCCAAACCAGCAATCCCGATCGCCTGAAAACTCGAAGCCATCATGGCTTTGAAGGCCGGCTCTTGAGCGTGAGCGATTGAGACCCATCCACTCACCAAGAGAAAAAGGCTCAAAGCCGGGTTGAGAACAAGGTATTTTGGCATGTGCATCTTTCTAAACACTAGCGTTTAAGTCCAGGGGTTTGAACCAAGCCACCTTTAGCCTTGGCGGCCATGAACATGGACAAAGCAATGGTGACATCGGAGGTGTATTGTGGACTTGGAAAACGCTGCTGCCTGTAGCAATCCGCGAGTCGATGCTGCATGGTCCAAAATTCTCCGCTGGACACCCGGTACGCTGGCCAAGTCCCCCAGGCCAACGCTGCGCCTTCATTGGAAGCGATCAAGGGCAAATCCTGCAACCTGATACGCTGGCCTTTGACGCCATGACAAGTCGCGCAGGAAAAATCCATGGGTCCTGCACGAAAGTAAAAAGCTTGCTCTCCCATCTTATAAAATATTTTTTCTGCGGGATGCTTCATGGGTGGATTGATCTTCATACCCTTGGAATGCGTGACAACATAGGCCACGATGGCCTCGATATTTTTCTTGTGACCTTTACCGAAGTCGTCAGCCATGATGTCTTTCACATCAATACCCTGAATGACTTGCATACACGTGACCAATCGCGACTCCAAATCTTGCACACGCTGGGTGTCCTTGAAGTAGCGGGGTAACTGAGCAAAAGCGCCCTCCACCACACCAGGCCCAAGACCGAGGTCACAGGTCTGTAAACTTTTGCTGTTGGGCCCCATGGATTTGACCCACAACTCTTCTCCCGCGCCTTCAAAGAGCTCAGCCGGATTCGCATCGGCCAGCATTTCTCGGTATTTGGCGATTTCTTCGCTGGTGGTTTGCGCTCTGAGGGTCACAAAACCACTCAAAGCCAACAGCACAAAAATCGTAGCGAGTTTGGTCATCATAGTCGTCCAAAAAAAGTCAATGCACAGCCAGATCGTGCACGGGCAGCGAGGCTTATAAAACAACAGAGCACACACACAAAAGAGGCACAAGTCAAAAAACATGGCCAATGCGCCAAAAGATGGTTCCTGGATGATAGACCATCGCAATGGATGAGGGTCAGGCTCAAAATGAGAAGCCCATGAAAAAACACCGGCATTCAAACCGGTGCTATTTCTGTCAGGTTGAGTGAAACCTTACTTCTTGTTGCCCTTGGGTGGCTGGCCACCGCTTTTCACGCACTCGTCCATCGTGGCAAAGGGGGTGAAATTCTTGGTTTGATTGTAGCCAGAGCTGGTCTTGTCATGGCAGATATTGTTTTTTGACTTTTTAACGGCAGGATCTGCTGCAGCGGCAGGTGCTGCGGCAGCGGCCGCTGCTGGGGCGGCTGCAGGTGCCGCTGCTGGTGCGGCCGCTGGTTTAGCAGCAGGAGCGGCTGCGGGAGCAGCAGGCGCTGCTGCAGGAGCCGCTGCTGGGGCGGCGGGCTTGGCAGGCGTGGCTGCAGTTTGGGCAAATGCAGCAATACCTGCGGTCAACAATAGAGAGCAAATCAAAGCATTTTTTAACATGGGGGGTATTCTCGGTGGAAGGCAAAAGTGCCAAAATTATTCTATACCAAGGGTTCAATCCCACCGTTCGGATAAAGCCTAGTTCTTGGGCTTGTGATACCGTGCTGACGCTTAAAATTAATGAGTTAGTGTTATTAAAATCAGAGGGCAATCCAAAATCACTGGACAATGAAAAAAAACGACCCTTGGATGAACCGGGGTCGAGGGTTAACCTATCCATTAGAAAAGCCCTGTTGAAAATTTCAACAGGGCCTTGGAACCAACCACAAACAACACAGGCTGTTAAGCGTATGTATTGACGTTATTGCCCTGGGTCAAAGTAGCGACCAATTGAGCGGTTTGAGCAGCAGCGGGTGCGGGTGTTGGTGCAGCGACTTTGGCTTGCTGCCACTGTGCAACACTGCTCACCGCTTGCGCCATGGCAGCACCACCGCCACCAGATCCAATACGCATTCCCATAACTTTCTCCCAAGATTGAAGACGAAAGGTAATGAAATAGAACCCTTTACGCCTTTCTACTCTCATGAGATCGGCGCGATATTCAAAAGCTTGAAGGCTTTGAATGTAAAGCTGACCATTCTTTGATGAAGATCATCGACAAACGTCTTGCGCGCAAGGCCAGCTCTGGTAAAGTACCTCAACCATCAACCCAAGACAAATCATGGCCCATCTCCTCATCATCGATTTGCCTGGGGGTAACGACAGCGACATCTTGCAAGCGGCCATCAAGCGCGGTGACAGCTTTGTCTTTGCAACGTCCGACTTGGCACTTTATCGCCAGCAACCCTTGGTGAGCGCTTTTTTAGACCACGCTTTTGAAATCATTGAAATCAAAGATTTTGTCTACCCAGCACTTGAGCAAGCCGTGCTGGGCAGCCACTTGCAAAAACCCATCGAGGCGCTCCTTTGTTTGATTGACATCCGCCTTCTTGAAGCCGCCAAGCTCGCCCGCACCTTGGGTGTTGATTATTTAAACTTGGACAGTGCCATCTTGCTGCGTGACAAATTCTTGGTGCGACAACGCTTGGCACAACGCGGGATCGCTCAGCCTGCATTTGCATTGGCCACCACCACACAAGAAATCAAGGATGCAGTGGCCAGTTTGGGACTTCCCGTTCTCATCAAACCCGCTGACGGCTACGGCTCTCAAAACGTCGTGGTTCTTCAAACGCCCGAAGACTTGGACCCAATGCTGAGTCCCGTCGATATCATGCTCCCCAGTCGTGCCGACTATGGCTTGGGTGTGAAAGCCAATGACCGCTTGCTCGTAGAGCGCTACATGACGGGAACTTTCATTGGGGTCGACACCTTCACGCTCAACGGTCAACACCGTTTTTTAGGGGTAAACATCAAACGGATGTTCCCTCCCCCCTCCTTTGCCATTGAAGGCGGGTGTTTTTCCCCGAGAGTGAATGAGCACTCACAACTGGAACAATACGTGTTCTCCATGCTCGATGCGGTGGGCTTTGATTGCGGTGCCACCCACATTGAATTGATACTGACCCAGGCTGGCCCCCAACTCGTCGAAATCAACCCTCGGCTTGTGGGCGCCAAAATTGCAAGACTGGTCGGGTTTGCCCTGAACCGCTCCATTCACGCTGACCTCATTGACCTCCATCTGGGTGTTTGGCCCAAAGGCTTGGACGAGCCATACCCCCACCAAGTGGCGGTGTCTCGCTGGTTCACCTCGCCTGTAGCGGGAACCATCGAGAGCATGACTGCGCCAACTTGGTCAGACCCCAATATCAAATGCGTTGAAATTCTTAAACAAGTGGGCGATAGGGTGACTCCTGCTTTTGAAAATGCTGCTCGCATTGGCTACGTCATGACCAGTGGCAAAGATCAGTTAGAAGCAGAGGTCTTGGCCGAGCGCTACATTAACGATATGGACATTTCAGTGGAGGTGTAATGACGATAAAATAGAACATTAATTGAATTGGTGAAAACATTACGAAATTTATTCTGGCTTTTAGCAGCCAAATTAAACAAGAATTGTGCTAGAAATGAGCGACTTGTTAGACTTAACTTTCCCGTACCGATTCCGTATCATAGCCGCGAAGCAATCAATTACTCGAAAATATAATAGAGTAATACACCAGAATGATTAACAAAAAAACCTCTTAAAGTCTAAGAAATTTTCAAGATTTATTACACAGCCATTTATACGGATTGTGCTAAAAAACTAATATAAGGCCATATCTTCTGGGTAATCACTTACATCTTAATCACTCCTCCTGAATATTTGCCGCTTTGGTAATGTTTCCAAAGCTCTTTAACTCAGCAGAAATTTGATCGGCAAACTTTTGAGGAGAAGAACTTGCTGGTTCAACTCCAAGACCATTCAATTTTATTTTTACATCTGATGAGTTAACGGCTTTAGCTATATCTTCATTTATCTCTTTAACAACTAAATCAGATGTCTTAGCGTTAGCAAGAAAACCAAGAGAGATTACTAGGCTATAGTTTGGAAATCCGCTCTCAGCAATCGTTGGAATATTAGGGGCTAGCGAAGAACGAATTGGCTCAGCGATAGCGAGAATTTTAACTTTACCAACTTGCACGAATGCATTCGCGAGTGTAAGTCCAGCAAATGATGCAACAACTTCGCCACTCGCAACAGCTGGCGTTGTCTGAGCAGCGCCTTTATAAGGAACATGCGTCATTTTTAATCCTGAAGACTGCTTAAATAATTCCATGGCCAAATGATGCCCAGTACCGTAGCCAGAAGAGCCATATGGAGAATCAGGATTACGCTTTAGATAATCGACGAGCTCCTTAACTGATGAAGCAATCTCCGGTCTAGTAATTAGGAAAATTGGGGAAGTAGCTGCTAAGCTCACAGGTTTCAAATCCTTTAAAGGATCAAAGCTTGATTTTTTTTGGAGACTTGGCGCAATGGAATATGTTGATGAGTCAGACAACAACAATGTCAATCCATCAGGTGGCGCATTTTTTACAGCTTCAATAGCAACACTTCCACCTGCACCCGGACGATTGTCAATTACTACGCTGTATTTCCCGCTCTGTTGAATTTTTTCACCAATCACTCTTGCGGTACTATCTGGTGAACCACCAGACGGATATGCAACAACAATTCTTAGGGCCTTAGCTTGTCCATATGCAGTCAATGAAAATAACGGCAACAAACAAGAAATAATAATCAAAATTCTAAACAATGCAGTCTCCTCAAAATTAATCAGCACCTGTGTAATATAAGATTCAAACAAAAT
>CAIMTJ010000046.1 GCA_903844385.1 uncultured Burkholderiales bacterium
ACCCGAAGTGTCGCTGAGCGAGCGTGACGCCACCTACCTCAGACAAGCGATCGTGTGGTCGCAAACTGCCCGCGCTCGAGGCAACCGCCCGTTTGGTGCCGTGGTGGTTGATCAAGCCGGTGTGGTGCTCACCGAGGCCTACAACTGCGGCACGGAAAAGAGCGACCTCACCGCCCATGCCGAGACCACCGCCGTGCGCCAACTGGGTTTGCAGTTTGGGCGTGAGACTTTGCAGCATGCCACCCTTTACTCCTCGGCAGAGCCGTGTGTGATGTGTGCAGGGGCGATTTTTTGGTCTGGCATTGGCCGCGTGGTGTTTGGCATTGATGCCGAGCGACTGCGCCACTTCCGTGGTGAGGTGACCGAACAAAAGGATGTGCAGCTCTCGTGTCGAGATGTGTTCAACGCTTCCCCACACCCGATTGAGTGCATCGGGCCTGCGCTGATCGAGGAGTCCACCACGCCCCATCGGGGGGCCTGGAGAACTTAAGGCCAACCGTCCTCAGCATCACCCCAGCTTAACCCACTACAACTCCACTACAACTCCACTACAACTCCACTACAACTCCACCATCCCCGCCCCATTCAGCAACGCTCAGTCCATGACCCTGCACTGTTTTTTTGCAGCCCAGGCCTGAGCCTCACACCAGCACCACCACCATGCGCGTTCTTGTTATTTTTTGCCACCCCGTTGAGAGCAGTTACCAAGCGGCCTTGCACCAAGAGGTCTTGGCGGGCTTGACCCTGGCCGGTCACGAGATCGATGACTTGGACTTGTATGGCGAGAATTTCAACCCAGTGCTCTCCAGACAAGAGCGTTTGGGCTACCACGAAGTCCCCGCCAACCGCGTGCCTGTGCAGGCTTACATCGACCGACTGCTGTGGGCCGAGGCTTTGGTGTTTTGTTTTCCCACCTGGTGCTTTGGGCTGCCAGCCATGCTCAAAGGTTTTTTTGATCGTGTATTGATGCCCGGTGTGGCGTTTGACATCAGCGACCCCGCGAATGTCAAGCCCGCGCTCACCCATTTGAAATTCATCTCTGCCGTCGTCACCTATGGGCGCCCGCGCTGGATGGCGTGGTACATGGGTGACCCGCCCAGGCGGGTGATCACCCGGTACTTGAGCGTCTTGACGGGCGGCTCAGCGCGCATCAGCTACCACGCCCAGTACCACATGAACATCGCCACCCCCGCTCAACTCGAGCGCTTCAAAACGCGGGTGCGCCTGGCCATGAGCCGCTGGGGTCGATGAGCTCAGGGGCCTGATCCCCTGATCCTGTGCCTTGATTATTTGATCCCCCTAAAATACCCGAACCCCCTGTTGACTCGATTTGAGCGCAAGCCCATCGGTTTGACCCTAACCCTTCACCCCATCTCGTCCATGTCTGAGCCCCACGCTTCCTCGCCAACACCGGCCCTGCACTTGATTCAAAACGCCCGACTGCCGCGGTGGGTTTTGAGTGACGACGTGCTGAGGACCCCAAGCCCAAGTGGCCAGCTGGGTCCCAACAACACAACGGTGGACATCCACATCGAGCACGGATGCGTCAAGCGCATCAGCCCAAGCGCTGTGCACACCAAGGCGTCGACGCGAGCTTTGGCTGCCCAAGCAGGGGTCTTGGACGTGCAAGGCCGCTTGGTTCTGCCCGGCTTGGTCGATGCGCACACCCACTTGGATAAAACCTTGACGCTCTCGCGACTCGGTGAGGTCAAGCCTGGGCTCTTGAACGCGATCGAGTCCATGATGAAAGACCGCGCCAAGTGGAGTGTCAAAGACATCGAAGAGCGAGCGAGCACGGCACTGCACTGGGCGCTCGAGAGTGGCGTGAGCCATATCCGAACCCACTGCGACTGGTGGGAGGTGCAGACCACGCCTTTGGCCTGGGGGGTTTTGAACCGCTTGGCTGCAGACTGGTCCAAGCGCTTGCAACTCGACCGGGTGAACCTGATCCCCTTGACGCTCTTTGCCAACCCCACCGACGCGCTCGCTTTGGGGCAGGCCGTGATCGAGGCCAATGAGGTGCATCCCGGTGCAAGCTTAGGGGGATTTATCCACACGATCAACTGGAACCCCGAGGCGTTGGGCAACCTCATGCGCGTGGCCCATGCGCTCAAGCTCGACTTGGATTTGCACGTGGACGAAGAATTGAATCCACTGGCCTGTGGTCTAGAGAGTATCGCCAGACAAGCGCTCGCCCTGGGATTTCAAGGCCGCATCGTGTGTGCCCACACCTGCGCCTTGGCGCAAAAAACCGACAGCGAGGCCCAAAGCATTTTGCAGTGGGTCAAAGACGCGGGAATCACCCTGGTGAGCCTGCCTGTCACCAACATGATCTTGCAAGACGCGGTGACTTTGCGCACACCTCGCCAGCGAGGCCTCACCTTGGTCAAGGAAGCCCAGGCCATGGGCATCCCGGTGATGGTCGCCAGTGACAATGTGCAAGATCCGTTTTGCTCGGTGGGCAGCTATGACCCCATGGACGCTTTGAATTATGGGGTGCCTTTGGCGCAACTGCCCGAAGCTTTTGACCTGTGGTCACAAGCCATTTGTCGCAGCGACTGGCTGAGCTCCAAGCACACACCCAGCGCACCCAAGCCCTTGAGTCCTGGCTCGCCTGCCAACTTGGTGATCTTTGACAAGGCCACCCACCAAGGCTTTCCCTCGCGCAGCCACGATCGCCTGAGAGTGCGTGGCGGCTTGCTGCTCGATAAAACATCGCTGGCGTGAGGGCTTACCCATGACGCTATTGGGCAGCTCTTGTATGATATGAGGTCTGTCATCGCTTGCGCGTTGACTCCTCTAATTGAGTTCACTCCATGGCACGATCCATTGCACCTTCCTCCTCTTTGACAGACCCCTCTGCGCTACAAGCTGCGCCTTTGGCGCGCTACAGTGCCTACCGCCAAGCTGGGGACTTTATTTTTCTCTCCGGTATCATTGCTGTCGACCCCAAGGCGCAATTGATAGTCAAAGGCTTTGCCGACATCCCTGCCCAGGCCGCTCAGCGCATTGGACAAACCGGTGAGTTTTCCAGCGACATGAAAATCGGCCCCATCCTTGCCCAAAGTTGGTTTGTTTTGAACCAAATCGAGCAAACCGTGAAACATGCAGGCGCACAAATGAGTGATGTGGTCAAACTCGTGCAGTATTTTAAAAACCTCGACCACTTCCCGCTCTACAGCCATGTGCGCAATTTATTTTTCACTGGCGCTTTGCCCACCTCCACCGTGGTGGAAGTCTCGGGTATGCTGCCCACCAGTGAGATTTTGATTGAAGTCGAAGCCACAGTCTACCTCGACCCCAAGCGCGTGCAACTTGTCCCCAAATCCAAGAAAGTGCGCTCATGATCCACGGCTTTAATCCACCCCAGCGTTTTTTGCCTTACCTCAGTTGGACTGAGATCGCCCAGTTACCCGATCGTGAAAACACCGTGATTGTGTTGCCAACGGGGGCGACTGAACAGCACGGGCCGCACTTGCCGTGCGCGGTCGATACCCTCATTTGCGCAGGCGTTGTCGGCCATGCCTTGGCCAGACTGCCTGACCATGTGCACGCTTACGCGCTCGCACCCATCACCTATGGCAAGTCCGAGGAGCATTTGCATTTTCCGGGCACCATCACCTTGAGTGGAGAGACCTTGCTGGCCACCATCAACGAAGTGGGGGAATCGGTCTACCGTGCTGGATTTCGCAAGCTCTTGATCGTCAATGGCCACGGTGGTCAACCGCAAGTGATGGAGATGAGCGCGCGCGAGCTGCGATTGCGACACGGTGACTTCATCGTGGTGCCCGGTTTTACCTGGCGAGTGCCCAATGTCGCGGGTCAATACTTGTCTGAGCAGGAGAAAAAACTCGCCATGCATGCGGGTCATGCTGAAACAGCCCTCATCATGGCGCTCGCTCCTGAGACCGTGCACATGGAGCGCGCTGTGGCAAATTACCCCCCGGTCTTTCCCTCGAGCATCCTCTCACCCGATGGTCGCCCAGCGTGCGCTTGGAGTGCACGTGACTTTGGCGACAGCGGCATCATCGGCGACCCCTTGGGCGCAACCCCGCAGCAAGGGCACGCCATCTTGGACTCCTTGGCCAAGAGTTGGGCACAAGGCATCACCGAACTGCACGCGCTGCAGTGGGCCTCGCGTGAGCAAGCCACCTGGGGAAAATCGCACCAAAATGGGTTCATTCAACAGACTTTGGGCGAATAATTCACGACAATTTGCACCAAAACAAGGCTTCACCCCCGTTTGAGGATCTCCTGGCTTGGTGCGCTTTGTGCTAACTCTTTCTTATTGGTGCTTCGCACCAATGCAATTTCTTTTATTTTTTGGAGCATTGGAATGATCAAACCCTTGAAGACCTTGCGCTTGGGTGCCGCCCTCTTCGCAAGCCTTGGCCTGAGCAGCGCCTTGGTGAGCACGGCGGTGCATGCCGACGAAAAGTTTGTTTACATGACCAACTGGTTTGCCGAAGCCGAGCACGGTGGCTTTTACCAAGCCCTGGCCACGGGACTTTACAAAAAAGCCGGTTTGGATGTCAGTATCAAAATGGGCGGCCCCCAGGTCAACGTCGTGCAACTGATGGCTGCGGGCCAAGCCGACTGCATCATGGGCTCGAGTGACTTGCAAATGATCCAAATTCGCGCAGGCGGAGTGCCGGTGGTGAACGTGGCAGCGGCCATGCAAAAAGACCCCCAAGTCTTGATTGCGCACGAGGACGTGACCTCCCTTGAAGGCCTCAAAGGCAAGACGATTTTGATCGTGCCCTCAGCCCACCAAGGCTATTGGCCCTGGCTCAAAGCCAAATATGGTTTCACCGATGACCAAACACGGCCCTACAACTTCAGTGTGCAGCCCTTTGTGGCCGACAAAAACCTCGCTCAACAAGGCTACTTGACCTCCGAGCCCTATGCCATTCAAAAGGCGGGGGTGAAGGCCAACGTCTTGATGTTCAGTGACAAGGGCTATCCGGCCTATGCCACCACCATCACGTGCATGGACAAGACGGTCAAGGAGCGCAAAAAGGCGTTGGCCGCCTTTGTTAAAGCGTCCATGGAAGGCTGGAAGAGCTATCTCAATGACCCAGCGCCTGCCAACGCATTGATCAAAAAGGACAACACCGAGATGACCGATGACCAGCTCGCCTACAGCGTGGCCAAGCTCAAAGAGATGGCCATGATCACCAGTGGAGATGCGATGAAGTTAGGCATTGGTATCATCACCGACGCGCGCGCCAAGGCCAGTTACGACATGCTCGTGAGCACCAAGCTCATTGACCCAGCCAAGGTCAAACTCTCCGAGACTTACACCACTGAGTTTGTCAAGGACCTCAAAATCTTACCTTGATCCCAAGCGTTACAGCGTCTGAGACACACTCCCCAAGACCCGCCGTCTTGGGGAGTTGAGTTCGAATGGCAAGCTTGGAGGTCGCAAAAGCTGATCCAGAATCAGGGCGACGGCTGCTGGCCCCGTGATGCGGTGAGGAGGGGCATCACTTTCCTTTAAAATGAAGACTTTGGCGGGGCGCCCCATGGGACAGCGCAAACTTGAAGATCAGTTTTCACGCGATCAAGTGCAAAGCGATCGAGCCCACCTATCCTTTTGAGGTACCACCTGACCATGTCTTCTTTGAGTTTCAGCACCCCAGCCGTTGAGGTGCTCTCGGCCAACAAAACCTACGCCAACGGCTACCAGGCCTTAAAACCGGTGAACTTGACCATTGCGGAAGGTGAATTTGTTACCTTGCTGGGGCCCTCCGGTTGCGGCAAAAGCACCTTGTTGAAAATGGTGGCCGGTCTTCTCGAGCCCACCGATGGACGTATTTTGCTTTGGAGAAAGCCCGTCACCGATTTGCTCGCCTCGGGCAAAAAAATGTCCTTTGTGTTTCAGTCTCCCACCCTCATGCCTTGGGCCGATGTGGCCACGAATGTGAGGCTGCCGCTAGACTTGATGGGTTTACCCAAGGGTCAGGCGCAAGAGCGGGTTGAGGAGGCCTTGGCCTTGGTGGGGCTGGAAAAGTTTGCCCACGCTTTGCCCAGGGCGCTCTCAGGGGGCATGCAAATGCGCGTCTCGATTGCGCGAGGCTTGGTCACCCAGCCTGATCTGCTCTTGATGGATGAGCCGTTTGGGGCCTTGGATGAGATCACCCGTCACCGCTTGGATGCTGATCTTTTGGCGCTTTGGGCTCAAAAAAAGCTCACCGTCATCTTTGTCACTCACTCCATCCATGAGGCTGTTTTTCTCTCCAACCGGGTGGTGATGATGGCTGCGAGACCAGGCCATATTGTGAAAGAGCACATCATCGACGAGCCCTACCCAAGAGACTCCTCGTTCATGGTGAGGACCGAGTTCATGCGCCACGCCCAAGCTCTGCAGCGAAGTCTAGAGCTGGCCAGCGAGTCGCTCAATTGAGCCCCCACCCATTGAGAGCATTGACACCATGAGCCCCAACCCCTCCACAGAAGCCACCCAACTGGCCCTTCAAAAGATTGGCATCCCCCTCTTGCTCGGATTGATCTTCTTGGGTGCGTGGCAGGCCTTTGTGGTCGTGATGGACTTGCCACCCTACTTGGTCCCCTCCCCAGTCTTGATGATTCAAACTCTTTTCACCGACTGGCACCCCTTGCTCTTGGCCTTGGGAGTGACGATCAAAATCACTTTGCTCTCCTTTGCCTTGGCCATTGTGGTGGGTGTATCGATCTCCTTTTTGTTTGTTCAAAGTGCGCTTGTCGAGCGCGCATTGTTTCCCTACGCGGTCTTGCTGCAAGTCACCCCGATTGTCTCCATTGCACCCTTGATCATCATTTGGGTCAAGGACACGGGTCTGTCGATGGTGCTGTGCGCTTCGCTGGTGGCCCTCTTTCCGATCATCAGCAACACCACCCTGGGGCTTAAAAGCATCGAGCCCAATTTGCACAGCTTCTTTTTGATGAATCGTGCATCGCGTTGGCAGATTTTGATGCGCTTGCGCATTCCAAGCGCCTTGCCCTACTTCATGGGAGGACTGCGCATCTCCAGTGGCCTGGCCTTGATTGGGGCCGTGGTGGCGGAGTTTGTGGCCGGCACGGGCGGACAAGGATCGGGATTGGCCTACCAAATCTTGCAAGCCGGGTTTCAGCTGAGAATTCCACGCATGTTTGCCGCCCTGTTGTTGATTTCATTGACTGGGGTGATGCTGTTTGCGCTCATGGCATGGCTGAGCCGCCTGGTGCTGGGCGAGTGGCATGAAAGCGAGTTGCAAGCCGAGTAGTTCTTGCTCAACCGATTCATCTTTCTTTGACTTTTCTGGGCGACGAGCTTGAATGACTCGCTCACTCCGACATTTATTCAACATCAACTTTTGCTCACCCACCATGAATGCACTTGACCTGCCTGCCTTGGCGCCTGACCTTGAATGGATCACCGACAGCACACGGGTGCACAAATTCTCACAAGACTTCAATTGGTACAGCCCTGTTTTGAAGCGTCAACTCGAGGGCCTGAGCGCCCAAGTCGTGGCTCGCCCCAAAACCCAAGAGGAAATCGCGCAGGTCGTGAGCTTGTGCGCTAGCCATCAAGTGCCGCTCACGCTGCGCGGCACAGGCACGGGTAACTATGGGCAGTGTGTCCCCCTCAAGGGTGGGGTCGTGCTCGATCTCAGTGCTTATAACCAATTCCTGGGCATTCGAGACGGCGTGGCCACTGCACAAAGCGGCATACGTTTGATTGAGCTCGACAAGGCCGCCAAACCATTGGGCTATGAACTGCGCTGGATCCCATCGACCTTCAGAAGCGCCACACTGGGCGGCCTTTATGGAGGGGGGTTTGGCGGAGCGGGCTCGATCACCTATGGCCCCATCGCAGCACCGGGCAATATCGTGAGCGTGAAAGTCATGTCCATGGGCGTTGAGCCGCAAATCCACACCTACCGCGGTCAAGAGGCTCTCATTTATCATCACACCTATGGCACCAATGGTATCGTGCTCGAACTCGAAGTGGCAATGGCACCGAGCATTGCATGGAGTGAGTTCTTGATCACCTTTGAGGACTTTGAGCAAGCATTGAGCTTTTCTAGCGACTTGAGTGTGGGCTCGGGTTACGTAAAAAAAGAAGTGGCCTTGATCGCCAGTCCCATTGTGGGCTACTTCACCGCTTTGTCAGAGTACTTGCCAAGCCACCGACATGCCGTTGTTGCATGCATTGCGCCCCAAAGTGTGACGGCTCTCAAGGAATTGGCGCTGGTTCACCACGGCGTGGTGAGCTACGAAAAAAATGCTCAGGAAGTTCATGCCAGCCAACGCACCTTGATCGAATACACCTGGAACCACACCACATTGCACGCCCTCAAAGTCGATAAAACCCTCACCTACATCCAAACCGGTTTTAATCCGCAGCGTTACAAGGAACAAGTCTTGGCGTTGCAGTCACTCTTGAACCCTGAGGTGATGATGCACTTGGAGTTCATTCGAACCAAGGAGGGGTTGATCAACTGCTCTGGGCTTCAGATCGTTCGTTACACGAGCGACGAGCGGCTGCAAGAGATCATGCAAATCCACCGCGATCACGGGGTGCAAATCAACAACCCGCATGTCTACACCGTGGAAGACGGTAAAGCCGGGGGGCAGTTGAATCCCGAGATTTTGCGCGCCAAGGATCGCCATGACCCCCAAGGTCTGCTCAACCCTGGTAAGCTAAGAACTTGGTCTGCACCCAGCGTGGCTTGAACTCACGAGTCATGCGCCAACACCCATGACGAATGCGCTCATGGGTGTCGAGTGTGATCAGGGTTTGTTCGGTTGTGAATGCCCCTCTTGTCATGCAACATTGATTGTCGAGTTGCAAGCAATTACCCCCCATCCAAAAAGAAATGACAAACGCATTCAAAGTCCTTTTGTTCACCCTGGTGACTTCACTTGTTTTGGGTGAAAGCGCTCTGGCACAGTCGAGCAGCAGCTTGAACAATTACCCCAGTAAGCCCATTCGACTCATCAACCCCCTGGGCAGCGGTGGTACAGCGGAAGCATTGGCCAGAACGGTGGCCAAAGCGCTATCGGATCAACTCGGTCAAGCGGTGGTGGTCGAGACGAAAACAGGTGCGGCCGGAACAATTGGGGCAGATTATGTGGCCAAGTCCACGCCAGATGGCTACACCCTCCTCTATGGTGTGACAGGGACCAATACCATTGCGCCAGCGCTCTACAAATTGCCCTACGACCCCATCAAAGATCTGACCCCCATCACCATTGCCTTTGCAGGACCCAACGTGTTGTTGGTCAACCAAAGCTTAGGGGTCAACTCCCTTCAAGAGCTCATTGCCTTGGCAAAATCCAAGCCCAATCAACTCTCCTTTGCGTCTGCTGGGAATGGCTCCATGTCACACTTAAATGGAGAACTCCTCAAGCAATATGCGGGCATCGATCTGTTGCATGTCCCCTATAAAGGAGGGGGCGCTGCGGTACCCGACCTCTTGAGTGGTCGAGTCAACCTCATGATTGAGACCAGCAGTGGCGTGGTGCCCCTCATCAGAACAGGCCGAGTCAAAGCCTTGGCAGTCACCTCGCTTCAACGCTCACCCTTGTTTCCCGATGTACCCACCTTTGCGGAATTGGGCTTTCCAGGAATATATTCTGTCGTCTGGGGGGGACTTTTTGCGCCAGCAGGAACACCCAAAGGAATACTAGAAAAAATTCACAATGCTGTTCAACAAGAAAACAAAGACACCGCCTACAAAGAGATGGTCACCGGCATGAACAATGAGGCGGTGAGCATGACGCCCGATGAATTTAAAGTTTACGTGGGTGATGATCTTAAAAAATACAGTGAAATTGTCAAACGCATCAATTTAAAAGTAGACTGATGGCGGACTCCAATCAGTAGCACCGCCCAACGCACCTCTCATCACCAATGGGGTTCGCCATCGAGCGGTTTTTTATCCCAAGAATCGTCGTTGCAAGAATCAATCGCACAGACCGGGCATCGTTTTAAAAGAACAAGTAATCGTCCTTGTTGACCTCTCGCGTTGCGCGCCAGTATTCGACCGTTGGCAGTGGCCAGTTTTGTGTCAATCGGCCACTGGCGTTTTTATACCAACTGTTCACTGTTGCTGCGCCGTAGACCACGGTGGCGCTGGCCGCATCAATGCGCTCATTGAAGCGCTCTAGCACGTCCTCGCGCACTTCCATTGCACTTTTTCTCGACTCCAGCAGCAGGCGAATACACTCCACGATGTACATCGCACCCGCCTCTGACAGCAGCACCAAACTGGCATTGCCGTTGATGTTGGTATTGGGCCCATACAAGCAAAACAGATTGGGGAAATTGGGCACGGTAATGCCGTAATAAGCGCGGGCATCATCTCCATGCCACTGATCTTGGAGCTTGACGCCTCCACGCCCTGTCAGTGGTAGTGTTGACAAAAAGTCAGCCGCCTTGAAACCCGTGCCGAAAACGATGACGTCGAGCTCGTGGTGAACACCGTCAGCGGTCTCAATACCGCCCTCATGCGCCTTGGTGATTTTTTCCGTTACCAAATTAACGTTGGGTTTTTTGAGCGTTTCAAACCACTTGCCGTCATCCGATGCACAGCGCTTGGCAAAAGGCGGATAGTCCGGTGTCATCTTCCTGAGCAAATCAGGCCGATCGGACAAAGATTTTTCGAGATGCGCCATCATTAATTCGCGCAACTCCTCGTTCTTTTGCGACATAGAGACCGGATGATTCCACGCCGGGTCAACCTCAGTATAGGCGCGTCGCCCCATACCGACCCACATTCGGTAGACTCGAAACCACCGGTGGTAGTTGGGAACGTTGGCAAAGAGCCAGCGGCTGCCTTCCTTGAGCATACTGTTGTAGCCAGGCGTGTACCTGACCCAAGGAGGAGATCGCTGGAAAACGGTCAATTGACTGGCGACTTCTGAAATCTTTTGAATGGCCTGAAATCCACTGGCACCTGTGCCAATGACGCCGACTCGCTTGCCCGTCAGGTCCACCCCATGGTTCCAGCGCGCTGTGTGCCACGCGTGTCCTTCAAAAGCGTCGATGTTGTCGATGGCGGGATAGTTGGGCCGGTTGAGCTGGCCCACGGCGCTGATGAGGGCTTGCACGCGCAGATGCTCGCTGCTGCCGTCGCTCAATCGAAGTGTCAAGTTCCAGCTGCCATCACTCTCGTTGTATACACCGGCAACGACCTCGGTGTTGTAGCGAATATGTTCATGCAGACCGAATTTTTCGGAGCTGCTTTGCAAGTAGTCCAATACAGCCGCTCGACTGGCATATTCTTCTCTCCAGTGGGGGTTCTGGTTAAACGAATAGCTGTAATTGAAGTTGCTCGTGTCGAGGTGACAGCCAGGATAGTTGTTCTCCGACCATACACCGCCGACTTCGTGATGTCTCTCCAAGATCACAAACGGTATACCCACTTGCTTGAGGCGGTATGCCGCGCCCACACCAGCAAGGCCAGCACCGATGATCGCCACGGTGAAGTTTGTGTCCGGCGCAATTTGAGATTGATGCCAATCGGGTGCTCGCGTGTAGTGCGCCAGCCCCAATTCATTCAACAGTAAGCTGAAGTGATCATCCGAGAAGGGTCCAACCATGAACTCCATGATTTGGCGAACCTGAGCTCTTTCCAAATTCGGTTTAGCACCATAAATCCCTTGACCGATGTCCTTGATCACTTTCAATGCCATCTCACGCGCGTGCTCCTGCGCACTTGCTGAAAGGCCTCCTTGCGGCTGTAATCCAGCAGCAGTCTCCACATAGTTCGGCCGAAACTCTTCTTTGAGTAAGGACATATCATGCGTGAGGTGCGCCAAGGTTCCCAAAAGACTGGGAATATGAGCGTCCTTTAAGACGCTCCTGAGCGTTGTATCGTCCATTGACTCTAACTTCATCTCAGACTGAATGGGTGTATCGTTCAATTGCATGAATCAAAGTATCGCACCTCAGATGAGAGCTCAATTGACGGGGAAACCCTGATCTTGGCGCACAGAAATACCGTGCAGATCAAGCTTTCAACAAATTCAAAAATAGTCAGCCAATGACGTATGAATCATTCACTCCATTTTGATTCCAGCTATTTTAATGACTCGATCCCACCTATCGGTTTCTTGTTTTGTAAACTGCGCCAATTCTGCCGAATTGCTCCCAACAGCATCAAGACTTAGCTCCTCGAGTTTCTTAATGACGTCTGGCTGTTTGGATATTTCCACCATTGCGGCCGAAAGTTTGGTCACGATCGCACTTGGCATTTTGGGTGGAGCAGCCATGGCAAACCAGGTGCTTGAAGAAAACCCAGGAAGAAGCTCTGACATGGCAGGAACTTCTGTAAATAATTGATTGCGTTTATCGCTGCAGACCGCCAAAATTCGAACACTTCTAGCTTTGATGTAGCGAAAAACAGCACTCAATTCCACAACAATAACATCGACCCTTGCGGGCCCTACATTTTCAATTTAATTTGCGTATCGCAACCGGACACATTTACCGGCAAAGGTTCGTGTTTTTATTGATTTCATGGTTGAGCAATTTAAGCACAGCGAGATTGAGAGAAAGTGGATTTGATCGCGAGCATCTAGACCTTGGAGCATCC
>CAIMTJ010000047.1 GCA_903844385.1 uncultured Burkholderiales bacterium
CCTGAGCATTTGCTGCAGTTTGCGGTGATGGGCTCGGCCTTGGTGTCGGTGCTGCAAAATAAGCCCAACCCGAGCGTGGGGTTGCTCAACATTGGCGAGGAGGTCATCAAAGCCAACGAGATGATCAAAAAAACCGCAGAGTTGCTGCGTGCCGCGTCTCAAGCGGGCGATTTGAATTTTGTCGGCAACGTTGAAGGCAATGATATTTTTAAAGGCACGACGGACATTGTGGTGTGCGATGGTTTTGTGGGCAATGTGGCCCTCAAGACCTGTGAAGGCCTGGCCGCCATGGTCAGCAGCCTCTTGAAACAAGGCTTTGAGAAAAACATCTTCACTCGCTTGGCTTACCTGGTGAGCGCTCCCGTGCTCTCGGGCTTTAAGCAGCGGGTGGATCATCGCCGGCACAATGGTGCGGCGCTCTTGGGGCTGCAAGGCTTGGTGTTCAAGAGCCATGGCTCGGCCGATGCCTTGGCGTTTGAGACGGCTTTGAATCGTGCTTATGAAGCGGCTGAGCACGGCTTACTCGCCCGAGTTCACGAGCGCATTGCGCATGCATTGCCGCTCTTACAGTCGTTTGCCGAGAGTGATTTGAGTCGCACCTCACCTGTGGCTGAGTCCTTGGTGCCTCATGACATGGGGGCGGCATGACGCTTTACGCCAAGATTGTGGGCACGGGGAGTTTTTTACCCGCCCAGCGCGTCACCAATGAGGCCTTGGTGAGCCAATTGGCTTTGAGTGGGGTGGAGAGCTCGAGCGAGTGGATTGTCGAGCGCACTGGCATTCATGCGCGCCATTTTGCCCAGGCGCACGAATTCAGCAGCGACTTGGCGTACCACGCGAGCGTGCAAGCACTGGATGCTGCGGGTCTGGGTCCTCAAGATATTGATCTCATCATTGTGGCCACGTCCACGCCAGATATGGTGTTTCCGTCAACGGCTTGCATCTTGCAGCACAAGTTGTCCCAACTCCATGAAGCTGCCGCGGGCATTGCGGGGGCACCGGCTTTTGATGTGCAAGCCGTTTGCAGTGGATTCATTTATGCATTGACCGTGGCCGATGCCATGATCCGCGCGGGCAACGCCCGGCGAGCTTTGGTGGTGGGCGCAGAGGTGTTTTCTAGGCTACTCGACTTCAAGGACCGCACGACGTGTGTGCTCTTTGGTGATGGTGCTGGCGCGGTGGTGTTGCAAGCGAGCGAGACGCCGGGTATTTTGGCGAGCGATTTGCATGCCGATGGCCAGCATGTGGGCATCTTGTGTGTGCCCGGTCACGTCAATGCGGGCGCCGTCTCAGGCAACCCACTGCTGCAAATGGATGGCCAGGCGGTTTTCAAGTTGGCGGTGGGTTTGCTCCACGGTGCCGCCTTGAGCGCGCTGGCCAAGGCGCAGATGGTCGAGGCCGACATCGATTGGTTGATTCCTCACCAAGCCAATATTCGGATCATTCAGTCCACGGCTAAAAAATTAAAACTCCCCATGGAGCGGGTCATCCTCACGGTTCAAGACCATGGCAATACCTCGGCCGCGTCGATTCCGCTCGCGCTGGATGTGGCGGTGAGAAGTGGGCAAGTGAAGGCCGGACAGCATTTGCTGCTCGAAGGCGTGGGCGGGGGCTTTACCTGGGGCGCGGTGGTGCTTCGGTTTTGAGTAGGTCCCTTTTTGGCGCAAACAATCTGCTGGAAAAGCAATCATGACCAAACCTTTTGCATTTGTCTTTCCTGGGCAAGGCTCGCAATCTGTGGGCATGCTCGACTCGTGGTCAGCCCATCCTGAGGTCCAACGCTCACTCGACGAGGCCCAAAGTGCCTTGGGTGAGGACTTGGGCGCTTTGATGCGAGAAGGGCCCAAGGAAGCCTTGGCGCTCACCACCAATACCCAACCGCTGATGCTCTTGGCCGATGTGGCCATCTACCGTGTCTGGATCCAAGAGACCGGCCTCACCCCCGCCGTGATGGCTGGACACTCCTTGGGCGAGTACGCTGCATTGGTGGCAAGCGGGGTGCTGAGTTTGACCCAGGCCTTGCCCTTGGTGCGCTTTCGCGCCCAAGCCATGCAAGAAGCGGTGGCCGTGGGAGTGGGGGCCATGGCGGCGATTTTGGGTTTGCCCAGTGCGCAAGTGCAAGCCGCCTGTGATGCCATGAGTGCTGAGTTTGTCTCCAGTGGCTCGAGCGAGATCGTGCAAGCGGTCAACTTCAATGACCCAGGTCAAACCGTCATTGCGGGCACGCTCGCCGGGGTGGACCAAGCCTGCGAGGCTTTGAAGGCCCTGGGTGCCAAGCGAGCCTTGAAGTTGCCCGTGTCGGCCCCTTTTCATTGCAGCTTGATGAAGCCGGCGGCCTCTCGCTTGAAGGCGATGCTCGACAGCACGCCGTTTCATGCCCCGCAAGTGCCCGTGCTCAACAATGTCGATGTGGCCTCGCCGAGCACGACAGAGGCGATCAAAGAGGCTTTGTTTCGCCAAGCGTATCACCCCGTGCGCTGGGTTGAAACGGTGCAGGCCATGCAGTCTTTGGGCATCCAGGCCGTGGTGGAGTGCGGACCCGGTCAAGTGCTCAGTGGTTTTACCAAACGCATTGCGCCGGATCTGGAGAGCTGCTCGCTCAAAGAGTGGGACCATGTCCAAGGCGTGCTGCAGGCGTTGCAAGCCGCCCCCTCAACACCTTCAACACCCTCCACGCCATCTGCCCAGAACCCATCGATGACTTCGACCTGATGAGCTTGATCGCCCCCCCCCACCATTCACCCAGGACAGAGCATGAGCGACACACACAGCACCCCCACCGTGGCCTTGGTCACCGGAGCCTCTCGCGGGATTGGACAAGCCATTGCCACGCAATTGGCCCAGTCTGGCATGGTGGTCATCGGCACGGCCACGTCAGAAGCGGGGGCGCTTCGCATCAGTCATGATTTGAAGCCCTATGCCCACTGCAAAGGCGTGGTGCTCAATGTCAACGACCGCCAGGGTTGCGAGGATTTGGTGGCCGCGGTGCTGGCCGAATTCTCCGCTTTGCACGTCTTGGTCAACAATGCGGGCATCACCAAGGACATGTTGGCCATGCGGCTCAAAGATGAGGACTGGGACGAGGTGATTCAAACCAATTTGAGTTCAGTGTTTAGACTCTCGCGCGCGGTGATCCGCCCGATGATGAAGCAACGCTTGGGCCGCATCATCAACATCACGAGTGTGGTGGGTGCGAGCGGCAACCCAGGCCAGTCCAATTACGCAGCGGCCAAAGCCGGGGTGGCCGGCATGACCCGAGCGCTAGCGCGCGAGCTGGGGTCTCGAGGCATCACCGTCAATTGTGTGGCGCCGGGCTTCATTCAAACCGACATGACCGCCAGTTTGACGCCTGCCCAGCAAGACGCGTTGCTGGCCCAAATTCCTCTGGGCCATTTGGGCTCGGTGAGTGATGTGGCCCATGCCGTTGCCTTTTTGGCCAGCCCCCAAGCCGCCTACATCACTGGCCAAGAGTTGCACGTCAATGGCGGTATGTTGATGCTGTAATTTTTTTACAATGTGAAAATTTTCGCCCCATCAGCGCGAGTAAAATTGCTGATTCCATTACAACCCTCTGAGTAAAAAATGAGTGATATTGAAGTTCGTGTAAAGAAAATTATTGCCGAGCAACTTGGCGTCGAAGAGTCTCAAGTGAGCAACGAAAAAGCATTCGTCGCCGACTTGGGTGCAGACTCTTTGGATACGGTGGAGTTGGTGATGGCCTTGGAAGATGAGTTTGCCATTGAAATTCCAGACGAAGATGCTGAAAAAATCACGACGGTGCAAAACGCCATCGATTACGCATTGACCCACCAAAAGGGTTGATGGAAATACCGCTTAAAGAGCAAGCGTTGGTAGAGAAAGTTAAAACCGCATGACCCGACGTCGCGTTGTCGTGACTGGGCTTGGATGCGTCAGTCCCGTGGGGAACACGTATGAAGAGTCTTGGTCCAATCTATTGGCTGGGAGGAGTGGCATTGATCTGATCAAGAAGTTCGATGCCACTGGCTTTGCTTGCCATTTTGCCGGAGAGGTCAAGGGACTGGACTTGGAGCCCTTCATCAGCGCCAAAGAGGCGCGGGGGATGGACGAGTTCATTCATTTTGGCATTGTGGCGGCTTTGCAAGCTGTCGCCGACTCAGGCCTGCCTATTTTGGATCAACTGAGCCCCGAACAGGCCGACCGCATTGGTTGCCTCATGGGCTCTGGTATCGGTGGCTTGCCCCTGATCGAGTCGATGCACGCCGAGTTGACCGCACGCGGCCCGCGCAGGATTTCGCCATTTTTTGTGCCCGCATCGATCATCAACATGATCTCCGGTCACGTCTCCATTCGAATGGGCTTTAAAGGGCCCAACTTGGCCATGGCCACGGCTTGTACCACGGGCTTGCACAGCATTGGGATGGCCGGTCGACTCATCGAATACGGCGATGCCGATGTGATGGTGGCCGGTGGCGCTGAGGCCACCCTCTCACCCCTGGGCTTGGGTGGCTTTGCCGCCATGCGAGCTTTGTCCACCCGCAATGACCATCCCCAAGAAGCCTCTCGCCCCTGGGACCGAGACCGCGATGGTTTTGTGTTGGGCGAAGGCGCCGGTGCGTTGGTCTTGGAAGAGTATGAATACGCCAAAAAGCGCGGTGCCAGAATTTACGCCGAGCTCATTGGTTTTGGGATGAGTGGCGATGCGGGTCACATGACGGCCCCCAACATGGATGGCCCCAAACGCGCCATGGCGCATGCGCTCAACAACGCGGGTATCAATGCCGACCAAGTCCAGTATTTGAACGCCCATGGGACCTCAACGCCATTGGGCGATGTCAATGAAACACAAGCGATCAAGGCCGCCTTTGGCGACCATGCCAAAAAGTTGGTGGTCAACTCAACCAAGTCCATGACCGGGCATTTGCTCGGTGGTGCCGGTGGCATAGAAAGCGTCTTCACGGTGTTGGCTTTGCACCATCAAAAAAGCCCGCCCACCATCAATTTGATGAACCCCGACCCCGAGTGTGATTTGGATTACTGCGCCAATACCGCTCGCGACTTGCCCATCGAGATCGCGATGAAAAACAATTTTGGTTTCGGCGGCACCAATGGCACCTTGATTTTTAAGCGCTTTGTTTGACCCCAGCGCTGGCGTGTTGGTTCTCACTCACCAGCGCGCGACCCTTCGTGTTTGAAGGCGGGTCCTGGGTGAGGTGCACCCAGCGCTCCCCAATAGGCGTCATCGAGGACCCAACACCCCCACATTTTCATGGCCCCAACAGCGGGCCAGGTCTTGTGCAAAAATAGCCAAAGCACTCCCCGAGAAAACGTTCGCCAGGAGCACTCTGGGGGGAGCTAGCAGTCTTGGAGCCTGGGCTCGCGCGCATTGATGGGGTCAAGCTCAAGTCAAGCCCTCTTGTAAATCAGAACTCCTCCCCCACCTATGCGCCACAGCTCCAGCGGGTTGGAGCCTGGGCTCAAGATGTGCCCCGTGATGATCTGATCGCCCTATTTTTTTCGGAGTTTATCCATGCATTGTGTCACTCAGTTCAATTCCTTGAGCGTTTCAAAGCGTTTCACGGCCCTCGCCACGGCGTGGGCATTGGTGGTGAGTCCTGGGCTGAGTTTGGCCGCGACCGCCATGGGCAGCGCACCAGGGGGGAGCGTTGCGCCAGGCGCTGCCGCACCTGGCGCAGCGCCGTCTGCAGCCAATGTGCCCAGCACGAGCAGTGGGGTGCGCACGCTGCCCGATTTCACCGATTTGGTCGAACTCGTGGGCCCCTCGGTGGTCAATATCAAAACCATGGAAAAAGTCAGTGTCCGTGGCAATGGGCAGGACTCGTCCGAAGACCAAGACATGCAGGAGTTGTTTCGCCGCTTCTTTGGTGTGCCTTTTCCCAATGCGCCGGGTGCTGGCCCCAATGCGCCCAGGCAACCTCGCAAGTCTCCCAATGCACCGCCCGCACAGCCCTCTGAGGAGGAGCTCACCAAAGGGGTCGGTTCGGGCTTTATTTTGAGTGCTGACGGCTTGATCATGACCAATGCGCATGTGGTGGAAGGTGCCGATCAAGTGTTGGTGACCTTGACGGATAAGCGCGAGCTCAAGGCCAAGATCATTGGCGTGGACAAGAGAACGGACGTGGCTTTGCTCAAGGTGGAGGCGAGTGGTTTGCCAGCGGTCAAAATCGGCGACGTCTCTCGCCTCAAAGTCGGTGAGTGGGTGATGGCCATTGGTTCACCCTTTGGTTTAGAAAACACCGTGACTGCCGGTATCGTGAGCGCTAAAAAACGCGACACCGGGGACTATTTGTCGTTCATTCAAACCGATGTGGCCATCAACCCTGGCAACTCCGGTGGGCCGCTGCTCAATATGCGCGGCGAGGTGGTGGGCATCAACAGCCAGATTTACTCACGCTCGGGTGGTTTCATGGGGATTTCGTTTGCGATTCCCATTGATGAGGCCATACGGGTGTCTGATCAATTGCGCACCCTGGGACACGTGCAACGCGGCAAGCTCGGCATCCAAATTGAGCAAGTGAGCAAAGATCTCGCCGAGTCACTGGGCCTGGGCAAAGCCCAAGGCGCCTTGGTGCGCAGTGTGGAGACGGGTTCTCCAGCCGAGAAAGCGGGTCTCGAGCCCGGAGACGTGGTGTTGAAGTTGGATGGAAAAGTCATCGAGCGCTCGATTGATTTGCCGCGCTTGGTGGGCATCATCAAGCCAGGGACCAAAGCACTGCTCTCGGTCTGGAGGCGAGGCGCCAATAAGGAGGTCGCCGTGACTGTGGGTGAGTTTGAGGCCGACGCGCCCGTGGCCGCCAAGGCCAGCAAAGACAAGCCCGCCGCGGGCAATGCGCTCGCCAGCTTAGGCCTCACCTTGAGTGACTTGAGCGAGGAGCAAAAAAAGGAATTCAAAGTGAGCGCTGGGGTTCGCGTCGAGCAAGCCGTTGAAGCGGCTGCCCAGGCCGGTCTTCGTGAAGGCGACATCATCACGGCGCTGGCCAATACCGATGTCACCTCGGTCAAGGGCTTTGAAGCGATTTTGTCGCGCCTGGACAAGACGCGGCCCACCAACATTTTGTTTCGACGAGGCGCTTGGGCCCAATTTGCCATCATTCGCCCCTCCGCCAAATAAGCCACCACGCTGCCTAGGCAGCTCAAAGCCCACTCAGGTGGTCGTGAGCGGTTGCCCAAGGGGACAGGTCAATTGACCCCATACCGAAGTCGGATATGGGGTCAAATCCACTTAAAACACACAACACAAAGAAATATTTTTTTATTTTTGAAGCCCCCAGGAGATCCCCCGTTGATGGAGGATGATTTAAAAAGAATGGTTTTTTACTACTGTATAAGTTAGAATCCTTGCCAAGCTGCCTTTGTTTTACCCTAACTTTGCCCCCAATTTGTCACTTATGGTTCATATCAGTGAGTCTCCACAATTACTCCACAGCTCACCCACAACTTGTTCTCTGAAGTGCTTGGTCTTTTGTGTATAAGTTGTGCATAACACCTGTGTTGCAGTCCGGCAACGAACCCTTACTGGCCCAACGGGCTCTGTGCAAGTGGACAATTTTGCCTACAATGAAGTTTCCAACTTTCGCAGTTGCCAAAAGATCGTTGGTTCAGGGCGCGTCAACACTGACGCGCCCTTTTTTATGCCTTGAGCGTTTAATTTCAATCACTTAAGTCCCTCCCTTGATGAATCACATCAGAAATTTTTCAATCATTGCGCACATCGATCATGGTAAATCCACCTTGGCCGATCGCTTGATTCAGCGCTGTGGCGGCTTGCAAGAGCGCGAGATGCAAGCGCAAGTTCTCGACTCCATGGACATTGAAAAAGAGCGTGGGATAACCATCAAAGCGCAGACCGCTTGTTTGTATTACAAAGCACTCGATGGCATCGTTTACAACCTCAATTTGATCGATACACCAGGCCATGTGGACTTCTCCTACGAGGTCTCGCGTTCATTGTCGGCTTGTGAGGGTGCGCTCTTGGTGGTCGATGCCAGCCAAGGTGTGGAAGCACAAACCGTGGCCAACTGTTACACCGCCCTGGACCTGGGGGTCGAGGTGTTGCCTGTGCTCAATAAGATGGATCTGCCCCAAGCCGATCCTGACAACGCCATTGCTGAAATTGAAGACGTGATTGGTATTGACGCCTCCAACGCCATTCCCTGTTCGGCCAAGACGGGCATGGGGATCGATGAAATTTTGGAAGCCATCGTCGCGCACGTGCCCCAACCCAAGGGTGACCCCGAGGCGGCGCTTCGCGCCATGATCATTGACAGCTGGTTTGACAACTACGTGGGCGTTGTGATGCTCGTGCGCGTGGTCGATGGGTTCATTGCCCGCGGTGAGCGCATCCAAATGATGGCCACCCAAGCGAGCTACTTGGCCGACAATTTGGGTGTATTCACGCCCACGAATGTGCCTCGCGACATCCTCAAAGCGGGTGAAGTGGGCTACATCATCGCCGGTATCAAGGAGCTCCAAGTGGCCAAGGTTGGGGACACCATCACCAAAATCAAAGCGGGCAGTGGTGGACATTTGGCCACGGCCACCCAGGCCTTGCCGGGCTTTAAAGAAATACAGCCTCAGGTGTTTGCCGGTCTTTACCCCACCGAGGCCAATCAGTACGACTCCCTCAGGGACAGTTTGGAGAAGTTAAAACTCAACGATTCGTCCTTGCACTATGAGCCCGAAGTCTCCCAGGCCTTGGGCTTTGGATTTCGCTGTGGCTTTTTGGGGTTGCTGCACATGGAAATCGTGCAAGAGCGACTCGAGCGCGAGTTTGATCAAGACTTGATCACGACCGCCCCGAGTGTCGTCTACCAAGTGCTCAAAGCCGATGGCGAGCTCATCATGGTGGAGAACCCCTCCAAGATGCCCGATCAAGGCAAAATTGAAGAAATTCGTGAACCCATCGTCACCGTTCACTTGTACATGCCGCAAGAGTACGTGGGTGCGGTGATGACCCTGGCCAATCAAAAGCGCGGTGTCCAATTGAACATGGCCTACCATGGCCGCCAAGTCATGCTCACCTACGAGATGCCCCTGGGTGAGATTGTGCTCGACTTCTTTGATAAATTGAAATCGGTCTCTCGCGGCTATGCCTCGATGGACTATGACTTCAAGGAGTACCGTGCCTCGGATGTGGTCAAGGTCGATATCTTGCTCAACGGGGAAAAAGTCGATGCCTTGTCGATCATCGTGCACCGCTCGCAGTCACAGTACCGTGGACGTGCCGTGGCGGCCAAGATGCGCGAAATCATCTCTCGACAAATGTTTGACGTGGCCATTCAAGCGGCCATTGGTGCTAACATCATCGCTCGAGAAAGCATCAAAGCCTTGCGTAAAAACGTGATCGCCAAGTGCTACGGTGGCGACATCACCCGAAAGAAAAAACTCCTAGAGAAACAAAAAGCAGGGAAAAAACGCATGAAACAAATCGGTTCGGTCGAAGTGCCTCAAGAAGCTTTTCTGGCCATCTTGCAAGTGGAGGATTGACGTGCAAATCATCACTGCCATCATTTTGGCCGCCTTCTCCGCTTATATTGGTGCTTGGTATTTGGGCGCTCTCGAGGGCAACTTTGCCCTGCTGCTGTTTTTGGCCACCTCGGTGAGCGGCGTTTACTGGGTGCTCGAGAAGGCCCTATTTTTACCCCAACGCCTCAAAGCAGCACAGGCCATTGAGACGCGTGAGATCGCGCGTCAACAAGAGCTTGAAAAAATGGGTTTGACCCCTTCCAGTGTGGACCTCTTGCAAGCGCGCGAAGAGGTGCTGCGCCAGCCTTGGTGGCTCGATTGGACCGCCGGTCTGTTTCCCGTGATTTTGGTGGTTTTTATACTGCGCTCTTTTCTTTTTGAGCCTTTTAAAATTCCATCTGGCTCCATGATCCCAACCCTTTGGGTGGGGGACTTGATTTTGGTCAATAAATTTCATTACGGGATTCGCTTGCCGGTGCTCAACACCAAAATCACCGAGGGTTCGCCCGTTCAGCGCGGTGACGTGATGGTGTTTCGTTACCCACCGAACCCAAGCCTGGACTACATCAAACGCGTGGTGGGCTTGCCCGGTGACACCGTCTCCTACCTCAATAAAGAGTTGAAGGTCAATGGTGTGGAGATCAGCAAAACGGCGGTGCCCGACTTCTTTGAAGAGGAGTCTTTGCGCTACATCAAGCAGTTTGAGGAGGTCTTGCCCAAGGGGGACCCCGCTGATGGCCAGTCGCCGCGCGTGACTCACCGGCTCTTGAATGAGCCCGATCGTCCGGCCTTTGTCTCAGGAGCGGACAACTATGCGTTCAAAGACAACTGTCAGTACAGTGTCGATGGGGTGGTTTGCAAGGTTCCTGCCGGTCACTACTTCATGATGGGTGACAACCGAGACAACTCTTTGGATTCACGCTATTGGGGCTTCGTGCCTGACAGCAACGTGGTGGGCCGGGCGTTTTTTGTCTGGATGAACTTTGGCAACCTCAAGCGCATTGGCGCCTTCGATTGAGCTCATGAAACGCTCCACCCCCAGCCCCGAGACCTTGGCCTTGCTCGAGCGCTTGAAGGTGAGTTTTGTGAACCTGGGGTTGTTGGAGTTGGCGCTCACGCACCGCAGTTTTGGTGCCGAGCACAACGAGAGGCTTGAGTTTTTGGGCGACACTGTGTTGAACTTGGCGGTGTCTCGCATGCTTTATGTTGCGCTGCCCAACTTGCCCGAAGGAGACCTCTCACGTGTGCGGGCCAATTTGGTCAAGCAAGACACCTTGTTTCGTTTGGCCTTGGATTTGCAACTGTCTGCGCTCATTCGCTTGGGCGAGGGGGAGATGAAATCGGGCGGACAAAAGAGACCCTCGATTTTGGCCGACGCCTTGGAGGCCTTGATTGGTGCGGTGTTTTTGGATGCCGGTTATGAGGCCGCAGAAGCGTTGGTGTTTCGACTCTTTGAGCCCATCGAAATCAACCCCGGCATGCAAGCTGCCTCCAAAGACCCTAAAACAGAACTCCAAGAGTGGCTCCAAGCCAAGCGCTTCAAACTGCCCATCTACCGCGTGGTGGGCACCTTGGGTGCCGCGCATCAACAAACCTTTGATGTGGAGTGTGAGGTGCCTGAGTTGTCGTTGATTGAGCGCGGCATTGGTGGCTCGCGCCGTGCGGCCGAACAAGTGGCTGCTCAAGCCATGCTGCTCGCTATTGAAGAAATGAAACCATGACCACTCCTGCCCATGACGACAAGCCGCCCGCGCCTGTAAAAGCACCCAAGGCCAAGACCCCAAGGCCCAAGTCCACCCAGTCGAGCAAAGTTGCCAAGTCAAGCACCAACGCAATCACCAACGCCAGCACCAACGCCAGCACCAACGCCAGCCCCGCTGATCGGGGTCTGGACGATGCCTTGGCGCAGCAGTCCGACAACAGCTCCAATCCCATCCCCAAAACCAGCAAACCAAGCCCGGTAAAAGCCAAGACCCGCCCCTCTAGCCAGGCCCCTTTGGCGCAACCCGCCACGCCTTTGGCGGCAAAGGCTTTGTCCGATGTAGACCGCATGCTCGCCGAGTTGGCCAATGCGGGAGCGAGCGCCGCCAATGGTGAGCACACCCAGATGGATCCCGCCCTCCAGCACTGTGGGTTGGTGGCCATCGTGGGGCGACCCAATGTGGGTAAATCGACGTTGATGAACGCCTTGGTGGGACAGAAAATCAGCATCACCTCACGCAAAGCACAGACCACCCGGCATCGCATTCAGGGCATCAGAAACGAAGGTCATGGACAACTGATCTTTGTCGATACCCCTGGGTTTCAAACCCTGCACAACAACGCCTTGAATCGCTCGCTTAACAAAACGGTTTTGGGCGCCATTGGCGATGTGGACCTCATTTTGATGGTGGTGGAGGCTGGCTACTTCAATTCATCCGACGCCAAGGTCTTGTCCTTGTTCAAGCCGAGCGTACCCGTGATTTTGGTGGCCAATAAACTCGATCAAGTGAAGTCGCGCGAGGCCATGATGCCCTGGTTGCAAGAGATGCAAACGCGCTTTGATTTCAAAGCCATCATCCCCATGTCGGCCAAAACGGCCAAAGACGTGGAGCGCTTGGTGGTGCTGTGCTTGGCCGATTTGCCCTCGCAGCCTTGGTGGTTCAACAACGAGGAGCTCACCGACAAGAGCGAGCGTTTTTTGGCCAGCGAAATCATTCGTGAAAAACTCTTTCGCTTCACCGGTGACGAATTGCCCTACACCTCCACGGTCGTGATCGATCAGTTTGAGGAAGAAAAGGGCAAAACGGTGGCCCGCATGGTCAAGATCGCGGCCACCATCGTGGTCGAGCGCGATGGCCACAAGGCCATGGTGATTGGTGAAAAAGGCGAAAAACTCAAAAGAATGGGCACCGAAGCCCGCCAAGAGCTCGAGCATTTGCTGGGCGCCAAGGTGTTTTTGCAGTTGTGGGTCAAGGTTCGCTCCGGTTGGGCGGACGATGAGGCGCGGGTGCGCAGTTTTGGCTACGAATAGAGACCAGCGCAGAACCCGCGTTGCGGACGAACCCGCTTTCGTCTTGCACCGCTACGATTGGAGCGAATCCAGTCTGGTGCTCGATGTCTTTACCCGTCACCATGGGCGCATGGCGCTCGTGGCCAAGGGTGCTAAGCGACCTCACTCGAATTTGCGCCCGGTGATCATGCCCTTGCAGCCGCTGCAACTGAACTTCAGCGGAGACCATGAGGTCCGCACCTTGACGGGTGCACACTGGCTTGGCGGGCACGTCTTTCCCCGGGGCGACTCACTGCTGGCGGGCTTTTATTTGAATGAACTTCTCTTAAAGCTCATGGCGCGCGAGGATCCGCATGAACACTTGTTTGACTTGTATGCCCAGGTGGTAAAAATTTTAGCCAGCGGGCTTGAGCCCACTTTGTGGCCCTTGATGCGTGCATTTGAATTGTTGCTTTTAAAGGGACTGGGGCTGTTGCCCAATTTGGATGCTCAAAGTGCCAACTTGCAGCCCCTGGGCCCGCAGGTGCTCTACGTTTTACTCGCTCCGCTGGGGCTGGTGTCTATGGTGGGGCTCGATGATGAGGAGCGTGCGAGGTTGAATCTGGGCATGAAGCTCGCGCCTCACCTGAGCGCTCCCTTGGGTTCAGTTGCAACGCTGCAGGCTCAAAGCGTGGGCTTACAGTCTTTGGCCCCTCAGACACGCGCGCGAGCCCAAGCTCAGGCCATTTCACTCTCGAGCGGGCCTGGTGCGGGGGGGATCCCATCAGCTCCTGGTTGGGAGAGCGCTTCAGGCTCGGCAGGCTTGCCCTTGCCCAGCACCATGACCGGGCTCAGTGGTGAGCACTGGCAGGCCTTGTCCTGGGCTTTGAATTCGAGCGAGCCGCTCACGGCAACGCTGCGAGTCTGCGCTGAGTTTGAAGCCTTGGAGCGAGCGAGTTTACAGACTCAACTCAGAGCCTGGCTCACCCATCATTGTGGGGGTGTGGGTCTTAAAACGCGCCAGTTCATGGTGGACATTCAGGCCTTGTGAGATACTCTTGCTCATCTCGATGCCATGAACATGACGCTGCCCTCCAAACCCACATTGGTCGCCTCCTCGCACTTGAACCCTCAAGGCCCGGGGATGGGGTGCGCGCTCTCGGTCAATGTCAATAAGATTGCGCTGGTGAGAAACTCCAGAGCCTTGGATATACCCAGCGTCGTGGGCTTGAGCGAGGTCTGCCTCCAAGCTGGCGCGCATGGACTCACTGTCCACCCCAGACCCGATGAGCGCCATATTTTGACGCGAGACGTGGCCCGTCTAGCTCAACTCCTGAAGGCCTGGCCCGATCGGGAGTTCAATATCGAAGGCAACCCGCTGCACAATTTGATGGATTTGGTGCGCGAATTCCGGCCCCACCAAGCCACCTTGGTGCCCGATAGCGTGGCGCAATCCACCAGTGACCATGGTTGGCGCTTTCCCCAAGACTTGGAGGTCTTGCGACCGATCGTGAAAACGATTCAATCGTGGGGCGTCAGAGTGAGTCTTTTTATGGACCCGGTGCCTGAGCAAATGCAATTTTGCCAGCAGTTGGGTGTCGAGCGAGTGGAGCTTTACACCGAATCCTACGCCCAAGGTTTTTTGCGCGCCAAGTCTAGCGCCTCGGGTGTGCTGGATGCGCAGCGACTCCAACAGGCCTTGTCGCCCTATGTCCAAACGGCCCACGCGGCCCACGCCTGTGGCTTGGAGCTCAACGCTGGACACGACTTGAGTGCAGACAATTTGCGAGCCTTTCTCACCCATGTGCCGCATGTGCGTGAAGTCTCCATTGGTCACGCCCTGATGGCCGACGCACTGATGCTCGGTTACAACAAAGCGGTGCAGTTGTATTTGGCCCAAATCCCCACGACGGCGACACACGCATGAGTGAGGTGCAACACGTCTTTGGTGTGGGCACCGATATCTGTGATATTCGTCGCATCAAGCTCACGCTCGAGCGCCACGGCGAGCGCTTTGCGCGGCGCATTTTAGGGCCCAATGAGTGGCGTGTCTTTGAGCTTCGATCGGCGCGTTTGAGCGAGCGCGGTGTGCGATTCGTGGCCAGCCGGTTTTCAGCAAAAGAGGCCTTCAGCAAAGCCATTGGCCTTGGAATTCGCTCGCCCATGCAGTGGCGACTGTGTGAGGTGGTCAATGCGCCCTCAGGCCAGCCCCAGGTGTTGCTGCACGGTGAATTGAAGGACTGGTTTGAGGAGAAGCATTTGAGCGCCAAGGTCAGCCTGTCTGACGAGAGCGACTACGCTGTGAGTTTTGTGGTGGTGCAGCAACGTGTTTGCCTGCAGTCCCCAGCCCCACTAGGGTAAGACTCGCTCGAGAGCCGTCTGCCAACGCCACCAGCACTGTCAGCAACAAAGCCACCACCAACGCCACCGCCACCCATCAAGAGAACATGAAAAAAAATAAATCATCCAAGTCCCCTAAAGCATCTTTGAGCGCGCGATCGACCCAGCCTTTGCAAGAGCGTGGCCTGCAGCACTCACCAGTTTTGTTGGATATTGACGGTCTTCATCTGAGCAAAATCGACCGCTCGCGCTTGTCGCATGTGCTCACGGGTGGGGTGATCTTATTTGCTCGCAATTATCAGAGCAAGGCACAACTCTCTGAGCTGTGCGCGAGCATTCGAGAGGTCAAGCCCGATGCCCTCATTTGCGTGGACCAAGAAGGCGGGCGAGTGCAGCGCTGCAAAACCGATGGCTTTACCCCCTTGCCCGCGATGGCAGCTCTGGGCTCGGCCTGGTACCAAGAGTCCCAACTCAGCGACACTTGGAGTGGACTCAGCACGCTTCGTGCAACCAGCAAGGCCTGGGCTGTGGGCTATGTGATGGCGAGTGAGTTGCGCTCTAGTGGTGTGGACTTAAGTTTTGCCCCCGTCTTGGATTTGAACCATGGTGGCAGCACTGTCATTGGAGACCGCTCGTTTGACCGCGACCCCAGAGTCGTGAGCTTGCTCGCGCAAAGTGTCATGCACGGCATGAGAGACGCGGGCATGGCCAATTGCGGTAAACACTTTCCCGGACACGGTTTTGTGCGCGCTGACTCACACGTGGACATGCCAGTCGACGCCAGGACCTATGCGCAAATGGCCAACGATGACATGCTCCCCTATGGCGTCTTGTCGGGCAGCTTGATGAGCATCATGCCCGCTCATGTGATCTACCCCAGCGTGGACTCGAGAGCTTGTGGTTTTTCCGCCAAGTGGCTGCAAGAGGTGTTGCGCGATACGCTCGGTTTCACCGGCGCGATCGTGAGCGATGATTTGTCCATGCAGGGTGCTCGCGAAATCGACGCTCGGGCCTGCAGTTATGCGCAGGCTGCTGTGCACGCCTTGAATGCGGGCTGCGATTTGCTCCTTCTTTGCAATCAAAGTGTGATCCCCCAGGGTGAGAAATCGAACAAGACGCTTGACTATTTTCTCGATGACTTGACCCGCTCTTTGCTGCGCCAGGAGTGGCTCGAAAGCGAAGAGAGCGAGCTCAGGAGGCGAGCACTCTTGGGGGTAGGCCCCGCCAAATCTTGGTGGGACTTGGTGCGCGAGCCGCGCTATATCCAAGCCATGGAGTTATTGGCTGAAATCCCCCACCAATAATTACAAGGGCAAGTCACTTTTTCGCTCCAATAGCGGTTAGACTGAAGAGGATGGATCAAAGCGCTCGGGTTTTGGGGAGTAGGCCCCGAACCGGTTGAGCTTTGTGATGGGTTGGAGTCGGGTGGGGTCAAGCACAACCCCTGGACTTATTTTGAGGCAAGATCTTGGGTTGCAAAACCTGAATTCGACCGAGAACTCACCCCAGCCATGCTCTTAATGTGGGAGCATGCTTTTAACCTCTGAACTTGTGAACCATGGCCACACCCAATTACAACTACGAAAAACGTCAACGCGAGTTGGCCAAAAAGAAAAAGAAAGAGGACAAACTCAAAGAGAGGGAAATCCGCAAGGCCGATCCAGCGGATTTTTCAGCCTCTTCATCGGGCTTGGGTGTACCGCCTGCTGCCCAAGTGCAACCCGTGCCCCCCCATCCCGCTGAGCCTCATCAAGAGCCCAAGGCTTAGACACCAAAGCGGCCCTTTACCCTCTCGTTGCCGAGTCAGTGCTCTTTTTTGAGCGCAGGAAATAAAATCACATCCCGGATACTGGCGCTATCGGTGAGCAGCATCATGAGGCGGTCAATCCCGATACCGCAACCCGCTGTGGGTGGCATGCCATATTCCAACGCCGTCACGAAGTCATGGTCATAAAACATGGCTTCGTCGTCCCCCGCGTCTTTTTGCGCGACTTGGCCGGCAAAGCGCTCGGCTTGGTCTTGGGCGTCGTTCAACTCGCTAAAGCCATTGCCAAATTCTCGCCCCGTCACATAAAGCTCAAAGCGCTCGGTGACCTCAGGGCGGGTGTCGCTTGCGCGGGCCAGGGGAGAGATCTCGACGGGGTGCTCGCAGATGAAGGTCGGTTGCCAGAGCTTTTCTTCAATCGTCTCTTCAAAATATTTCACTTGTAGAGACGCCAAAGAAGGCTTGGAGCCCACGTCAACGCCAAGCTTCAAGAGCGCATGGCTCAGCGCATTGGGATCCAAAACATTGAGCTCAGCAGGTGCATACTTTTGCAGTGCCTCAACAATCGTCAGTCGTTCAAAATCAGCCCCCAGGTCCACCGTTTGACCTGCATAGGTGAGCGTCGTTGTCCCCAAAGTTTGCATGGCCACATGGCGGATCAAGTCTTGTGTGAAGCTCATCAAATCGAGGTAATTCCAATATGCCGCATAGAACTCCATCATGGTGAACTCAGGGTTGTGGCGCACGGACATGCCCTCGTTTCTGAAGTTGCGGTTGATCTCAAACACCCGCTCAAATCCACCCACGATCAAGCGCTTTAAGTAAAGCTCAGGCGCAATGCGCAAAAACATTTCTTGATCAAGCGCATTGTGGTGTGTGATGAAGGGCTTGGCATTGGCCCCGCCGGGGATGGGGTGAAGCATGGGCGTTTCGACTTCTAAAAACTGGTGCTCGAGCATGAAGCCACGCAAACTCGAGACCGCTTTGGAGCGCAATTGAAACCGCTCGCGCGTGCCCTCGTCCATCATCAAATCAATGTAGCGCTGGCGGTATTTGACCTCTTGGTCTTTCATGCCGTGGAATTTGTCAGGCATGGGGCGCAAACTCTTCGTGAGAAGGCGCAGTGTCGTGGCATGGATGGAGAGTTCGCCTGTTTTGGTGATGAACAAGGTGCCTGTGCAGCCCACGATGTCGCCAAGGTCCCAGTGCTTGAACTGCTCATACAGATAGTCACCCAAGGCCTCTTTGGTGACATAGACTTGGATGCGCGAGGTGCTGTCTTGCAAGGTGGCAAAACTCGCCTTGCCCATCAACCTCTTGAGCATCATGCGACCGGCCACACTCACTTTGATTTGCTCGGCTTTGAGGGCGTCGGGCTCGGCTTGGTTGTAGGCCAGATGGAGCGCGCGCGCACGGTGCTCGGGCTTGAAGTCATTGGGAAACGCCACAGCGCCACCGCTGGCTTGGGTCTCTTTGATCGCTTTGAGTTTGCCCAGGCGCTCGAGCACCAACTGGTTTTCATCGACAGGAGTGGCTGCGTCGCTGCCGGCAAGCGCGTGGTGGGGGTCGTCGTGGTTGGGGGTTGCGGTCATGGCGTGAATTTCTTTGAGCGTGAGAAAAAAAAGGGGGGTGAGTCAAGCCAGGGCTTCAGGGGGGGCAGGCGTGACCCAAGGGGAGTGAAGCCGTGTTGCTCGAACGCTTAGAGCACGGCCTCGGCGGGTTGCTTGAGCAAAATGGCCAAACTGGTGGCGATGGTTTTGCGCAAATCGCGGCGATCACAGATGAAGTCCAAGGCGCCTTTGGTTTGTAAAAACTCCGAGCGTTGAAAACCCGCAGGCAAGGTCACCCGCACCGTGCTCTCGATCACGCGAGGGCCAGCAAATCCAATGAGCGCTTTGGGCTCGGCAATCACCAAGTCACCCAAGAAGGCAAAGCCCGCAGAGACTCCGCCCATGGTGGGATCGGTGAGCACACTGATGTAGGGCAGTCCTTTTTTCGCCAAACGGGTCAAGGCGGCATTGGTTTTGGCCATTTGCATGAGAGACAGGAGTCCCTCTTGCATGCGAGCGCCCCCGGTGGCGGTGAAACAAATGAAGGGAACTTTTTGTTCGATGGCCGTCGTCACACCGCGAACAAAGCGTTCTCCGACCACCGAGCCCATGCTCCCGCCCATGAAATCGAATTCAAAGCAGGCCACCACCACATTGATGTCGTGCACGCTGCCACCCATCACCACCAGCGCATCGGTCTCGCCCGTTTGCTCAATGGCCGCCTTCAAGCGCTCAGGATATTTGCGCGAATCCTTGAACTTCAACGCATCGACAGGCAAAACCTCTTGGCCCACTTCGTAGCGTCCTTGGGGGTCTAAAAAAGCGTCCAAGCGTTTCCTCGCGCTCATGCGGTGGTGGTGTGCGCAGCTGGGGCAGACGTTTTGATTTTGTTCCAAATCATTTTTGTACAGCACCGTCTCGCAACTCGGACACTTGATCCACAAGCCCTCGGGTACGCTGCGCCGATCGGCTGGATCGGTGTGTTGAATTTTAGGAGGCAGTAATTTTTCTAACCAACTCATGGAAATCGTCCTCTAAATTAGGGTTGCAGTCTGTCGCTTGAGCGATGGTCAGCCCGCTCAGGGTGTGCCCTGGGCAAAGCCCTGGAGCTGCGGACTCGTCTTTCAACAAAACCCATCCCAAGGCAGCCCATGGAGCTCGGTGTTCACCCAGACGCTAGACGTCTAGACGACATGGGGCATTATCCCTCGCTCCAAGGGGAGACTTAGCGCGGCGTGTCCAAAGCGTGTCGAATTTTTTGCAAAAACTCTGCCAAGCGCTGGCTCGCCTGCGAGAGGTCGCCGTCTTGAATAATTTCAATGAGTCGGGTGCCGATCACCACCGCATCGGCCACTTGGGCCACCGCGCGAGCACTTTCTTCATTTCGAATCCCAAAGCCCACACCCACGGGAATGCTCACATGTTCACGGATGATGGGCAGCATGCGGTCCACCGCCTGCGTGTCCAAGTGGGCCGCCCCGGTGATGCCTCTGAGTGAGACGTAGTAAACGTAGCCGCTGGCGACTTTTGCAACGGTGGCCATGCGCTGCGTTGTGCTGGTGGGGGCCAACAAGAAGATCAAGTCCATGCCGTGGGCTTTGAGCGACTCAGAGAGTGAGACGCATTCCTCTGGGGGGTAATCCACCACCAAAAGTCCGTCAACACCGCTCAAGCTGGCATCTCTCACAAATGCGCCCTCGCCATGAAGGCCTTCATAGTGTTCAATGGGGTTGGCATAACCCATGAGGACCACCGGTGTGGTGGTGTCGCTTGCACGAAACTCGTGCACCATGCGCAAAACAGCGCTCAAATCGACACCTTGGGCCAGCGCATGTTCACCCGCCTTTTGAATGACGGGCCCGTCAGCCATGGGGTCACTGAAAGGGACCCCGAGCTCGATGATGTTGGCGCCACTGTGCACGGCCGAATGCATCAACTCAACCGTCATGGCCGGGTTTGGAAAGCCCGCCATCAAGTAGGGGATCAAGGCCACTTGGTGCTCAGCCAAGAGAGCGTCCAAGGTGTGCTTGATGCGCTCGCGGTTGGATGCGTCTGGGCTGATCTGGGGGGGGGTGGTCTTCATGGGTTTCATGCGCCGCCTCCAAGGCTGGTGGGCATGTGCACCGTGCTTGTCTTGGAGCCTTTGACCTCTTGGCCACGGCAAGACGGGCGGCAATAAAAGTCTGCCTGGCTCAAATCGGCCACGGTGCCAATGTCTTTGTCTCCTCTGCCCGAGAGATTGACCAAAATGGATTGGTCTGTGCGCATGGTTTTGGCCAACTTCATCGCATAGGCCACCGCGTGGCTCGACTCCAAGGCAGGGATGATGCCTTCTTTGCGGCACAGGTAGTGAAACGCATCCAAGGCCTCTTGGTCGGTGATGCCCACGTAGGTCGCTCGCTGCGAGTCTTTGAGAAAGGCGTGCTCGGGCCCCACACCCGGGTAGTCAAGACCGGCCGAGATGCTGTGCGTCTCGGTGATTTGTCCCTGATCATTTTGCAGCACATAGGTGCGGTTGCCGTGAAGCACACCAGGCGTGCCCCTGAGCAGCGAGGCCGAATGCTTGCCGCTGTCGAGCCCAAGGCCCGCGGCCTCCACGCCAATGAGGCGGGTGTTTTCAAAATTAATGTAGGGGTGAAAAATGCCCATGGCGTTGCTTCCCCCCCCCACACAGGCCACCACCGCATCGGGTTGACGGCCGTGGTGCATTGAGGGCATTTGTTCAATGCACTCTTTTCCAATCACACTTTGAAAGTCTCTCACCATCATGGGGTAGGGATGCGGGCCTGCGACCGTGCCGATGATGTAAAAGGTGTTGTCCACATGCGTGACCCAGTCGCGCAAGGCTTCATTGAGTGCGTCTTTGAGTGTTTGTGAGCCGCTCGTGACGGGCACCACCGTGGCACCCAAGAGTTTCATGCGGTAGACGTTGGGACTTTGGCGCATGACGTCTTCTTGGCCCATGTAGACCACGCACTCCAGACCATAGCGCGCACAAATGGTGGCGGTGGCGACACCATGTTGGCCCGCCCCTGTCTCAGCAATGATGCGCGGCTTGCCCATGCGTTTTGCCAGCATCGCTTGGCCAATGGTGTTGTTGATTTTGTGCGCGCCCGTGTGATTCAAGTCTTCGCGTTTGAGGTAAATTTGCGCGCCGCCCATGTCTTGGCTCATCCGAGCAGCGTGATAAATGGGAGACGGTCGACCCACAAAGTGCTTGAGCTCACTGTGAAATTCGGCCAAAAAGGCCGGGTCGTTTTGGTAGTGAGCGTAGGCCTCAGACAGCTCTTGGATGGCATGGGTAAGGGTCTCGCTCACGAAACTGCCACCAAATCGGCCAAAGTGGCCGCTGGCATCGGGTTGTTGATAGGATGTCGACATAGAGAAAAGCATTCCAGTGAAAAATGAACCGGGCAAAGGGGGGCGAGCCTCAGGACTTGGGGGAGACCTCCAGTGTACCCAAGGGACGTTGTGCCGCCCGAGCCGCTTGGATGAATTGACGGATCAATTCGGGGTCTTTCACACCCCGAGCGCGCTCCACGCCGGAGCTCACGTCCAGGCTTAAGCTTTTCACCCGCGGGGACAATCTCTCAAGCGCTTCACCCACGTTATCGGCCGTGAGTCCACCAGAAAGCACCAAGTGAGCATCGAGCTTTTCAGGGATCAAGGACCAGTCAAACCGTTGTCCTCCGCCACCGTAACCCGGCACCATCGCGTCCAAGAGCACAGCGTGGGCGTTTTTGTACAAGTTCACGTATTTTACGAGGTCAAAAGCAGTGTCTTGCCCCGAGCCTGAAGGAGGCGTCTGGGCAAGGGGTATTCGGATGGCGCGAATATAGCGCAGTCCCGTGAGGTGTGACATTTCTTCGCAAAACTCAGCGCTCTCATCGCCATGGAACTGCAGCCAAGCCCCTGGCACGGCCTGGGCGGCCTCGACAATGGTCTCGCGCGAGGCGTTGACCACCAGCAGCACCGGCGACACAAACGCGGGTAGCCGGTGCGCCAAGGCTGCGGCACGTGCAATGCTCACCACCCTCGGGCTGGGTGGATAGAGGACCAGGCCAATGGCCTGGGCACCGGCATGAACGGCGGCGTCCACATCTTGCTCGGTGGTGAGACCACAAATTTTGATGGGAATGTGCAAGGTGTTCATCGCAAAGAAGTCAGGCATAGGGCGTTGGGTCTTGGTGGGCGAGCCCGCTGGCTCTTGGGTAGTGGACTCAAAGCCCCACAACCCCCCAATCATAACGCTCATGCGCCAAGGGCAACTCCCACACGGGGTCATAAACTGGCCCGAGGAAATACAAGCCATCAGCGGCAAAGGTGGGAGCGGCGGCTCGTCGGTCTTTGGCCTTTATCACCGCTGTGAGCCACTCGGGTTCATGCTCGCGCGCACCCACTTGGACCAAGCAGCCCATGATGTTGCGAATCATGTGGTGCAAAAACGCATTGGCTTGGATTTCAAAACGCACATAGCCTTGGGGCTGGGTTTCGTGGTCTGTGAGACCCGCACGGGCGTTGCGGCTCGCAGCTGGCGAAGCCTCGGGGTGAGCGCCCCAGGCTGGGGCCGGTTCAATGCGCGAGATGCTGGCGTGTGCAATGGTTTTGATGGGGGACAAGGCCTGGCATTGGGCCGCACGAAAAGAGCTGAAGTCGTGCTCCCCGAGCAAATACTGGCAAGCCGCTTGCATGCGAGAGGTATCGAGCCGTTGGTGAAACCAGCCCACGCGTTGGTAAGACAAGCTCGGGCGCACCGGTGAGTCTGAGAGCAAATAGGAGTATTTTCTGGCCAGTGCACTCGAGCGGGCGTGAAAGGTGGGTGGGACCACACGAGCCCACTGCACCGCGACATCCCGGGGCAAGTAGCGGTTGGTGCCCCGAACCCAGGAGCTGTTTTCTCGCACCACGGGGGAGTCAAAGTGCACCACTTGCATCACAGCGTGCACGCCCGAATCGGTGCGTCCTGCGCAATGGGTTCGTATGGGAAACTGGGTGAACGCTTGCAGGGCTTTTTCCAGATGGTCTTGCACTGTCAGGCCTGAGAGTTGGCTCTGCCAGCCCTCATAGGCCTGGCCTGAATAGCTGAGCCCCAGGGCGATGCGTTGGCTCACAAAATGGGCGTAGTGAGGCTGTGGCGCTTAGCCACGCTCAGCCAACCAAGCGTGGGCGCTGCTGAGCAATTCACCGGTGGCTTGCTGAGCGATTTCTTGAACAATGGCGCGCGCAGTGTGCTGTTGACCGACTTGCCACAATTCTTGCGCCAACTCAAAACGCACTTGCAGCGGATTTTCAAGGGGCTCATTGGGGTGGCTTGGAAAAGGGGATGCGAGACTTTCATCATGCAAGGGCAAGTCCAAATCAAAATTCAAGTCGACATGGTCGCTCAGCGTGGTGGGTGAACTGGCCGTGAGCGTGGGCTCGCCCATCGAGTCGTGCTCTGCATGGGACGTGCTCAGCATGTCTTTGGTCGAGTCATGTTGGGGTGCTGGCGCATCAAATGAGCGGGGCTCATGGCGCGCGGCAACGGGGACCTGGGCCCATGCGGGTGGTGCATCGTGGGTCATGGACTCGGGGTCAAGCCAAGGCTGGTGATCCATGTCGTGCGCAGGGGCGTCTGCTTGGGTTGATGACGGTGTTTTTTGGCGCCACAAAGCGCCCAGGACCAAGATCACCAAACTCAGTCCCGCCCAAACGGGTGCCAAAGGATGGTCCAACCAATGGGCCAATTGAGGCGCATTCACACTCAACCACGCCTTGGGAACCGTCCAGGCTTTGGAGAGGGCGGTGCCGACATCGAGGAGCGTCTTTTGCAAGCTCCAAGGCGTTGCGGCATTCTTGGCAATGGCATTGAGATCGTTGATGTTTTGGCTCAGCTCTTGGGCCTTTTGTGCGTCGATTTTGGCCTGAGCCTGTTGCGCCAATTCATCCGCCGCTTTGGCCGCTGCTGTATTGGCCTCGCTGAGTTTGAGTTGGTCTTTTTTCTCGCGAGGGGTTTTCGCTTTGGAGCCCACCAAGCCGGAGGCAGTTTGCTTGGTGTTTTTTTCCAGGCCGGGCTTGGCGTTTTGGAGCTTGGCCACCAAGGCGGCACGGTATTGCTCAAAATCAATGTGTTGAAGCTTGACTTGTTCGCTCGCGTCTTTGGGCTTGAGGTTCAGGGCCTCATCTTTGGTGGGCAGAGTAAGATTGGCGTCAGCTCTGAGGCGGTTGACGTTTTGCGCCACAAAGGCATTGGGGTTGGAGCGCAGCAGCCCCATGAGCATCTGATCCAAGCTCACCGAGGCGTCTTTGTATCTCAAGGCCAATTCACTGGCGGTGTCGCCTGCATGGACGGGGACTTGAGAGGGGGCACTCAAGTTGTCCGTGCTGTCCATGGTGGCCGAGTCCAGCAGCAAGCCCATCTCTTTGGTGACTTGTCCCGTGGACCAGTGCAGTTGCAAGAGCACATCCAAAAAAGACTGACTCACAGGCTCTTTGCTGGTGACGCTCACATAGGGTTGGCCGTTGAGTCGCTTGGCCAAGACGGCCTTGGCGCTGTTCAAAACACCGTCAAAACTCGCACCCAAAGCGCTGTAGGACCCGCGGTCTGCCAAGTTCACCTCCAGCCCCTGTTGCTCCTCAGGTGACAGGCTCTCCAAGTCAAACTCCACCACCAAGGGCTCGCCTTGCTTGGAGAGCATTTTGGCTCGGCCCAAGCCAAGAGCCTGTGCAGGCGAGGTACTCAGACTCAACAGCCCAGCCAAGCTCAGACTCAGCACCCAAACTCGCAGCGGTGATGGCGTTAAATTACGTTGGTAAGTACTCACATTGGTCTTTCGCAATAGTCAACAATGGCTGGATAGCCAAGCAAGGATGACCCCCTAGCCCACCATGGAGTCCAAGATCGTGCAGACTCAAAAAGCCTAGCCCATCCTATTTCAAAACAAATCGCATTTTAGCCAAGCATCGGGCCAAGAAATGGCCATCAACACGATTTGTCATGGATAAAAGCGCGGAAAAACCACGGTTTTAACGATTCAGGCTGAAGCCAGCTGCTTTGAATCTTGGATTGGGCGTTGGGGCAGTCCCAACACGCAGACCCAGCAGGCCAGTTGGCGCCCTCTGAGCACTTGAGCCCAGGGATCATCAACGGGTGGCTGGTTCTCAGTGAGCGTCGAGCACGATGTTGAGCATGCGCCTCAAGGGCTCAGCTGCGCCCCAAAGCAGTTGATCTCCCACCGTGAAGGCGCCCAAATACTCGGGACCCATGGCCAATTTGTGCAAACGACCAATGGGCACCTCAAGGCCACCCGTGACGGCTTGTGGGGTGAGGTAGCGCTCGCTGGCCTCTCGTTCATTGGGGATGACTTTGACCCAGTCGTTGGCGTGGGCCAAGAGTTGTTCAACCTCAGACAAGGGCAGGTCTTTTTTGAGCTTGATGGTGAGCCCTTGGGAGTGACAGCGCATGGAGCCCACTCTCACGCACAGGCCATCAATGGCAACGCTGCCGGGGCTTCTGAAGCTGGGTAGGCCCAAAATCTTATTGCACTCGGCGCCGCCTTTCCACTCCTCTTTGCTTTGCCCGTGCTCCACCGGCACGTCGATCCAGGGTATCAGGCTGCCCGCCAATGCGCTACCTCGAAAATTCTTCACTGGAAAATCACTCGATCTGAGCGTTTGGGTGACTTTCTTGTCGATCTCCAAAATGGCACTGGCAGGATCGGCAAGCTCGGCCTTCACGCTGTCGTGCAAGGCCCCCATTTGCGACAGAAGTTCGCGCATATTTTGAGCGCCAGCGCCCGAAGCGGCTTGGTAAGTCATGGCCGAGACCCATTCCACCATGCCCGCCTTGAAGAGTCCGCCCATGGCCATGAGCATCAAACTCACCGTGCAATTGCCCCCAATCCAGTTGCGCTTGCCGCTGTCCAAAGCGCTGTCAATCACGTGGCGATTCACGGGGTCCAGGATGATCACCGCATCGGGCGTCATTCTGAGCGTGGAGGCGGCATCAATCCAGTGTCCGCTCCACCCTTTTGAGCGAAGCTTGGGGTGGATCTCTTGGGTGTACTCACCGCCTTGGGTGGTGATGATGATGTCGCACTGCATGAGGCTCGTGAGATCGTGGGCGTCCAACAACACGCCGGCGCTGACGCCCAATTGGGGTGCTTGCCCTCCGGCATTGGAGGTCGTGAAAAAGAGCGTCTCAACACGCTCAAAGTCACCTTCTTGGCGCATGCGGTCCATCAAGACCGAGCCCACCATGCCGCGCCAGCCTACCATGCCTAAAGTTTTTTTTGCTTGACTCATTTGGGGTCACTCCATTGTAAAAATCAATCGCCTCACTTGACCAAGCCGCTCAAGGCCTTGGCCACTGCATCTCCCATCTCCTGGGTGTTGACTCGCGTGCAACCTTCGCTAAAGATGTCACCGGTTCTGAGCCCCGCTTGGAGCACTGAGGTCACCGCCTCTTCAATGAGTAGAGCAGCTTGGGGCTCTTGTAGCGAGAACCTGAGCATCATGGCTGCCGACAAGATCGTGGCCAATGGATTGGCAATGCCTTTCCCAGCAATGTCGGGCGCACTGCCATGACTGGGCTCGTAAAGACCTTGGTTCTTGATGTTCAAAGAGGCCGAGGGCAGCATGCCAATGGAGCCCGTGAGCATGGCGGCCTCATCGGACAAAATATCGCCAAACAAATTCCCCGTGACCAAGACGTCAAACTTCTTGGGCTCTTTGACCAGTTGCATGGCCGCGTTGTCGACATACATGTGGTCCAAAGCAACGTCAGGGTACTGCGCGGAGACTTGAATGACCACGTCACGCCAAAACTGAGAGGTCTCGAGCACATTGGCTTTGTCCACGCTTGTCAAGCGTTTGGAGCGTTTTTGCGCCGCTTGAAACGCCACATGGGCGATACGCTCGATCTCAGGGCGTGAGTAGCGCATCGTGTCAAAGGCTTCGGGGGCACCTGGGAAATGTCCATCGGTGGCCACCCGTTGTCCGCGTGGTTGACCGAAATAAATGTCACCGGTGAGCTCTCGGATGATCAAAATATCCAGCCCCGCAATCAGCTCATTCTTGAGCGAAGATGCACCCACGAGCTGTGGGTAACAAATCGCGGGTCTGAAATTGGCAAACAGCCCCATGTTTTTTCTCAAACCCAAAATCGCTTGCTCGGGTCGCAAGGGTCGGTCGAGTTTGTCGTATTTCCAGTCGCCGACTGCACCAAACAAAACGGCATCAGACTTCATGGCCAGCTCCAAGGTGCTGGCTGGCAAGGGGTGGCCGTGAACATCGTAAGCACTGCCACCCACCAAGGCTTCATGCATTTCCAAGTCCAGCTTCAAAACCGACAAAACCTTCAAGGCCTCGCGGACAATTTCTTGTCCAATGCCGTCGCCAGGAAGCACTGCAATAGTTTTCATCATCAATCCAATATGAGTGTTGCGTTGTTGAGTCTCACCACTGCGTCAACGGGCCAGCGTTGCGCAGTACTTGATGCCATATCGCTGGGCTTCAAGTGGCCAAGGTGTGCGCCAACCAAGGTTGTGTGGTGAGGCGGTGAGCTTCGAAGTCGCGGATTTTTTGCGAGTGCGTGAGTGTGAGCCCAATGTCGTCCAATCCATTGATCAAGCAGTGTTTGCGAAAAGCTTGAACTTCAAAGGGGTAGGACTCACCGTCGGGCGACAGCACCACTTGAGAGGCCAAATCGATGGTGAGCTCAAAGCCCACAAAGCCAGTGACTTGCGCAAATAAGTGATCAATCACCCGCTCTGGCAACACGATGGGCAACAAGCCATTTTTAAAGCAATTGTTGAAAAAGATATCGGCGTAACTGGGGGCCAAAATTGCTCGGAAACCGTATTGGTCTATCGCCCAGGGGGCGTGCTCACGGGATGACCCACAGCCAAAGTTCTTGCGCGCGAGCAAAATCGACGCACCTTGGTAGCGCGGCAAGTTCAGGACAAAGTCAGGATTGACTTTGCGGCTGTTGGGGTCTTGACCGGGTTCACCGTGGTCCAAGTAGCGCCATTCGTCAAACAAATTGGGACCAAATCCGGTTTTCTTGATGGACTTGAGAAATTGCTTGGGGATGATCGCATCCGTGTCCACATTTTCGCGGTCCATGGGTGCCACGAGGCCCTTGTGCAGTGTGAATTTTTGCATGGTCTTGTCCTTTTTCTTCTTTCAACTCACTCAGGAAAACTGGCGAACATCGACAAAGTGCCCGTGAATGGCGGCGGCGGCGGCCATGGCGGGGGAGACCAAGTGGGTGCGCCCTCCAGCGCCTTGGCGGCCCTCAAAATTGCGGTTACTCGTGGAGGCACAGCGCTCTTGGGGCTCGAGCTTGTCGGCGTTCATGGCCAAGCACATGGAGCAACCCGGCTCGCGCCATTCAAAACCCGCGGCTTTGAAGATCACATCCAAGCCCTCGCGCTCGGCTTGTTCTTTGACCAAGCCAGAGCCGGGCACGATCAAAGCGAGCTTGACGTTTTTGGCCACTTTTTGCCCGATGTGTTTGACCACCCGAGCGGCGTCTCGCATGTCTTCGATGCGCGAGTTGGTGCATGACCCGATGAAGACCTTGTCGACATGGATGTCGGCGATCGCTTTACCAGGCTCGAGGCCCATGTAGACCAACGCGCGCTCGATGGCCAAGCGCTTGGCGGGGTCGCGCTCTTTGTCAGGATCGGGCACGATCGATGCAATATCGAGCACCATCTCAGGAGACGTTCCCCAGGTCACTTGGGGGGCAATGGCGCTGCCGTCCAAATCCACCACGGTGTCAAAATGCGCATCGTCGTCGGACTGCAATGTCTTCCAGTAGCTTGCGGCCAAGTCCCACTCCACGCCCTTGGGCGAGAGCAGTCGATCCTGGGTGTAGGCCAGCGTTTTTTCATCGACCGCGACCAAGCCCGCGCGAGCACCAGCTTCAATGGCCATGTTGCAAAGCGTCATGCGCCCCTCCATGGACAAGCCGCGGATCACACTGCCACCAAATTCAATCGTGTGGCCCGTGCCACCAGCCGTCCCAATGCGACCAATGATGGCGAGCACGACATCCTTGGCGGTACAGCCCTTGGCCAAGTTGCCGTTCACGCGCACCAGCATGTTCTTGGCTTTTTTGGCCAACAGCGTTTGTGTGGCCAGCACGTGTTCGACTTCGCTCGTGCCGATGCCATGCGCCAAAGCGCCAAAGGCGCCATGCGTTGAGGTGTGCGAGTCTCCACAAACAACGGTCATGCCGGGTAAGACCGCACCGTTTTCTGGGCCGATCACATGCACAATGCCTTGACGCTTGGAGAGAAAAGGGAAGTAGGCCGCAGCACCGTATTCCTTCATGTTGTCATCCAAGGTGGTGACTTGCTCTTTGCTGATGGGGTCGGTGATGCCGTCGTATCCCAACTCCCAGCCTGTGGTGGGGGTGTTGTGGTCAGCCGTGGCCACGACGGAGCTGATGCGCCAGACCGGGCGATGGGCTTGTCTGAGCCCTTCATAAGCTTGTGGTGAGGTGACTTCATGCACCAAATGGCGATCGATGTAGAGCACGGCGGTGCCGTCTTCTTCGCTGTGCACCACGTGTTCGTCCCAAATCTTGTCGTAGAGCGTTCGTCCCATGATGATTCTTCTTTCTTGCGCAACGGATAGAGGGTCTATTTTAGGCGTTAAGCGCCACTTTTGCTCTGAGCTGGCTAATTTTTCTCAAGGGTTTGCCATGGGACACAAAAAAAGCGACCCCGATGCGTCGGGGTCGCTTTCATGCGGTGGTGTGCCTTGGGAAGGCCAAAAAATCAGCCTTTCTTCAACGCTGAGTCAGCGCTTGGCTTTAGCGCTTGGCAATGGGCTGCACGTCGCGACGCACGGCTCCTGTGAAGAGCTGACGAGGACGTCCAATTTTGTACTCGGGGTCGGCAATCATCTCATTGAGTTGAGCAATCCAGCCCACGGTTCTGGCCAGGGCAAAGATGCCCGTGAACATGTTGACCGGTACACCAATGGCGCGCTGCACGATGCCGGAGTAGAAGTCCACGTTGGGGTAGAGCTTTCTTTGCACGAAGTAGTCGTCTTCCAAGGCGATTTTTTCAACCGCTTTGGCCAACTTGAACAAGGGATCATTTTCCAGGCCCAACTCGGCCAAAACTTCGTTGCAGGTCTCTTGCATGAGCTTGGCACGGGGGTCGTAGTTTTTGTAAACACGGTGGCCAAAGCCCATGAGCTTGACGCTTGAGTTTTTGTCCTTGACTTGCTCCATGAATTCGCCCACTTTGGCCAAGCCACCGGCAGCTTGCAACTCACCGAGCATGTTCAAGCACGCTTCATTGGCGCCACCGTGCGCGGGGCCCCATAGACAAGCAACACCGGCTGCAATGGCGGCAAAGGGGTTGGTGCCAGACGAGCCGCAAAGGCGAACCGTGGAGGTGGAGGCATTTTGCTCATGGTCAGCGTGCAAAATAAAGATGCGGTCCAAGGCGCGCTCGAGCACGGGGTTGACCACATAATCTTCACAAGGATTGCCAAACATCATGCGCAAAAAGTTACCCGCATAGCTCAGTTCGTTTCTGGGGTAAAGGTGGGGTTGGCCAATGCTGTATTTGTAAGCCATGGCGACCAAGGTGGGCATTTTGGCAATCAAGCGGATGGCTGAGATGGCGCGATGCTCTGGATTGTTGATATCGGTGCTGTCGTGGTAAAAGGCCGAGAGTGCCCCCACCAAGCCCGTCATCACGGCCATGGGGTGGGCGTCGCGCCTGAAGCCGCGCAAAAAGAAATGCATCTGTTCATTGACCATGGTGTGCTGAGTCACCAAGTGAGAGAACTCATGCTTTTGAGTGGCGTTGGGTAGATCGCCTTTCAGGAGCAAAAAGCAAGTCTCCATGAAGTTGCACTCGGTGGCCAACTGCTCGATGGGGTAGCCGCGGTAGAGCAACTCGCCTTTGTCGCCATCAATGTAGGTGATGCTCGATTCGCACGAAGCCGTGGACAAAAAACCTGGATCGTAAGTGAACATGCCCGACTGGCCGTAAAGTTTACGAATATCGATCACATCCGGGCCAATCGTGCCGTGGTAGACCGGCATCTCAACGTTGGGTGCCCCATTGCTGAACGATAAAGTGGCTTTGTAATTAGCGAGGTTCATGATTGCATTTTCCTTTGTCTTTTGGGGGCGCCCAAACCTTGGGCCTGACACATCTTAGCGCCTGAGCATATTCAACACCCGATCGCGCTCAGGTGTAAAAAATGAAGGCTCAAGCTCATTTCTTTTGAGCAATAAATCCAACAAGTCGTTATCCGACAGATCCATTAAATCATACAAGGCTTGGGCTTGTGAAACAGTCAAGTTTTGTGCGTATTGCTCAAAAAAAGCTTGGATCAATAAGTCGTTTTCAAGGAGACCTCGCCGACAACGCCAGCGCAATTTACTGTATTCCCGAGCACCCAAAGGGGCTTGGGGATCCAATCCTTGCAAGAAAGTGTCGATCACGTTCATGGCAGCAGGGCGCGAGGTGAGGGGTCAATCAGCGGGTGGAACTCGAGCGCTTAAATGGCGCGACGAACCATCAACTCTTTGATCTTGCCAATCGCTTGTGTGGGGTTCAAGCCCTTGGGACACACGTCCACACAGTTCATGATGGTGTGGCAGCGAAAGAGTCGGTACGGGTCTTCCAGGTTGTCGAGTCGCTCACCAGTGGCTTGATCTCGGCTGTCGGCAATGAAACGGTAGGCTTGCAAAAGACCGGCAGGGCCGACAAACTTGTCTGGGTTCCACCAAAACGAGGGGCAGCTCGTGGAGCAGCTCGCGCACAAAATGCACTCGTATAAACCATTGAGCTCATCGCGCTCCTCAGGTGACTGTAAGCGCTCCTTCTCAGGGGGCAGTGTGTCGTTGACCAAATACGGCTTGATGGAGTGGTATTGCTTGAAAAACTGCGTCATGTCCACGATCAAGTCACGCACAACGGGCAGACCTGGCAGGGGCTTGAGCACGATGGTTTGGGGCAGACTCAGCATATTGGTGAGGCATGCCAGACCATTTTTACCGTTGATGTTCATGGCATCTGAGCCACAGACGCCTTCGCGGCAAGAGCGGCGAAAGGAGATGCTGGGATCGAGTTGTTTGAGTTTCATCAGCACATCTAGGAGCATGCGTTCATGCCCATCGAGTTCGATTTGGATGGTCTGCATGTAGGGCTTGGCATCTTTGTCGGGATCGTAGCGGTAGATCTGAAATGTACGGGTTTGCATAAAGTGCTCCAAGGGACAATGGGGGGGGAGAATTCGGTGAGGGACTTGGGAGAAATTAGAAGGTGCGAACTTTCAGCTCAATGCTCTCAACCGTGAGCGGCTTCATGTTCACGGGCTTGTAGCTCAAGCGGTTGCCCTCGGAGTACCACAAGCTGTGCTTGAGCCACTCTTCGTCGTTTCTGCCGTTGGGGTGGGCTGGGCTGTCGGCATAGTCGTCCACGGTGTGCGCGCCTCGGCTCTCGTGGCGAGCGGCGGCTGAGACCATGGTGGACTGCGCGCATTCAATCAAGTTGTCAACTTCCAAGGCCTCGATGCGAGCGGTGTTGAAGACTTTGGAGTGGTCCTTGAGGCCAATGTTCTTGGTGCGCTCCCTGAGTTCGGCGATCTTTTGCACGCCTTCGTCCATGACCGCTTGGGTGCGGAAAACGCCAGCGTGCTCTTGCATGGCCGAGCGAATATCGTCGGCCACCACTTGGGCGTATTCGCCGTTGGTGTTGGCCTCCAAACGGGCCACCCGTGAACGGGTGAAGTCGGCCGCATCTTTGGGCAAGGGTTTGTGGTTTTTGGTGGTGCGGTGAAAGTCAATGATGTGGTTGCCCGCGGCGCGTCCAAAGACCAATAAGTCGAGCAACGAGTTGGTGCCCAAGCGGTTGGCGCCATGAACGGACACGCAAGAGCACTCTCCCACGGCATAAAGTCCTTGAACGGGCTCGTTGTGGTTGCTGCCCGATTGGGTGACCACTTGGCCGTGGATGTTGGTGGGAATTCCCCCCATTTGGTAATGGATGGTGGGCACCACGGGAATGGCTTCTTTGGTGATGTCCACGTTGGCGAAATTGAGTCCAATCTCGTACACCGAGGGCAGGCGTTTCATGATGGTCTCTGCGCCCAAGTGATCGAGTTTCAACAGCACATAGTCTTTGTTGGGACCGCAGCCTCGACCCTCTTTGATCTCTTGGTCCATGGAGCGCGAGACAAAGTCCCTGGGCGCCAAGTCCTTGAGTGTTGGAGCGTAGCGCTCCATGAAGCGCTCGCCATTGGAGTTGAGCAAAATGGCGCCCTCACCGCGGCAGCCTTCGGTGAGCAGCACACCAGCACCCGCCACACCTGTGGGGTGGAATTGCCAAAACTCCATGTCTTCGAGTGGAATACCTGCCCGTGCGGCCATGCCAAGACCGTCGCCTGTGTTGATGAAGGCGTTGGTGGAGGCTTTGAAGATGCGACCCGCGCCGCCGGTGGCCAAAAGCACTGTTTTGGCTTGCAAGATGTACATCTCGCCCGTTTCCATCTCTAAAGCGGTGACGCCCACCACATCGCCTTCTTGGTCGCGGATGATGTCGAGTGCCATCCATTCGACAAAGAAACTGGTTTTGGCTTGTACGTTTTGCTGGTACAGGGTGTGCAGCATGGCATGCCCCGTGCGGTCGGCCGCAGCACAGGCGCGCTGAACGGGCTTTTCGCCATAATTGGCGGTGTGTCCACCAAAGGGGCGCTGGTAGATGGTGCCATCTGGGTTGCGGTCAAAGGGCATGCCCATGTGTTCCAAGTCATAGACCGCATGGGGGGCTTCACGGCACATGAACTCAATCGCGTCTTGGTCGCCCAGCCAGTCCGAGCCCTTGACGGTGTCGTAAAAATGATAGTGCCAGTTGTCCTCAGACATATTGCCCAATGACGCACCAATGCCCCCTTGAGCAGCAACCGTGTGCGATCGAGTGGGGAAGACTTTGGAGAGCACGGCCACATTGAGTCCAGCACGGGCGAGTTGAAGAGAGGCGCGCATGCCTGAACCACCGGCGCCCACAATGACAACGTCAAATTTGCGCTGCACCATTGAATGTGTTGAGGTCATAACTTAGAGTCTCCAAAGAACTTGAATTGCCCAGCCCATGCATGCGATGAGCCAAACCAGGGTGAAAATTTGCAAAACCAAGCGCATGCCCACAGGCTGGACATAATCCATCCAAATGTCTCTCATGCCCACCCAAGCGTGGTAGGCCAGCGATAAAATCACGGTGAAAGTAATGGCTTTCATCCATTGGCTGCTGAAAATACCTGCCCACTTGTCATAACCAATGTCCCCTTTGGTGAGGAGAACCTGGGCCAATAGCAATAAAGTGAATAAGGCCATGATGGCGGCCGTGACCCGTTGGGCCAACCAGTCTCTCAAGCCGTAGTGGGCACCGACAACGATGCGTTTTGATCCGTAATTGACTGACATGTCTAAATCTCCTGAAAATAAATGGGGTGGGTTGGTGGTACCAAAGCGCTCAGTACAAACCAAATAGCTTGGCCCCAAGAATGACCGTGAGCCCCAGGCTGAGCACCAACGTGACCACGGCACTTTGGTGCCCAAAGGTCTTGTCTACAGCGTGGTGGGTGTCCATGTACAAATGCCTCACGCCAGCGCACAAATGGTGCAAATAGGACCAAATGAGTCCCAAGACCACCAGTTTCACGAACCACGCGGGAATGAAGCCCACGCCGATTTGAAAAACCGAGGAAAAGCGCGAAAACGAAATCTCTGAAGAGACCGACACATCAAACAACCAGATGATGAGCGGCAACAACAAAAACATCACGGCACCACTCACGCGGTGCAAGATCGACACCCAACCGGCCGCGGGCAAGCGGTAGGTGGGCAAATCTTTCAGGGCATTGATGTTCCTGAAGATGGGGCGTTTTTTGGCAATCTCGGTCATACAAAAGCTCTTTCTTGTTTTACTGGAATTGAAAGTCAAGTCCCAATGGATTTCAAAATTCTATTGCAATGCAATATGAAATGAACTCTAGCGGGCGCAAAAGGGTTAAAAATAAACATAGATGCTGGTTATTTTTTGTTTTTTGAAGTCTTTCGGATTAGTTCAGCTCGTTTTGGTAGTGGTGGTGATCGGTGCGATAAATTGCTTTGCGCAACTCCATGGGAATATCTTGGTAGGTGTAGGAAATGCGTTGCACACTCAGCAGTGCACTACCAAGGGGGACTTCCAAGAGTGTTGCATCCTTGGTGCTTGCGCTCACGGCTCGGATTTTTTCCTGTGCTTTCACCATGCGAACCCCGTAGGTGGTTTCAAAAAGCGCGTAGGTCGGTCCAGGATAAAGTCTGAGCTCTTCGGTGTGCAAACCCTTGAAGGGGTTTTGCGGTAAGTACAGGTCTTCCAAGATGGTGGGCTTGTGAGCAAATGACAAAATTCGACGGATATGCACGACCCCATCTCCCTTTTTGAGCTCCAAGTTGTGTGCAACTTCGACGCTCGCCTTGACCCGTTTGCACCACAAAATATGGCGCGAAGGTGGGATGTTGGGTTTGGACAGCGGACTGGGGTCGTCGGGCACCAATTTTAAAAATCGGTATTGAACCCCGACTTCGTGATGGGTGGCAACAAAGGTGCCCACGCCTTGGCGGCGAATGAGCAAATTGTCCATGGCCAACTCATCAATGGCTTTACGCACCGTGCCTTGGCTGACTTGGTAGCGCGAGGCCAACTCGATCTCGCTGGGGATGGGCTCTGCAGGGCGCCATTCGCCAGCTTTCAGGCTTTGCAAAATCAAGGCTTTGATCTGTTGATAAAGCGGGCTAAACAAGGGGATGGCATGGGCCGCTTTGATGGGCTTGGGGTCGTCAACGGTGGGCGCCTTGGCGCCTAGGCGAGCCCGGGGAAGGGGGGTGGCCTTGGGCGACTGCTCGTGACTCAAGCGCTGGGTCCTCTCACGCTCGCTTGGCAATGCCTCTCGGGCCGAGTCGACTGCAAAGGGGTTGGGGGCGTTCATGGCAAAAGACGGCCTGCGTTGTGGAGGTTGGTGGTTCGGTCTGCACTAAAACGGTGCTCTATTGATGGCCTCATTATAATACCAGTCTTCTATAAGACAGAAGAGCTTCGAGCGGGCCTTTTAGGCGTTACACTTGAGGGTGAAGACCACCGTGTCATTTTTTCTTTTATTTTTTCAATTGGAGTGATCTCATGAGTAAAAAGCCTGTGCACGTTGCGGTAACTGGAGCGGCCGGTCAAATTGGGTATGCCTTGTTGTTTCGCATTGCTTCAGGCGAGATGCTCGGACACGATCAACCGGTCATCCTCCAACTCTTGGAAGTTCCCGACGAAAAGGCCCAAAAAGCACTCAAGGGCGTCATGATGGAGCTCGAAGATTGTGCTTTCCCGCTGCTCTCCAATATGCACGCCTATGACAACCCGACAGCGGCCTTCAAGGACACGGATTACGCTTTGTTGGTGGGTGCTCGCCCGCGCGGCCCAGGCATGGAGCGTGCTGACTTGTTGGCCGCCAATGCTCAAATTTTTACCGCCCAAGGCAAAGCCCTGAATGCCAGCGCATCCCGAGATGTTCGCGTCTTGGTCGTGGGCAACCCTGCCAATACCAATGCCTACATTGCCATGAAGAGTGCGCCTGATTTGCCGCGCGAGAACTTCACCGCCATGCTGCGTTTGGATCACAACCGTGCGGCCAGTCAAGTGGCCCTCAAAACAGGCCATGCCGTTGGCGATATTGAGAAATTGTGCGTTTGGGGTAACCACTCTCCCACCATGTATGCAGACTACCGGTTTGCCACCATCGCCGGCAAGCCCGTCAAAGACATGATCAACGACCAAGAATGGAACGCCAATGTGTTCTTGCCTACCGTTGGCAAACGCGGTGCAGCCATCATTGATGCGCGCGGATTGTCCTCTGCGGCGTCGGCGGCCAATGCGGCCATTGATCACATGCACGACTGGGCCTTGGGCACCCACGGTCACTGGGTCACCATGGGTATCCCTTCCAATGGCTGGTACGGCATTCCCAAAGACACCATGTTTGGTTTTCCTGTGACTTGTGAAGGTGGGAAATACCATGTGGTCGAGAACTTGCCCATTGACGAGTTCAGCCAGACTTGCATCAACAAGACGCTCAAAGAACTCCAAGACGAGCAAGCGGGCGTGGCCCATTTGATTTGAGGCTTCACCTCCGCTTGAAGACCGACCAAAGCGCCATGTTCGCTCATTTGCTGCTCACCCCATGAGGCACCCCCGTGACGTGTTGCTCGGTGCACAGGCCGCTCGCGTGCGTTTGCCCGTGTGTGACCATTACAGTGGTGTGCTCGCGCGCATGGAAAAGAGTCTGCTGCTGCAGTCCCAGATGATCAAGGCCTTGGGTGCTTGCGTCTTTGATGTCACCTTGGATTGTGAAGATGGCGCGAGTGTGGGCGCCGAGCGCGATCACGCTTTGCTCGTGAGCGAGTTGATTGCCAAGCGAGGTCCACTCGCAAGAGTGGCCGCTCGCATCCACGCCGTGGACCATTCGCATTTTGAAGAGGACGTGGAGTTGATCGTGGGCTCGGTGGGCTCACTGATGAGCCATGTGATGATTCCCAAAGTGGAGAGTGTCCAAGACATCCAAACGGTGGTCCAAGCTTTAGACCGAGTGGGCGCTCATCAATTGCCCATCCACGCGCTCATTGAGTCACCCCAAGCCGTGCATCAAGCCTTTGATATTGCCGCCCATCCCAGGGTTGAGTCTTTGAGTTTTGGGTTGATGGATTTTGTGTCTTCCCATGCGGGTGCCATTCCCGAGTGGGGCATGACGATGTCGGGTCAATTCAAGCACCCCTTGATTGTTCGAGCCAAAATGGAAATTGCCAGTGCTTGTCACGCCCATGGCAAAACGCCCGCTCACGGCGTGGTGACCGAGATCAATGACCTCGCCTCAATTGAGCAAAGTGCAGCAGAGGCTCACGAGCGTTTGGGCTATCCCCGAATGTGGAGCATCCATCCATCGCAAATTGAGCCCATTATTGCGGCCATGACGCCCAGCCAAGATGCCATTCAAGAGGCCAGCGCCATTGTGTTGGCCGCTCTAGAGGCCGATTGGGGACCCATACGCTTTGAGGGTCGTTTGCACGACCGCGCGAGTTTTCGCTATTACTGGCAAGTTCTCGAGCGCGCCCATGACACGGCTCGACCCATGCCGCCACAATCACAGATCTTTTTTGAGCCAGAGTTTGGCCAGGGAGTGAGCGCATGAAGAGCTTCATTTGGCGTCTTTGCCGTGACTCAGGCCATCGCTTGGGCTGGGTGGCTTTGGGCCTGGCCGCCAGCCTTTGTTGTGAGCGGGCTGGGTCACAGCAGCTGAAACCTGACCCTGCCCCGACCACGCAGGGCTCAGGCGCAGTGCACACGTCCAAAAAAGTGGATCAAAAAGCATCGCCGTCCCTGGCCAAGAAGTCCAACCCAAGCTCTGGCGGCACGCTCGCTCACATCCCCAATGCCTATGAGTTGGGTTTGGCCAAGCCTTATGAGCCCAGCGCCCAGCCCGTGTTGGGGGCTGCCCAGACGGCTGCCCCGCAAGCGACGAGCTCCAGTAGTGCGCAGCTGGTGTATCCCCCAGCAGCTCGCTTGGACTCGCCAGCCAGTGCGACTGGTGCGATCACGTTCTCCTCGACAACTTCGGTGAGCCCGGCAAGCAGCGTGAGCCCGCTTACCCGAGCGGTGGTGCCCACTGGGCAGTCCAATCTTTCCAATCCATCCCCTTTGGCATCCAAAGACCCCACGATGGCCATTGCCTCGCAAGTTCAAACAGGTCGTTTCCCCTGTGAGTTGGGACAGTCCATCGATTTGAAAGAGGTCGCTGGCGAGTTGGGCCATTACACCTTGAGTTTGAAGGGACGCGTCTACGCCATGGTGCCCATGGTGTCGCAAACCGGTGCCATCATGCTCGAAGACGCCAAGAACGGACTCAAATGGATACAGTTGTCCAACAAATCCATGCTCTTGAACAGCAAGCTTGGGCAACGCATGGCCGATGAGTGCCAAAGTCCCAACCAAGTTCAAGAAGCCAGAAACCAAAAACTTCACCCACCTCAGCATTTGCTGGCCCCCAAGGGTGAGAGTCAATACACCATCAATGTTGTTAACTAGGAGATCAAAATGTTGAAAGCTTATCGTGAAATCGCCAGTGAAAGACTGGCCCTGGGAATTCCTCCCTTGCCCTTGTCGGCTCAGCAAACCGCTGAGTTGGTGGCGCTCTTTAAAAACCCCCCGAAGGGTGAAGAAGACGAGTTGCTTCACTTGATGACGTACCGAGTTCCGGCCGGTGTGGATGATGCGGCCAAAGTGAAGGCCTCCTATTTGGCACAAGTGACCAAGGGAGCTGAAGTTACCCCTTTATTGAGCCGACAAGCTGCCGCCCATTTGCTGGGCACCATGCTGGGGGGCTACAACCTCACGCCTTTGATTGATCTCTTGGATGACAAAGACGCGCTGGTGGCCCAAGAAGCGGCCAACGCCCTCAAATTCACGTTGTTGATGTTTGATCAATTCCATGACGTTCAAGAAAAAGCCGAGCACGGTAATGCTTACGCCAAAGAGGTGGTGAAGTCATGGGCCGAAGCCGAATGGTTTACCCGTCACCCCGAGTTGGCCAAGAGCATCAAACTCACCGTCTTTAAAGTGACCGGTGAGACCAATACCGATGACTTGTCGCCGGCCCCCGATGCCTGGAGTCGTCCAGACATTCCATTGCATGCATTGGCCATGCTCAAAAATAAGCGCGATGGGATCACGCCTGAAGAGGATGGCAAACGCGGCCCCATCAAATTCATCGAAGATTTGCGCGCCAGAGGCCATTTGGTGGCCTATGTGGGAGACGTGGTGGGAACAGGCTCGAGTCGCAAATCGGCAACCAACTCGGTGTTGTGGTTCACCGGTGAAGACATTCCTTATGTGCCCAACAAGCGTTTTGGAGGTGTGTGTTTGGGCAACAAAATTGCCCCTATTTTCTACAACACCATGGAAGATGCCGGAGCTTTACCCATCGAGCTCGATGTCAGTCAGATGAACATGGGCGACGAAATCGAGTTGCGCCCTTACGAGGGTAAAGCGCTAAAGGACGGCAAAGTCATTGCTGAATTTGTCATCAAAAGCGATGTGCTCTTTGATGAAGTTCGTGCAGGCGGGCGCATTCCATTGATCATTGGCAGAGCCTTGACGGCCAAAGCGCGTGAAGCCTTGGGACTGCCCGCGTCCACCCAATTCAGATTGCCCAGCCCCCCAGAGGCGGTAAAAACCGGCTTCACGCTGGCCCAAAAAATCGTGGGCCGGGCTTGTGGCTTGCCCGAGGGCAAAGGCGTCTTGCCGGGCACTTATTGCGAGCCGCGCATGACGTCGGTGGGCTCTCAAGACACCACAGGACCCATGACCCGTGATGAGTTGAAAGACCTGGCTTGTTTGGGCTTCAGTGCCGATTTGGTCATGCAGTCGTTTTGCCACACCGCGGCTTATCCAAAGCCGGTGGATGTGCTCACTCAGCACGAGTTGCCCGATTTCATGAGCACGCGCGGCGGTGTCTCCTTAAAGCCCGGTGACGGCATCATTCACTCATGGCTTAACCGCATGTTGTTGCCCGACACAGTGGGCACGGGTGGAGATTCACACACCCGCTTTCCCATTGGTTTGAGTTTTCCTGCCGGATCGGGCTTGGTGGCCTTTGCCGCGGCCACGGGTGTGATGCCGCTCGACATGCCAGAGTCAGTGCTGGTGCGTTTCAAAGGCAAGATGCAGCCAGGCGTTACCTTGCGTGACTTGGTTCACGCCATTCCCTTGTATGCCATCAAGCAGGGCCATTTGACCGTAGAGAAAAAGAACAAGAAAAATGTGTTCTCTGGTCGAATTTTGGAGATCGAAGGCTTGTCTGAGCTCAAAGTCGAGCAGGCCTTTGAATTGGCCGACGCCTCAGCCGAGCGCAGCTCAGCGGGCTGCACCGTGCATTTGTCCAAGGAGCCGGTGATTGAGTACTTGCAAAGCAATATTGTGCTGCTCAAGAATTTGATTGCCCAAGGCTACAACGATGCGCGCACCTTGCGTCGTCGTATCAAATCCATGGAAGAGTGGTTGGCCAATCCCCAGTTGTTGCGCGCTGATGCGGACGCTCAGTACACCGCCGTCATTGAAATTGACATGTCAGAGATCACCGAGCCCATCGTGTGTTGCCCCAATGATCCTGATGATGCAAAAACCCTCTCAGATGTGGCTGGCGCCACGATCGATGAGGTCTTCATTGGCTCTTGCATGACCAATATTGGACACTTCAGAGCAGCCTCCAAACTCTTGGAAGGCCTGCACGATATCCCTGTGAAACTCTGGATGGCGCCTCCCACCAAAATGGACAAGGACCAACTCACCGAAGAAGGTCACTATGGCGTCTTTGGTGCGGCAGGTGCTCGCATGGAGATGCCTGGTTGCTCTTTGTGCATGGGCAACCAAGCCCAGGTCAAAGAGGGCGCCACGGTCATGTCAACGAGCACACGCAACTTCCCCAACCGTTTGGGTAAAAATACCTTTGTGTACTTGGGCTCAGCCGAATTGGCCGCCACTTGCTCCAAGCTCGGACGCATCCCCACGCGTGAAGAGTATTTGAGCAATGTGGGCGCTATCAATCAAAATTCAGCCAACATTTACAAGTACCTCAATTTTGACCAGATTGACAGCTTCCAAAAAGCGGCGCAAACGGTTTAATTGAAGCGCGAGCTTAATCCCTCAAGCTGTCAAGGCCTGGGGGCCAGCTCGCAGTACTTGGGGCGCCAAGAGACTGGCTCCTCGCTCGTGTTGACCTCTGCGTTTTGAGCGTCAACCACACCTTGCAAAAGAAGCGGGCCCGTCGCGAGACGGGCCTCTTTTTTTTGCAAGTGACTGTTGTCAACTCACGCCGTGCCATGGGCTCACCTGTGTCGGGTTGCTGGGGATTGTCCCACTTGGCCTTTGCACTGTTAAAATTCGACCAAACTTCATGACCCGCCTGTGACACAACCCATCTCCCCCAAAGATTTTTCTGCCTATGGCTCTTTCCCGCAAGATGCGCCTCTTGTCAAGCGCAAAGCGGTGAATTTGCCGCGTTTGGCGCAGATGCACGCCAGTGGCGAAAAAATCTCGATGCTCACCGCCTACGATGCCACCTTTGCGGCCATGGCTGAGGTGGCTGGCGTCGATACCTTGCTCGTTGGAGACTCCCTGGGGATGGTCTGCCAAGGCAGCGAGAGCACGCTGGCCGTGACCTTGGAGGACGTTTGTTATCACACCCAATGTGTCTCGCGTGGCCTCAGAAGAAGTCAAGGCGGTGCGTGGTTGATTGCCGACTTGCCGTTTGGCACCTACCAGGAATCTTCTGAGCAAGCCATCCGATCGGCCAGTGCGTTGATGAGGGCTGGCGCGCACATGGTCAAACTCGAGGGTGGGGGGTGGACCAGCGAGATCGTGGCTTTCTTGGTTGAGCGCGGTATTCCTGTGTGCGCCCATTTGGGGCTCACGCCACAAACGGTGTTTGCGCTGGGTGGCTACCGCGTTCAAGGCAAAGACGCCGACAGCGCCCGGGTTTTGCTCGATCATGCAAAGTCCTTGGAAGATGCAGGGGCAAGTTTGATGGTGCTCGAGATGGTGCCTCACGTGTTGGCGTCCCAAATCACTCAAGCCTTGACTCGCTGCGCCACCATCGGAATTGGAGCGGGCAACGGAACATCGGGTCAGGTCTTGGTGATGCACGACATGCTGGGCATGAACCTGGGTAAGATGCCCAAGTTTGTGCGCAACTTCATGGCGGGCCAAGATGGCGTGCTCTCGGCCATGAAAGCCTATGTTCAAGCGGTCAAAGACGGTACTTTCCCAGACAACCTCACGCATGCTTGGTAAAAGCGAATAACCCCATTTTTTTGTGATCAACGAGCGAAATATAGTCAACCATCTTGTTGATCCATCGCAAGGCGTGGTCTTGCTGAGGAGTCAGGCGGTGTTTGCCCTCTTTTCAATGCGCTTACTTTGTTGTAGTCTGCTCCAAGCACTTCAACCATCAGGAGATTTTCTATGATCCAACGTCGTACTCTATTGCAAAGCGCCTCGGCTGTTTGTGCCACTGGTGTTTTAAGCGCCAGCGGTTTGGCCCAGGCTGCAGAAGCAAAGTTGTTGAAGATTTCGCATCAGTTCCCAGGTGGCACGATTGACAAGGGTGACTTTAGAGACCGCTTGGCCAGAAAATTTGCCCAAGATGTGGAAAAGCGCACGGCAGGTGCTTTGAAGTTTGAAATTTATCCCGGCTCCTCGCTCTTGAAAACCGTGGCCCAGTTCTCCGCAGTGAGGAAAGCCGCTCTCGACTTAACCCTCTATCCCTTGGCCTATGCCGGTGGGGAAGTGCAAGAGGTCAACATTGGCTTGATGCCTTGCATGGTGACCTCCTATGAGCAAGGCTTTGCGTGGAAAAAAGCTGAAATTGGCCGTGAACTCACCAAACTCTTGGAGGCCAAGGGCGTGAAAATCATCACTTGGATTTGGCAAGCCGGAGGCACAGTCTCGCGCTCTACACCGGTGGTCAATCCCGACGACGTGAAGGGCCTGAAAATCCGTGGTGGCTCGCGCGAAATGGATCTGATGCTCAAGCAAGCTGGCGGCATCATCTCCAGCGTGCCTTCCAATGAGATTTATCCCGCCATGCAAACCGGATCCCTCGATGCGGCTGTGACGTCTTCGACCTCATTGATTTCTTTTCGCTTAGAAGAAATCTCCAAAGCATTGACCACAGGCCAAAAGAACAGCTTTTGGTACATGTTTGAGCCCTTGTTGATGTCCAAAGTGGTGTTCGATGCGTTGCCAGTTGCACAGCAAAAGGCCATTCTTGAAGTGGGTCTGGAGTTAGAGAGTTTTGCCACCAAAATGGCCAAAGAAGATGACATCGAAGTGGCCAATATCTACAAAAAAGCCGGTGCCAAAGTCTTTGACATGGACGATGCTTGTATTGATCGTTGGCGCGCCGTTGCGCAGCGCTCGGCCTGGCTTGACTTCTCCAACCGCAATGCAGAATGCGACCGATTCCTAAAAATGGCGCAAGCTGTCTCTTAAAGTACGTCCGATATGCAAGACCAGACCTTGAACGATCCACTGAGCCGTGAGGGAGCGCCTTTCTTACTTCAAGCGCTCCATTGGTTAAACCAAGTCACGGCTTTTTTTGGAGCCGTGGCCGTTGGTGTGGCCGCATGTGTGCTCAGTTGGGAGGCCACGGCACGCTATCTGTTCAAAATTCCCAGTGATTGGCAAGATGAGGTCACCATTTTCTTGTTGGTGGGGGCGACCTTTTTGGCTTGTGCTTGGGTGCAGCAACAACGCGGTCACGTCGCCATCCAAGCACTGTCCGCCGTCTTAGGTCCTCGCGCCGACCGCTTCAGGCGTTGGCTGAGCGATGTGATGTCGCTGCTTTTTTGCTGTTTCTTTTCTTGGAAGTCATGGACTTTGCTGCTCGAGGCCATTGAGGACCAACAAATTTCGGGTTCGGCTTTTGGCGCGCCATTGTGGATTCCCTACGGCAGCATGGCTGTGGGCATGAGTCTTTTGGTCTTGGTTTTGTTCATCCAAGTGGTGAGTGCCCAAGCACTCAAGCCCACTTAATTCACTGTCTCATGTCAACACTTCAAATCGGTTTACTCTTTGGTGCGTCAACGTGTTTGGTGCTTTTTTCGGGCATGCCCATTGCATTTGCGCTGGGCTCTGTGGCCACGGTGTTCATGTATTTTTTCATGCCCCATGCGTCCTTGGACACGGTTGCGCAAAATGTTTACGAAGAGATGGCCAGCATCACGCTGCTCACCATTCCCTTGTTCATTTTGAAGGGGGCCGCCATTGGTAAATCGAAGGCGGGACGAGACTTGTATTCGGCCATGCACATTTGGTTGTGCAAAATACCCGGCGGGCTGGGTATTGCGGTGACCTTGGCTTGTGGTCTTTTTGCCGCGATGGCCGGATCGAGCGCAGCGACGTGCTCGGCCATTGGCAGCTCAGCAATTCCTGAGATGAGGCAGCGTGGCTATTCGTCTCGTTTGGCCGCGGGTTTGGTGGCAGCCGGTGGCACGCTTGGCATTTTGCTTCCACCATCGGTCACCTTGATTTTGTATGCCGTGGCCGCGGAGCAGTCTCTTGGGAGACTTTTCTTGGCGGGCATTGGTCCTGGTATTTTGCTGGTGGTGTTGTTTGCACTTTATGGCGTCTTTCGTTTCCAGTGGGAGCAAAAACGAGCGCAAGCTGTGGTCGATGCTGGGGGTGAGTCCTCTCGAATTTTGCAAGTGGATCACTACACCTTGGCTCAAAAATTTGCCGCTATTCCGAGGGTTCTTCCCTTTTTGGTGTTGCTCCTGGGGGTCATGTTTGCGCTTTATGGAGGTTTTGCCACACCATCGGAGACGGCCGGTCTTGGCGCAGTGTTGGCCTTGCTGCTCATTGCGGTGGTTTATGGGGCATGGAGGTTGTCGGACTTGAAGCCAATTTTCTTGAGTTCTTTGTCTGAGGCGACGATGCTCATGATGATCATTGGTATGTCCTTGCTCTACTCCTATGTCATGAGCTATTTGCACATCAGTCAAAGCACGGCAGAATGGATTGTGGGCTTGCACCTGAGCAAGTGGACTTTGTTCTTGGCTGTCGCTTTCATGGTGGTGGTGCTTGGATTTTTCTTGCCCCCCGTGAGCATTATTTTGATGACTGCACCGATTATTTTGCCTCCACTGCGCGCACAGGGGTTTGATTTGATCTGGTTTGGCGTTGTGATGTCGGTGATCATGGAGATGGGACTGATCCATCCACCCGTGGGGTTGAATATTTTTGTGATCAATAAAATTGCGCCCGACATCGATTTGATCGATGTGGTTTGGGGCACCATCCCGTTTGTCTTTTTGATCATGTTTGCAGTGCTGCTGTTGTGTTTGTTTCCGCAAATTGTGGATGCACTGCCGCTGTATTTCTACGGTCCCCAGACTCTGCGCTAAGTCTGTCGCCTCAGGCCTCAGGCCTCAGGCTTTAGGCTTTAAGCCAAAGTGTGCGCGCCAGCATTTCGGGGCGACGCCCTTCATGCGCCTTCACGCACGCGAACGGGCCACCTTCGCGCGTAAGCCTGGCGGGTCAATTGACGCATCAACCCAAACCCCAGCAGGAATTGATCCCCACTGCGTTCAGGGCAGTGGGTTGAGTTCGATCCAAATTTCATTTCTGCGCCAAAACGGCAAGGTCCAAGGCGGGTCGTAGCGCGCGAGTTGGGGCTCTCCCGTGGCTTTGAAGCCTTTGCTTTGGATCCAGGCCGAGAGCGCATCGATTTCTTTTTGAATTCGGGACTGGGTGTTGAGTCCAGAGTAGGTGAGCACTGCGTAAGTTTTAGTGGGGATCGCGGTGATGCTCACTTGAGGGTTGTTGGGCCTGGGTAAGGTGTCTTGGGTGTACACCTTGGGCATGACGAATTCAACGCTCCAGTTTTCTGCGTTTTGATACGCCGCTCCACTGGCTTGGCTACCCTGTGGTTTAACAATGACGGGAGCGGTCATTGCGATTTTTTCGGCACTCGCGCTCGATGACTCTGCGCTCGGTCGGTTGGATGTGTTGTTGCGAAAAATAAAGTCGGCAATTCGACGAAAGCCCTGATTGGAGGCTTGGTCCATGTCGCCGCTCAAATGCGTGACGGCGCTCAAGCGCGGTTCATAGAGTCTCACCTCCATGGAGCCGTCTTGAACCAGAGTCTTGTAGCTTGGCTCTTCAATCGCCATGGCGCTACCCGACCCCGAGATGTAGAGCGCCAGCAAAAGCCCCAGCGTTTGAACCATTGGTTTGATCATGATGTATCTCCTCAAGCATGGGGATCACTTTAACCCAAGCCCAGCACAAGGGCCAGATGGTAGGTCAAGAAACTGGCTGCATAGGCCAGCACAAAGAGGTAGGAGAGCATGATCAAGGGCATGCGCCAGCCGTTGGTCTCGCGCCTGACCGTGGCGATGGTGGACAGGCATTGAGGCGCGAACACAAACCACACCATCAAGGACAAAGCACTGGCCAAGCTCCAAGACTGTGCGATGAGTGGACCGAGGTTGCTGGCTGTGTCACCACCTTGCGAGGACAAGGCGTAAACGGTGCCCAAGGCGCTCACCACCACCTCGCGAGCCGCCATGCCAGGAATCAAGGCGATGCTGATTTGCCAGTTAAAACCGATGGGCTCGAAAATGGGGGCCAAGGCGTGACCCAACATCCCCGCAAAACTCGCCTCAATGGGCAGACCCTCAAAGCCGATATCGGGACTGGGAAAGCTCGCCAGGAACCACAACGCAAGGGTCAAGAGCAAAATCACGCCACCGACGCGGTTGATGAAAATCTTGGCTCTTTGCCACAGCCCCATCGCCACATTTTGAGCCGTGGGCCAGTGGTAAGAGGGCAACTCCATCATCAAGGGCCTGGTGAGGGTGCCTGCACGGGTGAATCGTTTGAGTACCCATGCGACAGCCATGGCACCCACAATGCCCATCAAGTAAAGAGCAAACAGCACCAAACCGCGCAGTGACAAGCTGCCGGCGACCAAGGTGTTGGGGATGAAGGCGGCAATGAGCAAGGTGTAGACAGGCAAGCGCGCCGAGCACGTCATCAAGGGAGCGATCATGATGGTGACCCAGCGGTCGCGTGGATTGGAGATGGTGCGCGCGGCCATGATGCCGGGAATGGCACAAGCAAAGCTCGACAGCAAGGGGATGAAGGAGCGCCCCGACAGGCCCACACTGCCCATCAATTTGTCGAGCAAATAGGCAGCCCTGGGCAAATAGCCCGACTCTTCGAGCACCAAGATGAAGAAAAACAAAATGAGAATTTGTGGCAAGAAGACCAACACGGCGCCTGCGCCTGCGATCAAACCATCGACGAGCAGGCTTTTGACAAGGGGGTCGTCGATCAGACTCCCCACATAGCCGCCCAAGGCCAAGAAGGTGTTTTTAATCAGGTCCATGGGTGCGATGGCCAAGTCAAAGACGGCTTGAAACACCACAAAAAGCACCCCCCCCAAGAGTAAAGGGCCCCAGAGTGGGTGCAATACCCAGCGATCAATGTGCTCACTCCAGGCGTCGGGTTGGATCTGATCGATCCCCAAGTCATGCAAGATGCTTTGGATGCGCTTGGCGTCATGGGTGTCTGAACTGTCTGAGGTGGGGGCTGGCGCCAAGGCCGTCTCGGGCAAGCCCAAGGGGTCTGCAAATGCCTGCATCAAATGCGCTTTGAGTGCGGCGACCCCTTGCGCGTGAATGCCCACCGTGGGAACGACGGGCATTCTCAGTGCGCTCGATAGGGCTTCGGGGTCGATGTGGAGTCCTCTTTTTTTCGCCAAGTCCGACATATTCAGCGCCAAGACGCAAGGCACGCCCAAGCGTTGTACCGCCAAGGCCAACTTCAAGGTGCGCCTGAGGTTGGTGGCGTCCACCACGCAAACCGCCAAGTCGGGACGTTTCTCTCCAGCGGCCAAGCCCTTCAAGACATCGTGGGTCACGCGTTCGTCTAGCGAGCGCGGGTAAAGGCTGTAGGCGCCCGGTAAATCCAAGACCCGCAAGGTTTGGCCTGTGTCGCCCCAGACCATCTTGCCCTCTTTTCTCTCCACCGTCACCCCGGCATAGTTGGCCACCTTTTGGTGGCTACCGGTCAAGGCATTGAAGATGGCGGTTTTGCCGCAATTGGGGTTGCCAATGAGGGCCACCAAAGGCGAGCTGTCCACAAAATGCAAGGTCGCTGTTTGCACCTCATGGCTCCGAGGAGACTTCAATCAACTGGGCTTCAGCTTGCCTGAGGGCAAAGGTCGACTGACCCACTCGCACCACCATGGGGTCGCCCCCGATCATGGCTTTGCTTAAGATTTGGACTTGCTCGCCAGGCACAAAGCCGATGTCCTCGAGCTGTCTGGCCAACCCGCTTTGGGACTCGAGCGAGCGCACGGCCTTGACCCAAGCTTTTTCATGCTTGGGCAGTCGATCGAGCGATAAAAAAGAATCCATTGAACTATTTTACATTAAATGAGAATTATTCGCATTCAGGTGGGTGATGACACCCCAGAAGAATCGGGTTTGTCGAGGGCGAGCAGCTGCGAAAAGCCAGCCAAGGGGATGGCGCAATCAGCTCACCCGAACCCATGCACCTTGAGGTGGTTTGGCCTGCACGCGGCCGATGACCGAGGCTTGAGAAAAGCCTGAGGCTAGAAAAAGGCTCAAAACCTCTGGCGCACTCTCAGGCGAGCAGCTCACCAACAAGCCCCCACTGGTTTGGGGGTCACTCAAGAGGTCTTGAGCCCAAGCGGGCAGTGTGTTGGAGAGTTCGACTTGGTGGCCGTAACTCGCCCAATTGCGAGCCGATGCACCCGTCACATGGCCGGCCTCAATCAAGGCTTGGACTCCGGGCAAGAGTGCGATCTCTCCCCAGTTCAGCGCCAATTGGACCCCTGAGCCCTTGGCCATTTCAAGGGCATGGCCCAGTAAGCCAAAGCCGGTGACATCGGTCAAGGCTCGGACACCGGGCATCTTGGCAAGCGCCGAGCCAGGCCGGTTGAGTTGGGTGGTGGCCGCAATCAGTTGGTCATAAGCGGGCGCGCTGAGTTGGTTTTTCTTCAAGGCCGCCGACATCACACCCACCCCCAAGGCTTTGCCCAAAATCAAACAGTCACCCACCTGGGCTTGTGAATTTTTCTTCAAATACTGAGGGTCCACCAGTCCCAAGGCCACCAAGCCATAAATGGGCTCGACGCAATCAATGGTGTGACCCCCCGCGAGGACCACGCCTGCGTCTTGGCACACCGACTGTCCACCGCGAAGGATGTCGGCAATCGTTTGGGCATCCAAGGTGTTCACCGGCATGGCCACGATGGCCAGGGCCAAAATCGGTTGTCCCCCCATGGCATAGACGTCACTGAGGGCATTGGTGGCAGCGATGCGACCAAATTCAAACGGGTCATCCACGATGGGCATGAAAAAGTCGGTGGTCGCCACCAGCGCTTGGTGTTCGTTGAGTTGGTAGACAGCGGCGTCGTCTGAAGTCTCCAGGCCCACCAAGAGCTCCTTGGGGATGGGCAGGCTCGCCGTTGAGCTGTGTGTGCGACGCAAAATGTCTTGCAGCACAGCGGGTGCAATTTTGCAGCCACACCCCCCGCCATGCGACAAGGACGTCAAGCGTGGGGTTTGGAGGGGCAGCTCAGCGTTGGTCTTGGAAGTTGAGAGGTCTTGCATTGGTCTATTTTAAAGGACACAGTGGGTTGGGGTTTTGTGGGACGAGGGGAAATTTTTCACTCCAAAGCGCAATGATCATTTTTCTTGATCCAGCTCAATCGGCCGCCCCCATGCCCGAAAATCCTTGCAGCCTGTAAGCCCGCTGACTTGGAGTCCCTCAGGGGTGTTTTGGCTGTCCGCAACTCAGGCTAAGCCGAGGATAAAATGCGTGCAATTGTCCCCGACGGCTTTGCCTCCTGGTGTTGCCCATGGGTTTGGTGCTCGGGGTCAAGTTCTTCATCTCGAACGCAAAGGCTCCCTCATGTTTTTATCGTTCTGCCCACCCGCACAAGATGCGCGGGCGACACACTGGGAGTGGATGGCGTGAGCACCAAAGCCAGTGACCGTGGCGCAAAACCTGTGCGCATGCAACTCCAAGATCTTTTGTACTCCCAAGGCTTTGGGACTCGGCGCATTTGTCAAGGCTTGATCGAGCAGGGCCACACCCAGTTGGGTTTACTGGGGCAGGCCAGCGTTTGTGACGATCCATGGCAAGAGGTGCAGGTCGAGCGCGATTGGCCCTTTGTGGTGCAAGGTGATCAATGGTTTTATTGGCCCAAGGCTTATTTGGTGATGAACAAGCCCGCGTCCACCGAATGCTCTCAAAAGCCCTCGCATTGGCCCAGTGTTTATTCCTTGTTGCCGGCCCCTTTGCGCCTTCGCCCGCAAAAATCGGCGGTCCAAGGCGTTCAGGCCGTGGGTCGCTTGGACCAAGACACAACGGGCATGCTGCTCATGACCGACGACGGCGTTTTGATTCATCAACTCGCCTCTCCCAAGCACCATGTGTCCAAAGTGTATGACATCACCACCGAGGATCCTATTGCACCCCAAGCCCTGGCGCAATTGTTGGACGGTGTGGTGCTCAGCGACAGTGCGATTCCTGTTCGGGCTCAAGCCATCGAACAAATCAGCGAGCGCTTCATTCAGATGACCCTCACTCAGGGCAAATACCACCAAGTCAAGCGCATGCTGGCAAGCGTTGGTCACTTGGTGGTGGGCTTACACCGCTCTCAAATGGGGGGCTTGAGCCTCCCCGCCGACTTGGCGCCTGGTCAATGGCGAGCCTTGAGCTTGCCTGAGTTGGCGTTAATTCAACACGGTGCTCAAGTCCCAGGGGCTTAGATGTTCACGCTGCCCTTGGCAAGAGCGTTGATTTGGCACCAATCTGGCGCAAAAACACCCGGCAAGGCTGGTTTTGAATCCCCCTTTTAAAGGGGGCAACAATGGCGATGTGTGAAGGGTTTCATTGAAATTTCCATTAAACTGAGGTCATGGCTTTGGAAGTAATGCATATGAACCGATTTGTATCGCGCGCGAGTGGCTTTGCCCTCACGCTGTGTTTGGGCGTGTTGTGTTCGAGCGCTCACGCTGCGACCCCAGTGTTTGTGCTGAACTCACTCGACTCCACCGTGAGTGTGATTGATCCGAGCGATTGGCATGTCACCAAAACCATCGACACCGGCAAGGAGCCGCACCATTTGTATCTCACTCCTGATGAGCGCTCCATGATTGTGGCCAATGCGGGTGGCGACTCTCTCACCTTCATTGACCCCAGAACGGCCGAAGTTCAACGCGTCGTCAAAGGTACATTGGATCCCTATCAATTGCGGTTTTCTCCAGACATGAAATGGTTTGTCACCTTGGCCAATCGATTGAACCATGTGGACATTTACCGCTGGGACGGCCAAGCTTTGACCTTGGTCAAACGCGTTCCCACAGGCAAAACGCCCAGTCACTTGTGGATCGACTCCAAAAGCACCTCGGTCTACGCCACGATGCAAGACTCGGATGAATTGGTGGCGATCGATTTGGCCACCCAAACCCTCAAATGGAGAATCAAAACTGGCTCAACACCTGCCGATGTGTTTGGCAGCTCAGATGACAAATCCTTGCTCGTGGCCATGACGGGAGGCCAAGAAGTTCAAGTCTTTGATATCACTCAGTCGCCCGCTCATTTGGTCAAAACCATTCCCACAGGCCAAGGCGCGCATTCGTTCAGGGCTTTGGGGGACGGTCAACATGTCTTGGTGAGCAATCGCGCGGCCAATACAGTGAGTGTGATTGATCTGCCCACCTTGAGCGTGGAGCGCAGCTTTGCCGCGCCAGGAGGACCTGACGATATGGAAATATCAATGGACCGCAAAACCGTCTACGTGTCCTCGCGTTGGATTAAAAAGCTCAGCATCATCGACTTGGCTTCAGGCAAACTGCTCAAACAAATCAATGTGGGCAAGTCTCCCCACGGGGTTTGGACGCTAGAGCACGCCCCACGGCAATGAAAGTTGGCCGCTGGTTCGATACGGGTCTGATGCTCGCTGCCATGAACCTTGCCCGACTCAGCACCGTTTTTCACCAACGCTCAAGCCATCCTTGGGCCTGGGCCTTGGCCCTCATCTTGAGCGCCATGGGTGTGGCCATGGCGGCACAGACCACATGGGTTGACCCAGGTGCTGCGCAGCCCTGCAACAAGCCGCTTTACCTCACCTTTGATACCGGTCACATGGGGGTTGCTCCTTTGATCGCCCAAGTGCTTGAACAGCACCAAGTGAGGGTGACTTTTTTTGTGGCCGATGAGCCCGCGCAAACTGGGGGCTCGAGCTTGAGCCCAGCTTGGGCGAGTTGGTGGAGAGCACGTGCACTAGCGGGTCATCAGTTTGCTTCTCACACCCTGGATCACGTCTATTGGAAGGCGGATTTGCCCCAAAGTGGTGGTTTTCGCGTCAAGCCTTCTGCAGGGGCCCATTCGGGAGAAGTCTCTCGCTACAGTGCCCAGGAGTACTGCCAAGCGGTGGAGGCGGCAGCCCACCGCATTGAAGAGTTGACCCAAAAACCAGCCTTGTCTTTGTTCAGGGCACCAGGGGGTAAAACCTCGCCGCAGTTGCTCGCGAGTGCACGCGCGTGTGGCTTTGATCATGTGGGTTGGAGCGATGCGGGATTTTTGGGCGATGAGTTGCCAAGCCAAGCTTACCCCAACGCCTTGCTGCTGAAAAAAGCACTCGCGCAGATCAAGTCTGGCGACATCTTGATGGCCCATTTGGGCATTTGGTCGCGCAAAGATCCTTGGGCGCCAGCGGTGCTCGAGCCCTTGCTTGAGGGTTTGCATGAGCGAGGTTTTTGTTTTAGAACCTTGGATCAGCAGCCGCAATACCAAGCTTGGATTGCCCAACACCGCAGGACCTTGGGGCAGCCCAGGCCTGCCGAGTCCGTCTCAACAGGAGGCTAGGTATGGTGGAGTGGAACAATCTCTTGCCCCAAGGCGCCGATCTCCTGTTGGAGTGGGTGGCTCAGCCGCTCTTGTTCAATCTCGGCCTTGGTGGCTGGGTTGAAGATGCTTACGAGGCCTGTGAGTGGGTCTTATGGGGACTCATTGAGCTCACCGTGATGGTGGCTCTCATGTGGCCCTTACAAAAGCTCTGGCCCGCTGAGCGTGTCAGTGCCCTTCATGGGGCCCAGAGGCAAAGCGCCATTCGTGTGGATGTGATCTACACCATGATTCATCGCCTAGGGCTTTTTCGTTTGGTGTTTTTCATGGCGTTCAATGCGCCCATCGATGCGGTCATGGGGTCTTTGCGTCAAGCCGGTTGGCCCACCTACCACTTGGAGCAGTGGCTACCCGGTTTGGCTGATCAAGCGGTGCTGTCCTTCTTGGTGTACTTGGTGGTGCTCGATTTTGTCAATTATTGGATCCACCGCGCTCAGCATCAATGGTCATGGTGGTGGGCCTTGCACGCCGTGCACCACTCTCAACGGGTGATGACGTTTTGGAGCGACAGCCGCAATCACTTGCTCGACGATGTGGTGGTGGCGTTCGTGGGCGTGATCCTCGCCCAAATGATCGGTGTGCCGCCTTCCCAGTTCGTCCTTCTTGTGGTTTTGACCCAACTCGCCCAAAGTTTGCAGCACGCCAATGTCCGTTGGAGTTGGGGGCCACTTGAGTGGCTGTGGGTGAGTCCACGTTTTCACCGCTTTCACCACAGCATGGGTGCCGGGCATGAGTTTTCACCAGGAGTATTGGGGGGGCATAATTTTGGGGTCTTGTTGCCTTGGTGGGATGTGTTGTTTGGCACCGCCAATTTTGACAATCGCTACGACCCCACCGGTATCAGGCAGATGGTGGGGGTTCAAGAGGTTTATGGCGACGGTTTTTGGCAGCAGCAGCGCTTGGGGCTCAAGCGGATGTGGCGATCTTTGCGTTCACCGCCTCGCTAGGTTCAGGGTGGCTTTGTGGTATCTTTCAAGCCGCCCGCATGGGGCGCTGGACGTTGCGGGTGTGGCCGTTTGACAGAGATCACTGTCATGGGCGTGGTGTGAAACGGTCTGAAGAGGAATAAGGGTGGAACTTTTTTGTTGAATGTTGCAATGGCTGATCGCCTCAAGCGCTGGCGTGAGTCCTCGCCAGAGCTCCAAGAGCTCTTCACCCACAAGGGTTTTGTTCGGTATTGGTGGTCCAAAATTGCTGCCGGCACCGCCTCTCAAATGCTCATGGTGGCCTTGGCTTGGCAAATGTATGACCTCACGGGCAGTGCCTGGGACTTGGGCCTGGTGGGCTTGTATCAGTTCTGTCCAGCTCTGGTCTTGACGCTTTGGGCTGGCCATGTGGCGGACCGTTTGCCGCGCGAAAAAATTGTGATGGTTTGTTGGGCGATTCAATCCCTGGTGGTTTTTGTCATCCTTTTGGCCATCTGGCAAGATGCCTTGAGTCGGTCCTTTTTATTGGGTGTGTCATTGGTGCTGGGTGTGGTGAGGTCATTTCAAAACCCGGCCCAACAAGCGTTGTTGCCCAGTCTTTTAGAAACCCATTTGTTGCCTCGAGGCATGGCCTTGAGTTCGATGGGTTATCAAGCGAGCGTGGTGGCAGGACCCGCCTTGGGCGGTTTACTCTATGCAGTGCATGCCAATGCGGTCTATGGTTTGTGCTTGCTGCTGTATGCGCTCTCGAGTCTTTGGTTCCTGGGCTTAACCACCCAACCCGTTCATCGCGAGCAAGAAGTGGCCAGCCTCGAGTCGGTCTTGGCTGGGGTGGTCTATGTTTGGCGGGAAAAAATCATTTTGGGGTCGGTGTCTTTGGATTTGTTCGCCGTTTTGCTGGGCGGCGCCACAGCGCTTTTGCCCATATACGCCAAGGATATTTTTCACACTGGACCTTGGGGTTTGGGTTTGCTCAGAGCCGCTCCAGCGTTTGGTGCCATTGCGGTGTCGCTGTTTTTGACGCGGTGGCCACTCACCAGGCATGTGGGCCGAGTGCTGCTCGCATCGGTGGGCGTCTTTGGTGTGAGTATCATGGTCTTTGCCGTCTCTGAGGTGTTTGTTCTCTCCTTTGTTGCCCTCATGGTCAGTGGGGCTGCAGACATGGTGAGTGTGGTGATTCGTCAAACCCTGGTTCAAATTGACACGCCGCCCGACATGCGCGGACGCGTGAGCGCCGTCAACATGGTCTTTATTGGGGCGAGCAATCAATTGGGGGAATTCGAGTCTGGGGCCACGGCAGCTTGGTTTGGCCCGATTGCCGCGACCTTCATTGGCGGTTTGGGCACCTTGCTGGTGGCGGTGTCATGGGGGTATTTGTTCAAGTCGCTCCTGCAGCGCGACCGCTTGAGCGATCAAGTACAAACGCCGAACTAAGAAGACCAAATTCTCGGTGGGGTGTGGGCCAGGCCCCAAAGATCACGTCGCAGTAGGCCCCAAGCCGCTTTTAGCAGCTGCATGCTCGGTTCGACCAAATCGCTGAGCACTCTGAGGACCACCACTTGTGGATGGACAGCCGTGACGCCTGCGACCAAATGGGCGGATCCCTCGGGCCTCATTTGCGCAATCAGTCCACGAATGCCTTCCAAGGCTCGAACTTTGAAATGGGTGGGCCAAGCATGACCTTGGGCAAAGATCAGCGATGAAATGCATCGGTGTCCCCCAAGGCCCACGGGGCTGTTGAGAAGTCGGTGGTCCAAGGCATCCAGTCTGGCCTTGTCGAGCCAAACGCCTTCAATTTCTAAGTGTTGTTCAAAGATGCCTTGTGTAAACGGCTGTTGTGCTTGCGGCAAGCCCAGTTGGGTGACATCCCAGGCGATCAACCTCGCATGCTCTTCGAGTCGGAAGACAGCTTGATTCACGCCATAGGAGCTGTTGTAAGCCAAGGCTTCCATGGGCAACCATTCAAGTTTGGCGTGGTTACTCACATGGGCAAATACTTTTTGGTGAGCCTGCAAGGCCTTGGAGCCATAAAAGCGTGTGGCGCCAGGCGTGGTGATCAAGGCGTGGCTGTGGTCTTGCAAGTGCACTTGGATGTTCAAGTGATCTCCCCCCACCAGGCCGCTGGGTGGGTGCACCAGCACATTGTGGCAGATGGGGTCCCCCTCGGGGTACAAGCTTTTGAGAACCCTCAGCGGGCCGCTGTGGTGATGCCTGAGAACGGTGCGGTTTTGCTCAACGCTGTAGCGAAGCGAGAGGCAAGCTTGCCACAGGGCGTCTTGCCCCAAAGCGAGCTGGCCTCTCGTGTCAGGAGGCTGGGTGAGCGCCACCACGGTCTGCCGATGACTCAGGGGGGGTACTCGCCGTTTTGTTGGCTTGACTTGGCGAGACTGTGCTACCCATTTGTTGCCAAAGCGCCAACTCACTTTGAGTGAGCCGGTCATTGTCTTTGGCAAAAGTCTCAAAGCGAGCGTGGTCGCTCAAAATAGAGAGTTGTCGAATCTCCGAGACCAGCACTTTGAAATGCTCAACCGCATGGGCTGGGTCCTGGGCAATTTGACTCAAGGGCAATTTGGCGCCGTGATCGATGGCATCTCGCTCTTCAATGGCCCGGTCCAAGAGTTTGTCCACCTCATGTTCGGTCAAATGCAGTCGCTCGGCTTCAGCGCGAATCATCTCGCCCTTTTCCTCGGTGATGTCGCCCTCAGCCAGCACTTTGAGCAAACTGTCTTTGAGCTCTTCGCGCTCAATGATCAACTGGTCACTAAAGGCCGAAGAGAGCAAGGCCGCAGGGATGGCAAAAATACCGATACCAATCAAGGCCAAAATGATGGTCAAAAATCGTCCGACTGGTGTGACAGGGGTGATGTCACCATAGCCCACCGAAGCCAGCGTGATCACAGCCCAATAAATGGCTTGCGGAATGTTCTCAAACTTCTCGGGTTGTGCCTCATGCTCAAAAAGGTAGCCCAAGCTGGCCGTCAAAACCACCAGCAGCATCATCACAAAGCCGGCAGCGGCCATGACGGGCCATTCGCGCACAATGACTTTGGCCAACGTGGCCGTGGCCCCTGTGTAACGGGTGAGCTTTAAGAGTCGCAGCAGACGGAAGACCCGCAAGAACCGCAAGTCAAAGAGGTGGTGTAAAAACACCTCTAAGAAAAAGGGCAGCACGGCCAAGAAATCAATGATGGATCCTGTGGTCTTGGCTTGTTTGAGTCGACCCACCAAAAAGTGTTGAAACCCAGGCTCTTCCACGCAACAGTAAAGTCGCATGAAGTATTCCAACGTGAAGATGGTCACTGCCACCGTGTCCAAGATGATGAACTCGGTGTTCAAAATATAGTGAACGCTTTGCACCGATTCGAACACCACGGCAATGACGGAGATGACCACCCAGACCACGATGAAATTGTCAAACAGACCGTGCAATGCACCACCGTACTCGGAGTTGTAGACCAAGGCGTGCAATTTTTGCCGGAAGGTACGCCCCTCATTGAGTATCTTAAATTCAGTGATGGCTGGCAGTAAGACTCTAAAGAGCTTGAGCATTCGCAAAAGCCGCAAGAACCGCAACACACGCAGATCAATGGCCAAAAATGATTGGAAATAAAACGGCGCAACCGCAAAGAAGTCAATCAGCGCAAAGGGGCTAAAAAGGTAGCGCAATCGAGGATATTTGTTCTTGGCGAATTCCTCATCTTCTGGGGCCAAGTAAAACCGCAAGAAATACTCAATCGTGAAGATCGTGACTGAAAACACATCAAAAGCATGAAACAGCTCTTTGTTGGGTTCAAAAACTTGCGGTACATGCTCAAAGAGCATGGCAAACAAGTTGGTCAATATCAGCAGACCAATCCAGTTGTCCACCTCTTTGTGGTAATTGGTCTCATAGTGGGGGTTGAGCAGCCAGTCATAGAGCTGTTTTCTGATCCCCTGGCCTGAAGGAATCACTTCCTCCAAGACGCTTTTTTTGCCGTGCAGCAACGCTCGCATGTGATCGATGTTGTCCATGGTCTCAGTTCCTTAGAATTCGATGTCAGCAATGGGGATGGGGTAGGACCCTTTGTCGCAAATGGTCACTCGCAACAGCATTTTTTTATCGATGGCATCGGTGCTCGCCAGCGCATTGGCATAACTCGCAACGGCCGATCCAGGTGGGGTGGGGTTGACGCTCTCGAGCACAATGAAGCCAGGAATCTCGTGATTGGTGGGGTCGCATTTGTCGATGAAAGTCAAGGGTTCACCATTGAAGGGATTGGACATTTTGGACCACGCACCCTTCTGACTGGTGAGATAGCGCAAACAATCGCCCCAAGTGCGGGCCACATTTTGTGCCGAAGCATCCGAGCCTTTGGTCTCCTGAGCAGCAGTGGTGCTTGCTGAGGCATTTTTGGGCAAATCAGCCGATGCTGCTGGTGCGACGCTCACCGTGGCAGCGGCTGTGGCGCTGTCAGCTGCTGATGCGTCGCTCACCTGCGTCTGTGCAGTCGCGCTCACTTCGCTGGTGCTGGTGCTGGCCATGGGGCTGATGGCCGGCAGGGCTGGCAACAAGCCTCCTGCACACTCTGTGGGGTTGAAGTTGTCATTGAAACGATCGGCTGAGGCCTGCGTGAACCAAGCGGCCATGGCCTCGCCGTTTTGTTTGGACCCTTCCGTCTTCATGCCCTCCAAGTAGGCGAGTCGGCCCACAAAGGCGACGGCAAACACCACGAACACCATGAAGCACAGGAACAAGATGTCAGAAAAGGTCATGGTTTTGACCTTGGGGGGAGTCACAATCTCGTTGGGTTTATCCATAAGGCATCCAAAAAAGTCGAGTTGAATGAGATATTGATGGGCTCAATGGTTTTGCCCTGAATTGGTGTGGATCAACCCAGAGGGGGGTGAAGACCACAAAAAAGAGCATTCAAGTCATCAAATCAATACACAAAAGCACCAGATCATTCTAGTCGAGTTGATCGGCATCAAAATGACAGTCCCTTTTGTTAACCATTCACCCCAGTGTGAGGGTCAAGGCGGCAACAAGCGCTGGATCAGCGGTTTTGTGAGCCCTGGTGGGCCCAAGCGGTGGTGTGTTTTTCAACGTAATTGAACAGTTCGTACATGAACATGGCCATCGCGCCCACCACCACCAAGCCAGCAAAAGCCAGGCCCATGCGCATGGACGACCCGGCTGAAATGAGCAAATACCCAATACCCTCATTGGCGGCCGTCATCTCCGAGACCGTGGTGCCCACAAATGCCAAGGTGATGGCCACTTTCAAGGATCCGTAAAAGTAGGGCAATGAACGGGGCAACCCCACCTTGATCAAGACGTCCCAGCGCTTGGCGCCAAGCACCCTCAGTACATCTTCGAGTTCGGGCTCGAGAGTGGCCAAACCGGTGGCAATGTTGACCATGATAGGAAAAAAGCTGATCAAAAAAGCGGTCAAAATCGCTGGACCCACACCAATACCGAACCAGACCACCAAAATCGGGACAAAGGCCGCTTTGGGCAAGGCATTGAAGGCGGTCATCAAGGGATAGACGGCGGTATAGGCCAAGCGCGAGCTGCCAATTAAAAATCCCAATAAAACCCCCACCACAATCGCCAAGCCAAAACCTGCCATGGTGACCCAATAGGTTCTCCAGGCGTGGGCGGCAATGATGGCGCTGTACTGCAAGAGCTCTTGGGCGATTTTGAGGGGACTGGGAAAAATAAATTCCGACACCGAGAACGCACTGCACACCACTTGCCACAGCAGCAAGGTGAAGATCAGTAATATCCAAGGTGAACTGGCTTCGAGCTTTTTAGACCATTTCATAGGGATGTCTTTGAGGTTGGGCGGTGCAGTGTAAGAAAAGGCCCTCAAGCCACGGCAGGGGGAGCGCTGTTGGGCTTTGTCGTTGCGACCCCTTGAGCGCCACGAAGGGCGCCGATGTGACTTCTCAACTCGTGCACCACGTTGGCGAATTCACTGGTGTAGGTGAGTTCCAAGTCACGCGGCCTTGGCAGGTCAATATCGCGCTTGACAATGAAGCGTCCTGGGCTTTTTGACATCACGTAGACGGTGTCGGCCAAAAATACCGATTCACGCAGATCATGGGTGACCAGTATCACATTGAAGCGCTGCTCAGTCCACAAGTCGCGCAAAATGCACCACAACTCTTCTCGAGTGAAGGCATCCAGTGCGCCAAACGGTTCATCCAACAGCAGCATTTGGGGCTCATGAATCAAGGCGCGACAAATGCTCGCGCGTTGCTGCATGCCGCCTGAGAGCTGCCATGGGAATTGCCGCTCATAGCCACCCAAGCCCACTCTTTTTAAAAGCTCAATGGCGCGGTGCTCGTACTCGGCTTTTTTGGCCTTGAATTGGGAGCGATGCGGCTCCACGATCTCCAAGGGCAATAAAACGTTGTCCAGTGTGGTCCGCCACGGCAGCAAGGACGGCGCTTGAAACGCCATGCCACTGATTTTGAGCGGTCCGGTGACTTCTTCTCCATTGACTCGAATCTGACCACTTGTCGGGCGTCTGAGCCCGGTGGTGAGTTTCATGAAGGTGGATTTACCGCAACCGGAGGGTCCCACAATGGCAATGAATTCGCCTCTTTGAATCTCTAAATTAATGTCTTCAACCGCAAACTGTTGCTGAGCCAACAACTCATCGTTGTACGCCAACCAAACGTTGTTGAATTCAACAAAGGGTTTAGAGGATGACATTATTTCTTGGACAAGACGTTGAGCTCCTTTGCGCTAGGCAAGAAGGAGGCGTTCCAAAGAAGATCGGCGTTGACGCGGGTTTTGGTGTTGAAGGCGTCTGAGACCTGGCTGGCCATCAACGACAAGCGTGGGCCATTGACTTGACCAAAGCCTTCGCTGCGGGCATCGGGGCTATTGACCACGGTGTCCAAACACAGCTTTAAGCGACGGATCTCCAAATCAACATCAATGATGCCGTCACGCGCTTTGACGCTTTGGATGGCTTCTGCGGGGTTGGCCAAGACGTCTTTCATGCCACGGCTGAAGGCGCGCAAAAAAGCACGAACAGCTTCTGGGTTTTCTTTCAAAATTTTGGGAGAAGCAATGATGGCATTTCCATACAACTTCACGCCGTAATCGGGGTATTGCAACACCACCACATCGGCGGCTTTGACGCCGCGCGATTCAATATTGAGCAATGAGGTGAAAGTAAAGCCTGTGATGGCATCGAGGTCTCCCCTCACCAGCATGGTCTCGCGCAAGGTCGGATCCATGGCCGTCCACGTGACGTTGGAGATGTTGTTGGCTTTGGCAAAGATGGGGAAGGCCCGTCGTCCTGCATCAAAGACTGGAGCGCCGAGTTTTTTGCCGTTCAAGTCGGCTGGGGTTTTGATACCAGACTTCTTCAGCGCCATCACAGACGCTGGGGTGTTGTTGTACACCATCATGATGGCCACGGGTTTATTGGGCGCATCGGGGTTGTTGGCCGCAAACTCCATGAGGGAGGCCAAGTCTGCAAAGCCCATATCATAGGATCCAGAGGCCACTCGGGTGACGGTTCCTCCAGAGCCGTTGCCCGCATCGACGGTGACGTCCAATTTCTCTGCTTTGTAATAACCCTTGGTCTCCGGCACCAAGAACAAAGCCGCCGGGCCTTCAAAGCGCCAGTCGAGTTGAAATTTCAATGGGGTGTTTTGTGCCATGGCGATGCCGGTACTCAAGCCCAAGGCCAAGACAAGACCATTTTTGATCTTGTTTACAGAATGTTTCATCATCAAGTTCTCCAAATTGAATGTAATGGGTTATAGCAATAACAGTGCCCATGAAAGACCATTGTAGACAATAAATGTGCAAATTTGGTGCACCAACAAGACTGAGTTGAGCTCAAAGGCCATCCCTAAAGATCCGTCTGAAGGATGTTAATGGTCCCCCGATACCTCAACAGGGTGCACCAAGGTGTGCGCATGGGTTGTATTGCACTATGGTGGTGCGTTTTTAGGGTGGTTTTACAATGAATTCACCCCCAAGGCCTGCTGCTCTGAGATGAATCGTGGGACCGTGCGCCAATCCAAAGCGCAAGAGGCGCTCACAAATTAGGCGACAGATCGATCCATTTGTTGCAAAACATGCATCAATGCGTCCACGCCGAGTTGCATGTCTTGGGCCGTGGTGCTCTCCAGTGGGTTGTGACTGATGCCGGAATTCAGGCCCCTGACAAAGAGCATGGCTTGGGGCATGATGTCATGCATTTTCATGGCATCGTGGCCTGCACCGCTTGGGAGTTCAAAGACGGGTAGCCCCAAGTCATGGAGTGCGTTGTGCCACAACTGTTTGAGGCTTTCGTCACTGGGTGCGGCACTGATTTTGAGGGTGGGTGTGAGCTCCACACTCACGCCGCGCTCTTCGCTCATGCGTTGAACCTCTTGCATGACGCGTCCCTCTAAAGCATCTCTTAACTCGTTGCTCGGTGCACGCATGTCCATGCTGAAATGAACCAC
>CAIMTJ010000048.1 GCA_903844385.1 uncultured Burkholderiales bacterium
ATTTATAACTAACTTTTTATTTCTTTAATATTAATTTACAATATTTTAGATGTATCTTTAATAATTAATATTTAATATTACCGATTTAAAGCTATAATACGATCAAGTTTTTGATAAAATTTAACTCAAACATTTATTCCATAAAACGTCCCATATGAAAAACAATAGAATTTATCTGCGGTTTTTGAATCTTCTTGAAGCTGTCGAAGACACACCAGGATTTCCCGATATTGACCTTGAGGCCAAAAAAATCCTTGAAGTCATTGCCATTCGCCATCAAAAGGAAGCCCCTTTGACGGTCACTGAAGCCATGGCATTGAGCCACATTGCGTCTCCGGCCACCATCCACAGGAAACTCGATCAACTCAGAGAGATGGAGTTGATTGACTCTGTCTACCATGGCGACAACAGAAGAACCAAGTACATGGTGCCAACGGCTTCAGCACTTCAATATTTTGACCGTTTGGGCAAAATCATGACCAAGGCTTTTAAAGTCTGAGACTGGATAGCAGACAATTGTTCTCGCATGGCGTGCTTCAATTGTCATGCATACAGCCCTGAACGCCGCTGCAACTCCAAAGTGCTGAACGTCTAAGCCAAGTACGTCGCGACTCGTCTATTTTTTGCGGGTGTAGTTCAATGGTAGAACTTCTGCTTCCCAAGCAAATAACGTGGGTTCGATTCCCATCACCCGCTCCACAATTCCTGCCGGGTTATTGCGAGCCTAATTTGGCCTGATCTTAGATGCAAGACGCTCCATCAGCGTGACCCGCATCAAGCGTGCAAGGTTGCACCAGTTTTGCTTTGAACGTGGGCGAAATCTATACCACTGGCCAGCTTCACCACTTGTAGACCCTTGGGTGTCACATCAAAAACACCAAGATCGGTGATGATCCTGTCGACCACGCCCACACCCGTCAGCGGCAAAGTGCACGAGTTGAGAATTTTTAAATCTTCAGTGCCGTCTTTTTTCTTGGCCACGTGCTCCATCAATACGATCACGCGCTTGACTCCTGCCACCAAGTCCATAGCACCCCCCATGCCTTTGACCATTTTTCCGGGGATCATCCAGTTGGCCAAGTCGCCATTGGCGCTGACTTGCATCGCACCTAAGATCGATAAATTGATCTTCCCTCCACGAATCATGGCAAAACTGTCATGACTTCCAAAAATCGAGGAGCCTTTGATGGTGGTCACCGTTTGTTTGCCCGCATTGATCAAATCAGCGTCGACTTGATCTTCAGTGGGAAATGGACCAATACCGAGCATGCCATTTTCTGATTGCAGCCACACATCAATATGGCTGGGCACATGGTTGGCCACCAAGGTCGGCAAACCGATCCCTAGATTGACATAAAAACCGTCCTCGAGCTCTTGGGCTGCATAGGCGGCCATTTCATCGTGAGTCCATGCCATGATCAAACTCCTGCTGTTTCTGTGATGGTGCGTTTTTCAATGCGTTTTTCTGGGTTGGGGTTCAACACCAAACGGTGAACATAGACCCCAGGGAGGTGAATTTCATCGGGATGCATCTCCCCAAGGCCCACCATTTCTTCCACCTCCACAATGCACACTTTGCCTGACATCGCCACGGCAGGATTGAAGTTTCGAGCGGTCAAGCGAAATTGCAAATTCCCAGAGGGGTCTGCCCGGTGGGCTTTCACCAAGGCGATGTCGGGCACCAAGGAGCGCTCCATCAGGTACACCTCACCATCAAACTCTCGAGTCTCTTTGCCTTCAGCAATAAGGGTGCCCACACCAGTTTTGGTGAAAAAAGCAGGAATTCCAGCACCGCCCGCTCTGAGCTTTTCAGCAAGGGTACCTTGCGGGGTGAACTCCAGCTCCAACTCGCCAGCCAAATACTGGCGCTCAAACTCTTTGTTTTCACCAACATAGGAGGCAATCATTTTTTTGACTTGGCGAGATTCAAGCAATTTGCCCAAACCAAAGCCGTCAACACCCGCATTATTGGAGATGACGGTGAAGCCACCCAATCCAGTGTCCTTTAATGCATCAATCAAGGCTTCAGGGATACCGCACAAGCCAAAACCACCCACGCCAATCAACTGATTGGCTGATACGACGCCCTGGAGAGCCGAAGCTGCTGAGGGATAAAGTTTATTCAAAATAGACTCCTCATAAAAAAGCCAAGCCCATTGGCTTCAAACCATTTTAATTTCTGGGACTCAACAATCCCAAAACACATTGAAGACGACAGTTTAACCGCTTGCAAGCGCATCATCTGAGACATCGCGCCATCAGATGGAGAAACCATCGTCCGCCGCAATGATGGAGCCGTTGATAAAGTGACTCTGCCCACTGCAGAGCATGACCAACAAGGCATCCAAATCAGACGGCACGCCCACACGTTTTCTGGGCAACATTTGGACGAGCTTCTTGCCTTGATCGGTTTGCCAGTGGTGGTGATTGATCTCTGTGTCAATATAGCCCGGGCAAATTGCGTTTACATTGATACCGTGTCGACCCCACTCCAGTGCCATGGCCTTGGTCATGTGAATTATGGCCGCTTTGCTCATGCAATACACGCCAATTTGAGGCAAAACACGAAGCCCTGCTGTGGACGCAATGTTGACAATGTGCCCCGTCACTTGAGCTCCATGACCTTGAATTTCTTGAGACTTCTCCAACATGTGACGACCTACAGCCTGAGCCACAAAGAACGCCCCTCGAACATTCGTGTTGAAAACAAAATCAAAATCTTTGGCCGTGACGTCCTTGAGCTTTTGAGTTGAACTGACACCTGAGTTATTGATCAAAATATCAATGGCGCCCACTTCGGCATCGATGGTCTGAATCGCGGTTTCAATGCTCGTGAGCGAGGTGACGTCCAAGTTGCAAATATGCGCCTGCCCACCCTGGGCCTCAATCTCAGCTCGCAAGTCCTTGAGTTTGTCGGTTCGCCTTGACGCTAAAACCACCATCGCGCCGGCTTTGGCCAGGGTTTGGGCAAACTGCGCCCCCAAGCCACTCGAGGCTCCCGTGACCAAGGCCACTCGGCCGGAAAGATCAATGGTATAGGACATTTAAAGTGCTCCTCTGAAGGGTGTTTTGCACCCCATGTTGTGAACATTTGATGGACCGACAATTGCGTTTGGGTCAACCCAGATTGGGACTGCTTGTCACCGACATACAGAAGCAACTGTAACGCATTGTGAACGCTGTTCTCAGGTCATCCCCTTATCCCACGGGTCAACTGGGGCATGGCAGCTAAATATTATGGTGCTCGTGCCCGCTGATGAGATCCAACAGGACTAAAATTATTGTTCATTCAACCACCTGACAGCCACCATGAACGCCACAGACATTCTTTCCCAATTTGGTCCACGCGAATCGATGGCCTATGACGTTTTGATTGTAGGTGCAGGACCCGCGGGACTGGCTAGCGCCATTCACTTGAAACAATTGGCGCTGGCCAAAGGCCAAGAGGTTTCAGTCGCTGTCCTTGAAAAAGGCGCTGAAGCTGGGGCGCACACCTTGTCTGGGGCCATCATGGACCCCAAAGCGCTCAATGAGCTGTTTCCAGATTGGCGTGAGCGTGGTGCGCCTTTGCACCAAGCTGTGACTGAAGATGCGTTCATGTTCCTGTCGCAAAAGGGGGGGTGGCGCACACCCAATTGGTTGCTGCCCGCATGTTTTCAAAACCACGGGAACTACATCATCAGCTTGGGTGAATTGACGCAGTGGCTGGCCCAACAAGCGGAGAGCTTGGGGGTGGAGATCTTCCCAGGCTTTGCTGCGGCTGAGATTTTGTACAACGACGATGAGAGTGTGAAAGGCGTTGCCACAGGCAATATGGGTGTCGACAAAGACGGCAACCCAGGGAGTCAATTCCAACTCGGTATGGAAATCCACGCCAAGTACACCTTCTTTGCCGAGGGTTCACGTGGCCATTTGGGCCGCGAGCTGATGGCCAAATTTAAACTCAATGAAGGCAAAGACCCCCAAAGTTACGCCTTGGGCATCAAGGAATTATGGGAAATTGATCCCGCCAGACACCAACCAGGGCTTGCTCTGCATTCAGCGGGATGGCCACTGGACTCCAAGACCTATGGCGGTTCATTCCTCTACCACCTCCCAGATAACAAAGTGGCGGTCGGCTTTGTCGTGGGACTGGATTACCAAAATCCGTGGCTCAGCCCCTTTGAAGAATTTCAGCGATTTAAAACCCACCCCAACATCCGTTGGTATTTTGAAGCCCAAGACAGTCATGGCATCAAAGTGGGCAAGCGCTTGGCCTATGGTGCTCGCGCCATCACGGCAGGTGGGCTATTGAGTTTGCCGCAGACCGCTTTTCCAGGCGGGGTTTTGGTCGGATGTGAGGCCGGCTACCTCAATGCCAGCCGCATTAAAGGCTCGCACGCCGCGATCAAAACTGGCATGCTGGCAGCTCAAGCAGCGTTTGACGCATTGCAAGCAGGTCGCTCACATGACACGCTCTCGCAGTATCCCGCCGACTTCAAAGCAAGTTGGCTCTATCAAGAACTCTACAAGGCTCGCAATTTCAAACAATGGTTCAAGAAAGGGCAATTCATCGGCACTTTGATGACCGGAATAGAGCAGTTTTTGCTGGGTGGACATTTCCCCTGGACACTGCGCCGCAAGTCGGCCGATCACGAGTCGCTCAAGGCAGCCCAAGACTGTACGCCCATTGCATACCCCAAGCCTGATGGTGTTCTGAGTTTTGATCGCTTGAGCAGTGTTTTTATCAGCAACACCAATCACGCTGATAATCAACCCATTCATCTGACGCTCAAGGATGCCAAAGTGCCGGATCAACTCAATTGGCCCAAGTATGCAGGTCCCGAATCACGCTACTGCCCAGCAGGTGTCTATGAGTACATTGAAGACGAGCACCACCAGCACAAACTGCACATCAACGCGCAAAACTGTGTTCATTGCAAGACCTGCGACATCAAGGACCCGAGTCAAAACATTGTTTGGGTCACACCCGAAGGCGGTGGCGGTCCCGTCTACAGTGGCATGTAAACATCCAGTCCCTTTAGAGTCTTAAAACCCCCACAACCCTCTCTTTTTATTCTTACACCATGAGCTATTTATTTTCCGCGCAACACCAATGGATCCAAGAGCAAAACGATCACCATGTGGTGGGAATTACCGAGCATGCACAAGAAACATTGGGCGACGTGGTCTTTGTGCAACTGCCTAAAGTGGGGGAGCACTTTCAACAAAACGAGGTGGTCTGCGCAGTTGAATCGGTCAAGGCCGCATCCGATGTGTTTGCACCCGTATCGGGAACGGTCACCGAAGTCAACCCCAAGCTCACCCAAGACCCTTCGCTGGTGAACGCCGACCCAATGGGCCAGGCCTGGTTTTTCAAATTCGCCATTGACAACTCAGAGGAATTGAACGCCCTCATGGATGAAAAAGATTACCTCAAAAGCCTGGGCTAAATAACACATCAGGACCTCGTCAGTGAGTGATTTCAGAAAAAATATTTATATTGAAATTGGCGTGAAACATTTTTTATTTTCTAAAAAAATTGCTCTTTTTTTCAGCCAAAGACTAAATAACGAGCACACCGACAGGATCATTGAAGATCAAGGCTTTTGCTGTTTTCAAGGCTGACTTACCCACAAATTCTGTGGATAACTTTTGCCCATTTTGGAAAATGTTTCACGACTCGCGACCAACAGGCCGCAAAAACAAGCTTGACTCCAGGGAAAATTATCCCTTTCAATTGCAATCATGAAGCCCATCTCGGTCAAGGCAAATGAGCACCATACGCTTTTGCAAGTCGCTCAAGACCTTGCTCAATCAAGCTCACACTCGAGGTTGCGAACGACAACCTGAACGTACTCGCATCCGGATTGTTCGCGTAAAAAGGCGCCCCCGGCACAAAGGCCACACCATTGGCAATGGCACGCTTTGCAAACTCCACACCGTCAGCAAGTTGGCCTTGATGCCCAGTCAGTTTGGCCCAAAAGAATAAGCCACCTAGGGGTTGCGTGAACGACAGTGCTGGCCCAAAATGTTTAACCAACCCCTGGCCCATAGAGACCGCGCGCGCGCCATACACTTGCCGCACATGACTCAAAGTTTGAGGCATGCGACCGCTTTTTAAGTAAGAGGCAGCGGTGGCTTGTGCAAATGTGGAAGTGTGAGCATCGCTGAATTGTTTGCACATGGTGGCTTTGGCGAGCAAATCCGCAGGCGCCACCATCCAGCCCACTCTCAAACCTGGGCTGAGCACCTTACTTAAGCTTCCGCAATAAACCAACCAGTCCCGGCTCCCGGGGACTTGATCACTCAAGGACAACAATGTTGGCGGTGGCTCGTCATGGAAATACAAATCCCCATAAGGGTCATCCTCCACAATCAAGGTCTTGTACTTCACCGCCAACTCCAACACCTTGGTGCGGCGCTCGAGGCTTAGTAAGGCACCACTGGGATTGCCAAATGTGGGCACCAAATAAATTAATTTAGGCCGATGCGCGATGATCATTTCTTCCAAAAGGTCAACCCTTACCCCGTGTTCATCGATCGGAACACCCAAGACCTGGGGCCCATACAATTTAAAGCATTGAATGGTTGCCAAAAATGTCGGTGCCTCCACCAGTGCAACATCCCCAGCTTCAAGCATGGTTTTACCCACCAAATCCAATGCTTGCTGACTCCCCGTGGTCACAATCAGTGAGTTAGCGCTCACATTTGAAATTCCTTTTTGCGAGAGAAAGTGTGCCAACTCCTCGCGAAGGGCTGGAAACCCTTCCGTCGCACCGTACTGCAGCGCACTGGCTGGCGCATCCCTTAAGACTTGCTCACTGGCTTGCTGGATGCCTTCCACATCAAACATGGCGCTGTCAGGAAAACCTCCTGCAAAACTGATGATGCCGGGTTGACCCAAGAGCTTGAACAGTTCTCGAATCGCTGAAGTCTCCACGAGGTCTAAACGTTTGGCAAATTGCATGTAAAAATAAGAGAATGACTTCTCTGGTTAAAAAATGAACAAACAACAGATCGAGCCTTTTTTTGCAATCTTGCAAGCGGCCAATCCACACCCTCAAACAGAACTCGAGTATACGAGCGTGTTTGAACTCTTGTGTGCGGTCTTGATGTCGGCCCAAGCCACCGATGTGAGCGTGAACAAAGCCACTCGGGTTTTGTTCAAAGTGGCCAATACCCCAGAACAAATCGTCAAACTTGGCTTAACTCGGCTGGAGAACCACATCAAAACGATCGGACTCTACAAAAGCAAAGCCAAGCATTTGATTCAAACTTCAAACATATTGATCGACCAGTTCCAATCGCAAGTTCCCCGCACTCGCGAGGAACTCGAAAGCTTGCCAGGCGTGGGTAGAAAAACCGCGAATGTGGTGCTCAATTGTGCGTTCAACGAACCCACCATCGCCGTTGACACTCATATCTTTCGCGTGAGCAACCGTGTGGGACTGGCCAAGGGCAAAACCCCCCTGGAAGTCGAACTCGCTCTTTTGAAACGCGTGCCTCATGAGTACCAACTGCACGCACACCACTGGTTAATTTTACATGGCCGCTATGTTTGCAAAGCGCGAACGCCCTTGTGTCAAGCCTGCGCATTGTCGAATTATTGCGATTACGCCAAGAAACTCAAGCCCCCAGCTCGCAAAGCACGTTCACCCCAATGAGCCCGAGCTGCCAGTGCGGTGAACACCATGAGGCACCGGAGCGCTGAATTTCATCGATTTCCTTGAAAGCCCAGCAGTAACAAGCGCAAAATAGCAATTTGCGCTTTAAAATGAGCCCCATGCCTGCCCATCCCTTGCAAGAACAGATCGCTCAACGCGTTGAGCGCTTACTCTTACGACACGAAGAGTTGCAACGCACCAATGCACTGTTGATCGAACAAATCGCTCAATTGACGCGTGAGCGCGACCAGTTCAAAAGCAGACTCGAGACCGCCAGGCACCGCATCGATGCACTTTTAGATCGACTCCCTGAAGAGGTCAATGCCAAGGAGAGCAAATGAGTCAAATTGAAGTTCAAATCATGGGGCAAGGCTACGCCTTGGCATGCCCTGATGGCTCAGAAGAGCGTCTAGAAGCGGCGGTGAGCAATGTTGACTTGGCAATGTGCAAAATCCGTGATGCTGGAAAAATCAAAGCCCGCGAGAGAATTGCGGTTTTGGCGGCGATCAACATTGCCTTTGATTCGACCTCTCCCGCCGATGCCCCCGCGTCCACCCCAACAGAAGACCTCAATACGAGCGCAGCTTCGAACGCGATGCTCGAGTCATTGTTAAAGCGCCTGGACGAAGTCTTGGCCGTCGATGGCCAACTGCTCTAACGCTTGAGCGGGCTGCGCCCGAGCACTTGTAGCCGTTGAAGCTCACCCACGAGTAAGCCAAAACGTTTGGTGCAACTGGGCAATCTCTTGTCGCACTTCGGGTACAGGGCCAATGATTTCAAAGCGCTTTTGACCGCTTCCCAATACCACTCTGGAGCTCAGATCCATGGTGGGATTTTCTGAATGGTTACCCGTGTAGTCCAGCAGATCGCGCTCGCTCAAGCCATACACCAATCGACCAATATGGGCCCAATATTGTGTGCCCGAGCACATCGCGCAAGGCTCCACTGTGGTCACCAAGGTGCATTGCCACAAAAATTCAGCCTCATAAGTGGCATAAGCCCTGGCCGCCAAGACGGATTCGGCGTGCTGCACAGTATCCAAGTTGCCTTGTTCATCGAGCACAGTTGTTTGGTCTGGGGCCACCAAAATCGCACCAAAAGGGTGAGCGCCCGATTGCATGGCGCGACGCGCGACATCGTTGGCCGACAACAGATGTGGGATGACCCAGTGGGGTGTCATGGTAGGTGTGCTCCGAGTTCAATCTCTCGCAATCACTTTATCACGAACTCACTGGGCCTCAATCGACCTTTGGCGCCGAGTCTCTCCAAGAGGCGTGAGTTGATGTCAAACAAACACCTTGATTTATTTTGCCCCTATGCACCATCGAGAAATGGCACAACCCCTTCAACTCGTTTAAAATGCAATGGTCTGCAATCCTCTAAGGCTTTATACTTCCTTGAACCAATGCTCGTATGAGCCAGGGCTTGGAACATCGTCCAATGAGCGTGATCATCTCGCGTCAGATGAGCCCAACGTTGGTCTGACCTCGCCCACCTGAACCTTTGCGTTCAGGATGACGGCCTTAGCGGTTTTGCAGACACCCATTGAACCAATTCGTGCCCATCCATTTAGAGCGATCGACGTCGTTCTCCGACGTTTTTATTCCTCCTTTTTTGCTCTGAGTTTTTCCCATGGATGTTTCTTTTGTCGAATTGATTTCCCTCTCCAGCCTTGGGATCGTGACGGGTTTTGCAGCAGGATTATTGGGCCTTGGTGGGGGCTTGATTTTGGTGCCCTTTCTCACCGTTATGCTCGAGCAGCATGGTGTGGCGCCGGAGCTCACTGTCAAGATGGCCATCGCCACCGCCATGGGCACGATTGTCTTCACGTCCATCGCCAGCGTGAGCGCTCACCACAAACGGGGCAATGTGCGCTGGGACATCGTGCGCTCACTCTCACCTGGCATTGTGCTTGGCAGTTGGATCGCCAGCATGGGGCTATTTAGTCACATCAAAGGCGCGTATCTGGGATTGATTTTTTCCGCCTTCATCGCTTTTTCCGCTTACCAAATGTTTTTGGACAAACGCCCGGAACCTACCCGAGAGTTTCCAAAGACTTTTGTGCGCTGGATTGCTGGATTGGCCATTGGGTTGCTCTCCGGACTGGTGGGTGCGGGTGGTGGGTTCATCAGCGTGCCCTTCATGCTGTTTTGCAACATCCCTTTGCTCAACGCGGTGGCCACCAGTGCCGCTTTGGGTTTTCCCATCGCCTTGTCCAACGTGCTGGGCTACACGGTAAGCGGCTGGTCTGTGGAGAACTTGCCAGCCCACTCGATGGGCTACATTTGGCTGCCGGCCCTCGTGCTGATCGCCACGTTCAGCAGTACCACGGCCAGACTTGGCGTGCGGGCTGCGCAGACGTGGCCCGTCAAGCGACTCAAGCGCGTGTTTGCAAGCTTGTTGGTCTTTTTAGCCGCCTACATGATCTACAAAAGCCTCTCGATTTGAGTCGGATACGGCAAAGAGCTCACGGTTGTTGTAATAATAAAGAGGGATGTGCGCTTTTCATCTGCTCTAGATAGTTGAGCACTTGCAGTTGACTTTGTGGGTCATCGCAGTCAATGATCTTTCGTTGGGGCCAGCCTCTGAGCCAAGTCAACTGCCGCTTGGCCAATTGCCTGGTGGCGGTTTGAGCGATATCCACAAAATGCTGATAAGCCACTTCGCTCTCGATATCTGGCATCAACAGCGGCTCAGACACAGCAGGATATTTTTGTTGGAGAGTGGCCCACAACTCATAAGCTTGTCGGTAGCCCACACTTTTCATACTGGGCAAGTCCGCACTCACCTGTGGCTTGGCCACCAAACCTTGAACCTCGGCCAAGAAGCCCGCGTCAAGCATTGCTTGAAAACGCCCATGGATTCTTTGGTGCAGCCAAGACCTCTTGGCCGGTTCAAGTGAGAGCAACAAAAAACGCTCACTTCCATTGGCTTGGAGGACAACACCCCCATCGATTGGCGAGGAATGGGTGTGCTCACCCGTCAGCTGCTCCTCTGAACTTCCCACTTTCTCATGGTTGTCACTCTCTTGTGTCTGCCCACCCAGCGAATGGGGATCCTTGTACTTGGATTGAAACGCGGACAAGGGCTGCCCCGTGATGCGCCAGACTTCCAATGCACGCGAAATTCTTTGCGAGTCGCCAGGCGCCAAGCGAGTTGCCGTCTGTGGGTCAACTCGAGAGAGCTGTTCGTGCATGGCCGCCCATCCAAGCACTTGGGCTTCTTGGGCCAAGGCTTCACGCACTTTGGGGTCGCTTTTGGGCATCTCATCCAAGCCCTCACTCAGGGCCTTGAAGTAAAGCATTGTGCCGCCCACCAACACTGGTAAACGACGTCTTTCGCGAATCTGCCCTATCAAGGTATTGGCGTCCCTCACAAATTCGGCTGCACTGTAAACTTGATCCAAACTTCTGATGTCTATCAAATGGTGAGGCACTTGTGACAAGTCAGCCGCAGAAGGCTTTGCCGACCCAATGTCCATACCTTGGTAAACCAAGGCCGAATCCATACTGATGATTTCGATGGGCCAACGCTTGGCCAAGGCCATGGCCAAATTGGACTTTCCAGAAGCGGTGGGGCCCACCAAGGCCAAGCAAGTCCAATGCGGCAAGGCGGACATGAGACTTCAATCCCCGCTTGAAGCGAGCAGCTCTAAGCGCAAAGCCTGCCCAACCATTAGCGACCTCGCATGAACAAGGCGTCCAGCGCTTTGATGCTCAATTGATGCCAAGTGGGGCGGCCATGGTTGCATTGATCCGAGCGTTGGGTGACCTCCATTTGACGCAGCAAATCGTTCATCTCCCCTAGGGTGAGCTGACGGTTGGCCCTCACTGCCGAGTGGCATGCCATGCTGGCCAGCAAATCATTGCGGGCGCGCTCAATCACCCACTCGCCCTCATGCTGCGCCAAATCACTCAATACGCCACGAACCAAAGCCACCCAATCAGCGTCGCCCAAGGCCGCAGGAACAGCGCGGATGGCCAGGGTTTTGGCTGATAGGGCCGTCACCTCCAAACCCAATGTTGACAAGGTCGAGGCATGCTCCTGGGCGACCACCATTTCCTCCTCTGTCGCGGCAAAGCTCACGGGAATGAGCAGTGTTTGACTGCTCAGGGTGTTGGCATCCCACTGTGTTTTGAGCCTCTCGTAAACAATGCGCTCGTGCGCGGCATGGATATCGACCAACATCAAGCCTTGCGCGTTTTCTGCAAGCAAGTAAATACCGTGCAACTGCGCCAAGGCGCGTCCCATCGGCCAGTCTTGTGGAGCTTCTGGCAAAGCAAGCGATGGTGGAGGTGAAATGCCTCTTAAAGACCCATCGACCGATGCGGGCTGATTGAAGTCTTCGCGCTCAGGGGCTTGGGAGCGTTCAGCTTGAAGATCTCGCTCGTTCAAATCCGTCCCAACCAGTGCAGACGAAGTGGTGTCCTGAGCGCTGGAGGGATTCCACAAGGCTTTGAGACTGGCCATGGAGTCGACATTCAAATTCATGGTCGATTGACGCCACGCTGAAGGGGTGAATGCCGCTGCTTTGCCAGGACCATAAGAGCCCCCCCCAAAAAGGGCTTGATTGGGCAGTGGCGTGCGGGGCAACTGACTGGGCTCGCCAGAGCTTGCGACGGCAGCATGGTCATGGAAGGCGCTTTCTGAGACTCGCGGCTTACTGAGAGCTGCTTGCAATGCGTGAACAATGACTTGATGTATATCTCTGGAATCTCTGAAACGCACCTCAATTTTGGTGGGATGCACATTCACATCCACGCGTTTTGGGTCCATTTCCAAAAAGAGAATGTACACAGGCTGACGTTGTCCGTGCAGTACATCTTGATAAGACGTGCGAATGGCGTGGGTGATGACCTTGTCTCGAACAAAGCGTTGATTCACGTAAGCGAACTGATGGTCTCCTCGCGCTCGCGAGGCCTGGGGCAATCCAACGCGGCCATAGATCCTGACCCCCCGCTCTTCATGATCGATGGCCAAAGACTCGTCTAAAAAGTCCTGGCCCAATACATCGGCCATGCGCTGCTCGAGCGCAGACACGAGCGCCTGCTCGCTTGGCTTGTGAGCGCGCCACTGCTGCACCAACTTGCCTTCGTGCCAAACGGTAAAGCCCACATCGGGCCTGGCCAGGGCATGACGCCTGACAGACTCCACGCAATGGGCGAGTTCAGTGGCGTCGGTTTTTAAGAATTTGCGTCTCGCTGGGGTGCTGAAAAAAAGCTCCCTCACCTCCACGGTTGTGCCCTTGGCGCGAGCGGCAGCACTCAACTCACCTGTGCGAGCTTGCAAAGACATCGCCACCGCTTGATCTTCAACTCGAGAGACGATGGCGAGTTCACTGATCGAGGCAATGGCCGCCAGTGCTTCACCGCGAAAGCCCATGGAAGCGACTTCTTCCAGGTCGTGCAAATTTTCAATTTTGCTGGTGGCATGGCGCTTCAAAGCCATGGCCAATTGCTCACTGGGAATGCCGTTGCCGTCGTCTTCAACACTGATGAGTCTCACGCCACCGGCAAGCAAGCGCAAATCAATGTGTGTGGCACTGGCGTCCAATGCGTTGTCAACCAACTCCTTGACAACAGAGGCCGGGCGCTCAATCACCTCGCCAGCGGCGATTTGGCTGATCAACTCGCTGGCCAACTCCTGAATGGGACGAGGCTTATTGGATGGGGGCAGTGCTGTGTTCACACTCGCATTTTAGATGACAAGCTCGTGGCTGATCAAAACAACCCCCCAAGACAGTCCAAGACCGACAGTCCAAGACCTCGAAATGAAGGGATAATCGAGCCATGACCCTTTTGATGCAATATTTGGACCTACTCTTACACATCGATCGCACTTTGCAAGAGGTGGTTGCCAACTATGGCGATTGGACTTATGGATTGATCTTTTTGATCATTTTTCTAGAAACTGGGCTGGTCATCACTCCCATCCTACCTGGGGACTCTTTGCTCTTCATGGTGGGCACCCTGTGTGGCTTGGGGCTTTTGTCATGGCCCATCGCTTTCGGCCTATGCGTAGCGGCAGCCATCTTGGGCGACCAGTTGAATTTTTTGACAGGTCGCTATTTGAGTCCACGCCTCATGACAGGTCCGCTGGGCCGCTTGATCAATGCCAAGAACATTGCTCGAACACATCAATTTTTCAAAACCTATGGTCCGGCCACCTTGGTATTGGCGCGCTTTATGCCACTCATTCGAACTTTTGCGCCCTTTGTGGCTGGATTGGGCGCCATGAACGCGAGCACTTTCACCCTCTACAACGCCAGTGGTGGCTTGTTGTGGGTGGCCAGCGTGCTGGCCTTGGGGCTTTTCTTTGGTCAACTCGAATGGGTGCGTACCCATTTAGAGATCATCATTTGGGCTTTGATTTTGGTCCCGAGTGGTTTGGCCGTTTGGAGTGCCTGGAGAGCCCAAACTGGCCACGACAACGTTGCCCCAAACAGCAGCCCCCCTTTCAAATGAATTCCACTTGGGCTTTGCTGCTAGAGCGCTCTTGCCTGGTTTAACATCGGGTATCAGTTTTTTTTCATGGTGACTATACCTTTGTGAGGTTTGACCGCATGAACTCTCCCACCGATCCTTTACTGCGACCCCAAGTCGATTCATCGCGTGTGCCATTTTGGGCTTATACCGACCCCCAACTGCACGCCCAGGAATTGAATCGAATTTTTTATGGTGCTCACTGGAACTATGTGGGCTTGCTGGCCGAAATTCCCCAATTGGGTGACTTTAAAAAATCCCAAGTCGGCGAGCGTGAGGTGATCATGGTCAAAGACCATGTCCATCCCACTCAAAAAGACATCGATCACGGCATTCGCGTGGTCGAAAACCGGTGCGCTCACCGGGGCGTGAGGTTTTGCCAAAAAACCCATGGCAATCAACGCAGCTTTGTTTGCCCCTATCACCAATGGGCCTACAAGCTCAATGGCGATCTGGGCGGACTGCCATTCAAGGACGGGGTTGAGCGAGACGGTCAAATCCAAGGTGGGATGCCCAAAGACTTTGATTTAAAACAACACGGTTTGAATCGCCTCAAAGTCGAGGTGTTGCACGGTTTGGTCTTTGCCACTTTTGACCACAATGCTCAACCGCTTCACGACTACTTGGGGCCGAAGATTTTGCCTTGGGTGGAGCGCATTTTCAAATCTCGTGAACTGACCCTTTTGGGCTACAACCGCCAGCGAATTCCGGGCAACTGGAAGCTGATGATGGAGAACATCAAAGACCCCTATCACCCAGGCTTGCTGCACACTTGGTTTGTGACTTTTGGTCTGTGGCGAGCGGACCAGCGCAGTCGCATGGTCATGGATGACTTGGGCCGACATGCCGTGATGATCTCGCAAAGAAATGAGGGTGGTGGTGGCGCGGTCACCCAGGGCGTCACCAGTTTTAAGCCCAACATGAAACTTCACGACGATCGTCTGCTTGATATTGTTCAAGAGCCCTGGTGGACCATCCCTGACCCCGCAGAGCTCAGCAAGTCCATCACCCCCAGCGTCACCATGATCACCTTGTTTCCCAGTTTGATCATTCAGCAACAAGTCAACTCGCTATCGACTCGACAAATCATCCCCAATGGACATGGTCAATTTGATTTTGTATGGACCCATTTTGGCTTCAAGGACGATACGCCTGAGATGACGCGCAGACGACTGCGACAAGCCAATTTGTTTGGTCCTGCGGGTTATGTGAGCGCTGACGACGGCGAAGTGATTGAGTTCAGTCAAGCCGGCTTTGAGCAATTCAACAGCGATGGCTTGCGCCAAGGCGAAACTTTGTGTGAGTTGGGCGGCAAGGAAGTCGCCATGACCGATCACATGGTCACCGAAACTTTGATTCGCGGCATGTACCAGTATTGGAATGAGGTGATGGGCCATGCATGACAACACACCCCCCAACCGACTGGGAAATATCACCCCGGTTGATGATCAAGCAACACTGCAAAACTTGCAGCTCGAGATCAACCACCTCAACGCTCAATATGCTCGGGCCTTGGACGAGAAAGATTTTGAGCAGTGGCCTGAGTTCTTCATTCATGAAGGTCGTTACACGGTTCGATCACGAGAAAATCACGAGCGTGGTCTGCCCTTGGCCTTGATGGATTTGGAGAGTCAAGGTATGATGAAAGACCGCATCTACGGCGTGACCAACACCATTTTTCATGCGCCTTATTACACCCGCCATGTGGTGAGCTGCACCTTGGTTGTGGGCAGCACCCCCACATCGAGCTTGAGCCCACCCGTCCAATCGACCACACTGGGTCCAACCCTTTGGGTAAGCAGCACGTCTTACGCTGTATTCAGAACCAAGCCCACACAAGCCACCGAGGTTTTCAATGTGGGTCAGTACTTGGACCACTGGACAAGCACTCCAACAGGCCTGAAATTGGTCTCCCGGCTCTGTGTCTACGACAGTGAAATGGTCCTCAACTCTTTTATTTACCCGATTTAACGCTCGCTTGGCACCTCAAGTTCTCGTTCTGGCCAGCGGCGGGTTGCGAGAAAAATAGCGCACCAAGGCCAACACCAAGGCCTCGGCCATTTGCTTTTGAAACCCCGGCGTCAACAACTGTTTCTCCTCTTGGGGGTTGCTGATAAAAGCGGTCTCCACCAAAACGCTGGGAATATCGGGGGCCTTGAGCACGGCAAACCCCGCTTGTTCAACTTGGCCCTTGTGGAGCATGCCGACCCTGGAGATTTGACCCAAGAGCTCATGGCCGAGCTTCAAGCTGTCGTTGATTTGGGCGGCCGTGCTCATGTCCAAGAGCGTCTTTTGCACCAACTCATCGCGGCTCTTGAGATTGACCCCACCCACCAAATCGGCTTTGTTTTCTTGATTGGCCATCCACATCGCCGCTGCACTGGAGGCCCCCCCCTGGCTCAAGGCAAATACACTGGCCCCACGCGCCTTGGGGGTCATGAATGCATCAGCGTGCAAGCTGATGAAGAGATCGGCTTGAACGCGTTGGGCCTTGATGACGCGTTGCTGCAAAGGGACAAAATAGTCATCGTCTCGCGTTAAAAAAGCGCGCATGGGTAGCACACCGCTTCGAGTCTTGACGCGGGTGGCATTGATGAGCGTTTGCAACTGCTGAGCAATGGCCAAAACCACATCCTTTTCACGCGTGCCATTGGGCCCAATGGCGCCAGGGTCTTCGCCTCCATGCCCGGGGTCGAGAGCGATCACGATAAAGCGGTCGACTTCGACTGCATGGGGCTCGCTGCCCAGGACTGAAGACCCCACCCCTGCTCCCGCACGGGGGCTCAAGCTGGCAAAGGGTGTTGCTTGGCTCGGTGGCAAGCTGGGTTTGGACAAGGGGGGAGCACTCGCAACGGCTGGGGGTGCGGTGCTGATGCTGGCGTTGACGCTCGTGGCGGGCGTTTGACTCGGTGCTGGCGGCGCTGGATTGACGGGCGTGTTCTGACGCTCTGGACGGCTCGCCACCCCCTTGGCGGCGAGATTATCCAAGGCAGTCGATGGGTTGTTCGGTTTTTGTCCAAACACCTCACGACTCACCGCCTGGTCCACAGGCGTGTCCGACATCTTGGGGCTTTGGGCCTGGAGCCACTCGGTCAATGCGTCCTCTTTGCCCAACGCGGGTTTGGACGGCGTATCGAGCTTGGCTGAATTCGCTGCCTTGGAGCGGGCAGTATCAACACTCAAATTGCCACCCTGCATCTTTTGAGCAATCAAGGCCTCCAAGGGGTCGATCTCTTTGAGAGGATACAAATCCAACACCAAGCGGTAGCCATACTGCACTTGATCAGCTCGGCTCGAACTCAAGGCGGTCAAATTGAACACCTGGGGGATGACCTCTTGGCGCAGATCAAAGACCAAGCGCACAACGCCTGGAGAAAACTGCCCCACGCGAACACCGGCAATGAAAGGGTCATCGGATTTGATTTTTCCAACCAACTCTTTGAGCGCCGGGTTCAAATCAACCCCCGTGATGTCCAGGGCCAAACGAGCGGGGTTCGCGACCAAAAAGGGTTGTGCGCCCAAGGGCACATCGGACTCGATGGTCACCCGGGTGTACTCTTTGGCTGGCCACACACGAACCGCCATGATGTTGGCACCCCAAGCCAACTCTTGTGCGCCCAGCAACAGCACCAACGAGCCTGATTGCACAAAGCCTCGCCGAGTCAGCCGTCCTTGGGGGACGCGCACAAGATCCAAGTGACTTTTAACCTTCACTTCAAATTCCACAACAAGGGATCAAAGTGCAGCTTCACGCTTCTGCTCTCGTCCAGATTCACGACCATCTCCAGCTCTAGACTGGGCGCAGACAAAAGACCCATCACCCGATCTGGCCACTCGTAAAGTTTCAACCCCGAAGAGGCAAAAACATCCCTCAATCCGGCCTCCTCCCACTCCAGGGGATCGTTCATACGATAAAAATCCAGGTGCCAAATGTTCAATGGGGTTGGTCCTTGTTGGCCTTGGTAGGTCTCCACCAAGGTGTAGGTGGGGCTTTTGATCACGCCGCTCACTCCCAAAGCCCTCAGCAAATGACGCACCAAGGTGGTCTTGCCCGCTCCCAAGTCGCCTCTTAAGGCAATTTCAGCGTTCAAGATGCTGGGCTCGAGCGCCAACTGTTGCGCAAAAACCTGGGTCTCACCCTCATCGGCCCATTTCATGCATACTGTGCGCTTGGCGTTATTCAAAGGGACACCCATCTTGCTAGATTCTTCGGCATTGTTAGACCAGATTAGGTCTTGGGGGCAAGACCTTGGATTTTCTCAAATCGGCATCTCTGGCGTTGATCTGAGCCAAGCCCAGGCGCCCTTGCTCGATTGGCTCGAGCAAGGCTTTCATGGTGAGATGGCCTACATGAAACGCCACGGTTTGCTGCGCACACAACCCCAGGCGCTGCACGCAGGCACCTTGAGCATCGTGACCGCAAGGATGAATTACCTGCCAACCCTCAACACCGAGCAAAATCCAGTCAGTCTTGCCAACGACTTGTTACCCTTGCATTCTAAAGAGTTTCCAAGACCTCAACCCCAACAAGACCACAACGCTGCGCCGACGTGGACCACGCGTGAATGGCAAAGACTTCAAAATCCGCAAGAAGCGGTGGTGTCCCTGTATGCCCGTGGGCGAGACTATCACAAAGTGATGAAACAGCGGTTGGGGGTTTTGGCTGAAAAAATTCAAAACCAAATGGGGCCTCTGGGCTACCGTGTCTTTACCGACTCTGCGCCCGTGATGGAAGTTCAACTCGCCACCCAATCGGGTTTAGGCTGGCGCGGCAAGCACACCCTGGCACTCAACCGGGGGGCAGGTTCGATGTTTTTCTTGGGAGAGATTTTCATCAATCAGGACCTGACCCGGGCTTTGAGCCAAGAAGACCGTGCTCGCTATGCCCAAGACTCGCAGAACCATTGCGGCAGTTGTCAGGCCTGCATCGACGTTTGTCCCACCCAGGCCATTGTGGCGCCCTATATGCTCGATGCCAGGCGATGCATCTCCTACTTGACCATCGAACACAAAGGCTCCATTGATGAGGCTTTGAGGCCTTTGATGGGCAACCGCATTTATGGCTGCGATGACTGTCAGCTCATCTGCCCCTGGAATAAATATGCCAAACGCGCAGTGGTGTCCGACTTTGATGTGAGAGAGCACTTGAACGACAAAACTTTGCTCGAGCTGTGGAACTGGCAAGCAGCAGATTTTGATCGGCTCACTCAAGGCCAGGCGATTCGGCGCATCGGATTTGAACAATGGGTGAGGAATTTGGCCATTGCGCTGGGCAACGCTTTGCGCCAAACGCATGACCCGGAGCAAACTCGACAACTTCAAAATGCATTGTCACAACGCTTAGACGATGCCAGCTTTTTGGTGCGAGAACATGTGCAATGGGCACTGGAGCAACACACTCAAAAGCAAGCCTCCCAAGAAACACTGACTGCCCCCCAGCCATGAATGCATCGCCGGACCCAGACTTGGGTTTCACCATCACGCTCAAAAACCGCCGGCTTTCATGGCATTGCTCACCGCATGAGAGCGTGATCCACAGCGCCAAGCGCCAAGGCATCGAGTTGCCCACGAGTTGCCAAAACGGCACCTGCCGCACGTGTTTAATCCCCTCCTCCAAGGGAGGCCTTGAGCACCTTATCGCTTGGCCAGGCTTGAGCTTGGAGGAAAAAGCACAAGGCGCGCTCTTGCCCTGTGTGGCTTGTCCCACCTCTGACCTTGAAGTTGAAGACTCACACTGGGGGGATGCCCTGTTTGAACAAGCTTTTGATCTCTTGCACGAAGACACCGAACTTTTGGTGCTCAACAAACCCAGTGGCCTATTGGCAGTTCCTGGCAAAGGAGCTCACAAACTCGACAGCCTCTCACACCGAGTGCAGCAGTGGGATGCGAGGGCCTTGATCGTGCACCGCTTGGACCAGGCCACCTCTGGTCTGATGCTGATGGCAAGAAGCCCGCAGAGCCAAAAAGACCTCTCTCGTCAATTTGCTCAGCGACAAATCGATAAGCGCTACTTGGCCAAAGTGCAAGCCACGCTCACGCCAAGCGAGGTGTGGCACACCATCGACGCCCCGATTTATGCGGACTGGTCGCTTCGCCCCAAGCGGGTCATTGATGCGTTGGGACAACCGAGCCAAACGCGCTGGCGCGTTTTGCACACTAGCGGCGGGTTCTCTTGGCTCGAACTCCAGCCTCTCACAGGGCGCACCCACCAACTTCGTGTGCATTTAAGCCATCAGGGCTGGCCCATTGTGGGAGACCGCCTGTACGCCCCCGAATCGGTTCAAGCACTCAGCGAGCGACTGCTCTTACACGCTTGGACCATCCAACTGCAGCATCCCAAAACACAATCGGTGTTGAAATTTGAAGCGCCTCCCCCCAGCGAGTTACTCATTGCTCAAACGTCGAGACACAACATCAGCTCGTTGCAACAACTGTAACCCTAGAGTTTTCATCCTTTCGAATTTCTTGTCTCAGACCAAAAAGGTGGCAAAAATCAGCTCTACAAGGGGTCGATCGGGAGCGCCCTTGGTCATCAATTGGGTTAGACTTTGTGGCAAGAAAAAGTTTTGTGACCCGCCGAAAAGGATTTGGATATGCGTGAAGTCGTCGTCGTGAGTGCATTAAGAACGGCCATTGGCACCTTTGGGGGAAGTCTGAAGGACACCCCACCCAGCGTGCTGGCCACCACCGTGGTCAAAGCGGCCATAGAGCGTGCTGGGCTCTTGCCCAGTGATGTGGACCAAGTGGTGATGGGCCACGTCATCAACACCGAAGCGCGGGACCTTTATCTCTCGCGCGTGGCGGCCATCCAAGCCGGTTGCGACCATCGCGTCACCGCCTTCAATGTCAACCGTCTGTGTGGCTCTGGTCTTCAAGCGCTGGTGTGCGCCGCGCAATCCATTCAACTCGCCGACACCCGCATTGCTGTCGCCGGGGGTGCGGAAAACATGACCCGCGCACCTTTTCTCAACAACGCCCAACGCTTTGGTCAACGCATGGGCGACGTGCAACTCGTTGACATGATGATCGGCGCCTTGCACGACCCCTTTGAAAACATCCACATGGGGGTGACCGCCGAAAATATTGCTAAAAAGTGGGGAATCACTCGCCAAGAGCAAGATGCACTGGCCTTGGAGAGCCATCAGCGCGCTCAGCACGCCATCGCCCGTGGCTATTTCAACCAACAAATCATCCCCATCCCCCTCAAAACCCGAAAGGGCCCGGTACAGTGGGCCAGCGACGAACACCTTCGCATGGACGCCAAGGCCGAGGACTTCTCACAACTCAAGCCCGTGTTCATCAAAGAAAATGGCACGGTGACGGCTGGCAACGCCTCTGGAATCAACGATGCTGCGGCCGCTTTGGTCTTGATGGACAGCCAAGAGGCCCACTCCCGCCACCTCAAGCCCATGGCTCGGTTGGTGAGCCACGCTCACAGTGGCGTTGAAGCGGCTTATATGGGAATTGGACCTGTGCCCGCGACCCTGGCTGCACTCAAAAAAGCGGGATTAACGGTCCATGATTTGGATGTGATCGAAGCCAATGAAGCCTTTGCCGTCCAAGCCTGTGCGGTCATCAAAGATTTGGGGCTTGACCCGGCCAAGGTCAACCCCAATGGGTCTGGCATTTCACTGGGTCACCCCATTGGAGCGACCGGCGCCTTGATCACCGTGAAGGCCTTGCATGAGCTCGAGCGCATCCAAGGCCGCTACGCTTTGGTGACCATGTGCATCGGTGGCGGACAAGGGATCGCGGCCATCTTTGAGCGTCTCTAAGAGCTCAGAGAGAACACTCGACAATCTTCAGCGCTCTCACAACGCCCGCGTGCTTGACGCGGCGCAAAACCTCAAGCGGCCAAGCGAGGCTTCAAGTGAGCCCGCCCCATCAGGCCCAACTCTTGGGCCAACAAGGTGTAGGACTGTTCTTGAACTTGGGGGTCATGGGCCCAGGTGATCACCACGATCTCATCCAAGCCATAACGCGCAGCCAAGGCCTCCAAGCGAAGCGCCACACTTTGCGCCGTCCCAATCAAGGCTTTGTCTTGCATGGCCTTCACCAAGGGCCACTCTTGTTCGGTGAAGGAAGCCTGCGCCTCCTCAGGCGACAGCAGTGGACCGATTTTGCCGGTGTTGCGATCGAGTTTCCACCGCGCACGCCCATAGAATTGGCGCAACGCCTCTTCATGGGTATTCGCCGCCAAGGCCCATACACACAAAGTGGCCTGGGGCTGGCTGCCCAATGCCGAGGGTTTAAAGCCCGAAAAATACAACTCCATGGCCTGATCGACCCCAGCGCCATCGGTGATGAAGTGTGCAAACGCATAGGGCAGTCCAAAATGAGCGGCCAACTGAGCCCCGTAGTCCGAACTGCCCAACATCCAAATGTCGGGCTGTGTGCTCGACTGCGGGTAAGCAAAGACGCCCGCGCCTGGGTGAGTCGCGGGCAGCGGGGTGCCGCTGAGCCACGCGCTCAGTTCTAAAATTTGCTGGGGGAAGTTGTCCGATGCATAGCGGTTGGGGTTGAGCAGTTGTGCCGTTCTTTGGTCGCTGCCGGGTGCGCGTCCCACACCCAAATCAATGCGCCCAGGCGCCAAGGCATCGAGGACGCGAAACTGCTCAGCCACTTTGAGTGAAGCGTAATGGGGCAACATGACACCGGCACTGCCGATGCGGATCGTTTGGGTTTTCATGGCGATGGCGGCCATCAAGATCTCAGGCGCCGAGCCCAAGATACTGGGGTGTGAGTGGTGCTCGCTCACCCAAAAGCGGCGATACCCCAGCCGTTCGGCAGTTTGCGCCAACTGCACAGTTTGTGCGATGGTGTCTTGGTGACTGCGCCCTTTGGGATTGACGGTTTGATCCAATACGGACAATTGAATGCGCATGGCTTGACTCTGGTTTGTTGAGCAATGGGGGGGAAAGTTGTTGAGAGCCATCATAGTCGAAGGGCGTGCACGCGACAACCCTGTGGGCCCCCAAAGACCCCACCTCTGACCAAGTCCATCCTCTGGGGGCGAGGCCCGCCGCCACCCAGCAAGAGCCTTTACTTGAGCGCTTTGAATCGCATGCGGTGCGGCTTGGCGCCCTCTTCACCCAGGCGTTTTTTCTTGTCGGCTTCGTACTCTTGATAGTTGCCATCAAAAAAGACCCACTGGGAGTCGCCTTCGCAGGCCAAGATGTGGGTGGCAATGCGGTCCAAGAACCAACGGTCATGGCTGATCACCATGACACAACCGGCGAACTCCAAAAGCGCATCTTCCAGCGCCCGCAAGGTTTCCACATCCAAGTCGTTGGAAGGCTCATCGAGCAGCAGCATATTGGCGCCGGCAATCAAGGTCTTGGCCAAATGCAAGCGACCGCGCTCACCGCCCGAGAGTGTGCCCACGCGTTTTTGCTGATCTCCACCATTGAAGTTAAAGCGACCACAATAGGCTCTTGAAGCCATCTCGAACTTGCCCACGGTCAAAATGTCCAAACCACCAGAGACATCCTCCCAAACCGTTTTGTCGTTGCTCAAATCGTCTCGGGTTTGCTCGACAAAAGCCAACTTCACTGTGCTGCCAATCTTCACCTCGCCTTGATCGGGCTGTTGGTGGCCTGCAATCATGCGAAACAATGTCGATTTACCCGCACCATTGGGTCCAATGATGCCAACGATGGCACCAGGCGGCACCTTGAAACTCAAATTATCAATCAGCACCCGGTCTCCAAAAGACTTGCTCACATTGATAAACTCAATGGCCTCGTTGCCCAGGCGTTCGGCCACGGGAATGAAAATCTCTTGGGTCTCGTTTCTTTTTTGGTACTCAAAGTCTGACAACTCTTCAAACCGCGCAATCCTCGCCTTGCTTTTGGCTTGACGCCCTTTGGGGTTTTGGCGTATCCACTCCAACTCCTTTTTAAGGGCTTTGGCACGGGCCTCTTCGCCTTTATTTTCTTTCTCCAAACGATCTTGCTTTTGACTCAACCAGGTGCTGTAGTTGCCCTTCCATGGAATGCCATGTCCGCGGTCGAGCTCCAAAATCCACTCGGCCGCGTTGTCCAGAAAATAGCGGTCATGGGTGATGGCCACCACGGTGCCGGAAAAGCGTTGCAAAAACTGCTCGAGCCAATCGACGGACTCCGCATCCAAGTGATTGGTGGGCTCATCGAGCAGCAACATATCGGGCTTGCTGAGCAACAAGCGGCACAAAGCCACACGGCGTTTCTCACCACCCGACAGCACACCTATGACCGCATCCCAAGCGGGAAGTCTCAGCGCATCGGCTGCAATTTCAAGCTGGTGCTCACTGTCTGTACCGGCGGCCGAAATGATGGCCTCCAACTCCCCTTGCTCGGCCGCCAGTTGGTCAAAATCCGCATCGGGCTCGGCGTAGGCGGCATAAATCTCCTCCAATCGGTTCTTGGCGGCGAGCACTTCACCCATGGCGCCTTCGACAGCTTGGCGCACGGTCTCTTCGGGGTTCAACTCGGGCTCTTGGGGCAGATAGCCAATTCTCAAACCCGGCATGGGGGTCGCTTCGCCCTCGATCTCTTTGTCCACCCCAGCCATGATTTTCAAAAGGGTAGATTTGCCTGATCCATTGGTGCCGAGCACTCCGATTTTGGCGCCCGGGAAAAAACTAAGGGATATATCCTTGAGAATTTGGCGCTTGGGTGGGACGATTTTCCCAACGCGGTTCATCGTGAAGACATATTGAGCCATGAGCGAAACTTTCCTAATTCAATTCAAACGAGCAGAGTACTCTAACACCATTGCCCACCCAGCTTCACGGCGCTGGCTCTTAAATTTAGAACAAAAGTGAGCGGCAAGTGTTGGTTTTTTTGTGATCTCGGGCGTTAATTTGCACGCTTGGGGCGAAATCATGAGACAATTGAGGCGGTTTAGGCAACCAGTCGCCTAAACACCAGCATTTCTGCTCGGGCTTTGCACCGGTGACACCACTCGGTTTTTGCGCCCACTTTTTGTTCCCCGGTCTCTTACTGGTTGCCCCTATCAATGGCAATGATGACCGATCCATGCGCCGGACTAGGCGCTCCACTATGAAATTTGAAGAACTCCATTTGGCTCCTGCCATCTTAAAAGCTGTCCAAGAACAGGGCTATGAAACACCCACTCCCGTTCAAGAACAAGCCATCCCCATTGTCCTAGAGGGGCATGATTTGCTCGCAGGGGCTCAAACCGGAACGGGCAAAACCGCAGCGTTCACCCTGCCCATGCTGCACAAGTTGACCATGTCACGCAGCACACCCAATAAATTTGGGGTCTACGGCATTCGCGCCTTGGTGCTCACCCCCACGCGGGAATTGGCCGCCCAGGTTGAAGAGTCGGTCCGAACTTATGGCAAATACTTGCAACTGAGCTCTTGCGTGATTTTTGGTGGCGTTGGGATGAAACCCCAAATCGATCGCCTCAAACGGGGCGTGGATATTTTGGTGGCCACGCCAGGGCGCCTCCTTGACCTGCAGCAACAAGGCTATGTGGATTTGGGCACGATCCAAATGCTCATTTTGGACGAAGCCGATCGAATGCTCGACATGGGTTTTATCCATGATGTGAAAAAAATATTGGCCCTGATTCCTGCAGAAAAGCAAAGCCTTTTGTTTTCTGCCACGTTCAGCCAAGAGATCAAAGATTTAGCGCAAAATCTTCTTAAAAATCCACAGAGCATCCAAGTCACCCCCCCGAACACAACGGTGCAACGCATCAAACAACTCGCGCACCCGGTGGGTCGCGGCAAGAAAAAGGCACTGCTCGCCCATATCATTCAAACCCACGACTGGAGTCAAGTCTTGGTGTTCACCCGCACCAAATTTGGCGCCAATTCGGTGGCCGAGTACTTGAACAAACAAGGCATCAGCGCCATGCCACTGCACGGCAACAAAAGCCAGTCGGCCCGCACCCAAGCGCTCGAAGGCTTCAAGAGCGGTGAAGTTCGCGCCTTGGTGGCGACCGACATCGCTGCTCGCGGCATCGACATCGATGAGTTGCCGCATGTGGTGAACTACGAGATTCCCAATGTTTCTGAAGATTATGTGCACCGCATTGGGCGCACCGGGCGCGCTGGCTCCGATGGACAAGCCGTGAGCTTGGTCTCTTTGGATGAAGAAGGTTTTATGCGCGACATTGAGCACTTCACCCACCAAACCATCGAAGTTCAAGTGGTAGAAGGCTTTGGCCCAGAACCCGACGAAAAAGCCGAGCCCATCGCCATGGGGCGTCAAACCATTTGGGGCGGCATTGGCCGTGCACCCTCTAGAGACGTGATGGCCGCGGCGGCCAAGGCCGCGCGCTTTGAGATGATGGAGCGCATCAAAGACAAAAAACTGGCCAGTCCCAACAAAGCCCGTCCTTCTCAAAACAATGGCCCCTCCAGGAGCACCCGCCCCTCCAGGCCCAACGGTGACGTCAACCGTGAACGGGTCTTTGATCCCAATCAACCCTCCAGTCCATACGCTCGCCCATCCAACCCCGGCGCTCGTGACGGCGCTCACCCTGCCCACAAACCCAGTGGCGCTGGTCGTGGCGCTCCCCCCAGGAACAATGAGCAACGGGGTAGCCTCAAGCCGCGTGGGCCTGCACGCCCAGGACCGGGCCAATCCCAGCCGCGTGAAGGCGCCCATGATGCCCATCACGTGCCCCATGCACCGCGTGCGCACATGATGGACGAGGATTACCAACCCCGCGAAAACGCCCACTTGGGCACGCACAATGGGGTCAACGCCTTTGGTCACAAGAATCAAAACAAGGGAACCAGTATCCCCGATCCGACCCGTACGAGCGTCGACCTCATGAGCGAGAGACGTGGTGGCGGTGGCAATCGACCCCGTGGTCCCAAGCCCGCCGGTGGTGGCTTTGGGGGCAAACGCAGCGGTGGCGGCGGCGGTGGAGGTCGTGGGGGCTTTGGCCGATAAAAAAGCCAAAGATCACCCTTGAGCAGGGGCACCTGCCCCGAGGCCGCTCTTGAGCCCACTTTATGCTTCAGAATCGAAAAACTGCAGCCTCAAGACAAGGATGTTGATGTCTGCACTCGCGTGAGCACTGGCGAGTGGGGTTTTCAGGGCCAAGGGGTCAACAAGGGCCTGTCTTGAAAATGAGCGTGCAAATTGGCCAACAACAATTCGCCCATGGCCAATCGTGATTCTTGCGTTGCGCAAGCGATGTGGGGCGTGAGCAGCACATTTTGAAGGCTTTTGAATTCCGGGGCCACTTTGGGTGCCTGCGGAAAAACATCCAGGGCGGCTCCACCGATTCTTTTGGACTGCAGCGTCTTGATCAAGGCGGCTTGGTCAACCCAAGACGCATGCCCGACATTGATCAAATACCCCTTGGAGCCCAGCGCGTCGAGCACCGCTTGATTGATCAATGGACCTTGAGGCGCAGGGGTCGTTTTGCCCAACACCAAAAAGTCCACTTGTGAGGCCAAGTCCGTGATGGATTTGACAAAGGGTAAATCACAACTCGCGTCACTTTCAGAGTCGTGATAACTCACCTTCAATTGAAATCCTGAGGCTCGAGCCGCCAACGCTCGCCCCAAGTCGCCCATGCCCACCAACCCCAAGCGCAAACCGCTGAAGGTTTTGGTCAAGGGGAACTCCCCCTCCACCCAGTCGAGGTTGCGCACAAAACGATCGGCTTGCGTGATCTTGCGAGACGCATTGATCATCAAACCAAAGGCCAAGTCGGCCACGTCATGGGGCGAATGCTCCGGGGTATAGGTCACAGGGATGCCACGCGAGCGGGCGGCTTTCACATCGATCTTGTCGAGTTGAGTGCCCATGATGGTGATGATCTCAACATTGGGGTAAGTGGCGAGAAGCTTGGCATCGATGGTGGTCTCATCGCCGCCGACCATGGCACGCACACGCGTAAAGGCAGCCGGGTCGGTGATGTGGTGGTGGTCGTGCAACTCGTAAAGCGCTTGCAAACCATTCATCACAAAATTGGGCAGCGCGGTGAGCAGCAACACGTCAATGTGTTCTTGTTGGGGTGAGTCACTTTCAGACATTGGGTCATCCTCGAAAATTTTTTTGAACTGACTTGGGCATGGACCCAGTCTAATCGCAAACCCACTGCGTAATCAAGAGCAGCGGGGGCTGAAAGTCTGCCGCATGATCAAAAACAAGACTCGACTCAATAAACGAGGCTGCCCCTGCGTGACTGGGATGAAAGGCCGCTAAAATTCATCCTTACCAATAGAATTTTTTATATATTCCCATGCTTTTTTTACACACCATGCTGCGCGTTGGACATTTACAGCGTTCCATCGATTTCTACACCCACGTCATGGGCATGACCTTGCTCAGAACCACTGAACGCCCCGAGCAAAACTACAGCTTGGCGTTTTTAGGCTATGGCAGCAACCCCGAGCAAGCTGAATTGGAATTGACCCACAACCACGGCGTGGAGCACTATGAACTTGGGACGGCCTATGGCCACATTGCTATCGGTGTGGCCGACATTGTCGCCACTTGCAACAAGATCCGAGCCTCTAGCGGCGCCATTACTCGAGAACCTGGCCCAGTCAAGGGCGGCGACACCATCATTGCGTTTGTCACCGACCCCGATGGCTACAAAATTGAATTGATCCAAAAAGAATTTCTACACCCCCACTCGGCTTGACGGGAGGTGGTTTCAGAGAAGACATCTTGACACCCCACCCACCAAGATCAAGACCCAGCCGCCCCCCCAAAGCTGGCGCTCAGCCAGCGGCACGGCGTGATTGAAACCAAGGACGACCCATTGACTATCAACCCGTTAGCAGACATGCGCAAAAGCTACGAGCTCGCTGAGCTTGACGACGCCCATCTCAAAGACACGCCCCATGCATTTTTCAAGCTTTGGCTTGAAGAAGCGTTGAAGGCCCAGATCCCAGAGCCCACGGCGATGACCTTGGCCACGGTGGACAGCCACATGAGACCGAGCACGCGCATCGTGCTGCTCAAGGGCTTGGAGAGCGAGGGCTTGATTTTTTACACCAACTACCTCAGCCGCAAAGGCCAGGAATTAGCCGGCAACCCCCATGCGGCTTTGCAGTTTCATTGGGTCGAGCTCGAACGCACCGTGCGCATTGAAGGTTTGATAGAAAAAACCAGCGACGCTATGAGTGACGACTATTTTCACTCCCGCCCCAGAGGCTCACAAATCGGAGCCTGGGCCAGTGCACAAAGCCAAGTGCTCCAAAGTCGCGAGCAACTCCAAAACGAGGTCAGCCGACTCGAGCATCTGTATGACCAGCAACCCATCCCACGCCCGGCGCATTGGGGTGGTTATCGTTTGATTCCAGAGTGTTGGGAGTTTTGGCAAGGACGCCCCAGTCGTTTGCACGACCGGATTCGCTACCAACGTCATGGCGAGCCGGGCGCGAGTGCCCAGTGGCACGTCGAGCGCTTGGCGCCCTAGACCCAGTAACGCCAGGCTCAGACTTTCAGTCGGGAGGCAAAGGTCTGGGTGAATTTGGCCACTTTGGGCGCCACCACATAGGCACAATAGCCCTGATTGGGATGGTTGACAAAATAGTCCTGGTGATAGTCTTCGGCGCGACTGAAATTCTTGAGCGCCAGCACTTCGGTGGTGATGGGTGAAGCATAGGCGCGCTGGTCTTTGAGCTCAGCCAACACCTTTTCAATGACCTCGAGATCGGACTCATCTTCCCAGTAAATACCACTGCGGTATTGGGTTCCTTCGTCATTGCCTTGGCGATTCAAGGTGGTGGGGTCATGGATCACAAAAAAGACTTGCAGCACCTCTTCCAAACCAATGATGCTGCTGTCGTAGCGCAATTGAACGACCTCCACGTGACCGGTTTGACCCGAACAAACCGCCTCATACGAGGGGTTCAAGGTATGGCCATTCGAATAGCCAGACACCACATCGACGACGCCTTGAAGCCGATCAAAAACCGCCTCCAGACACCAAAAGCACCCGCCCCCTAAAGTGATGGACTTGATCGACATGGATGAACACCTCGTTAAAAAATTCAACTCTTCCAGCTCATTGAGCCCGATCAAAGCAAGCGTCAAGTCTGCTGCTGGGTCAGAAACCTTTGGTAAAACCCAGTGTCAAACCGGGCTTGCCAGCAGAACGCACACCATAGGCATCGGTCTGAAAATAACCGCGCTTGGAGGTGCTGTAGTAATAGGCTGAAACCACCGCGTTCCCACCAAAATCCTTGCCAATACTCAATTTGTAATCGGCAACGGAGGGGGTGAGTGCAACGGAGCCGACGTCAGAGGCTTGCAAGAACTGGTTGTATTTTTTGAGCGACAACAGGCCCACGTGCGCACCAAAAACCAAGCCCACAAACTGTTGCGAATACCCCAGGTCAATGTAGGTGGTGCCCTTGGTTGACAAATGAGAACCCACGCTGGAGGCCATTTTGAAATAGTCGGCCGTGGCGAGGTTCACCTTCAAAGACAAGGGGCCATTGCTCAAGCCCACATACACTTCGGTGTTGTTGATGGCCGTGTTGTTGGTGAGGAGGGAGTTTTGTGCAGAATTGGAGCCACTCTTGGGATAACCATAATAAATGGCACCGATGTCGTAACCTGTCCCCATGAGGCTGGCCCACTCGCCTTTCAAGCCGCCATAGAAGTCCATCTCCAAGGACGCTCCGTTGTACAAGTCTTGGGCCACATTGGAGTTCCAGTTGCCCACATACAAGCCATTGCGGTGCTCCCAGTCCAGTCCCCCTTGCAGGGCTGGACCGAAATTGGTTTGGGTAAACCCACGAAAGCGGTAGTCGCTCATGATCGACATATTGCCCGTCACTTTGGATTCGGGCTCTTGATCTGCCAAGGCCCATTGAAAGGCGCCACAAAGCATGCAAGCGCCCAAAGCGAGTTGAGCAAGACCTAGGACGCTGGTGTTGATTGTTTTTCTCATGGCACATCCCTTGTTTTTTTACTTTTGATCTAGAACATATTTTAATTGAAAACCCTCACCAGGCCTGTTTCTCCAGACCCCGCGGTTGAAGGCGGTCCGCTCAAGCGTCTTATTTTGACACCGTAACAGTGTCACGCTCCCAAAAAGACTACTTAACTACTCTTATTTGTCATTGCTGTGGTCATTGCTGTGGTCATCGCACTGGCTGCACTGGCTTGAGTGCCCGCTCAGGACGGACAAGGACACCTGGCTGAGCGCCACACACCCGCGAGAGTCAGCCACTTCAAAGGGGGGCCGCCAGCGTGAGCACTCACGCGCAGCAGCCCAACACAGTGCACGCGCAGGGGCGTTAAAATAAGCCCCAAGCAGCAGCCCGCCTTGGGCGCGCACAAAGGAGTGGTCTTTGAACGCACAACAAGCTCGATTCAACATGATCGAGCAACAAATCAGAACCTGGCACGTGCTCGAGCCCCAAATCTTGGACACATTCAAGTTAATCGAGCGAGAGCGTTTTGTGCCCGTGGCTTACCAAGCCTTGGCCTACACAGAAAGTCCCATTCCTATCTCAAGCCATGAGCACATGCTCAGCCCCATCATTCAAGCCAGGTTGGTGCAAGACCTGGGGGTCAAGGCTCATGAGCGTGTGCTCGATGTCGGTTGCGGCACAGGCTACACCACCGCCTTATTGGCGCACCTGGCAAAACAAGTCGTGGGGCTGGAAATAGACCCCCAACTGGCACAAACGGCGCAGGCGACCTTGAAGCTTGAAGGCCTGAGCAACGCGCACGTGCTCACCCAAGATGCGAGCTCAAAGGACGCCGTGAACCAGCGCTTTCATGCCATCTTGATGGGTGGCTCGACCGCACATGCGCCTGAGCATTTGCTCCAAGCGCTGGAGATTGGCGGCAGGCTGCTTGGTATTTTTGGCCAAGAACCCCTCATGCAAGCCACCTTGGTGACCCGACAAAGTGAGACCCAATGGGATAGCGTGCCCCTGTGGGATACCATGGCACCTCGCTTGCACGGTTTTGCAGAATCCTCGGCCTTCCATTTTTAAATGTCACAACGCCCCACCCACCATGATTGAGCAATTGAGCCCCAAAGCTTTTTTAGATTGGGTGCAATCGCACCATTCGAGCAGTCCCTTGCCCTTGTTGATTGATGTGCGTGAAGGCTGGGAGTTCGAAGCCGCTCACGTTCAAGCCCAGGGCTTTGACATGGTGCACTGGCCCATGCAAACGGTGCCGCAAGAAGCTGCCACCTTGGACACGCAAAGACCGCTGGCCTTGCTGTGTCACCATGGATCGCGCAGTTTTGCAGTGGCGAGCTATTTGGAGAAACAAGGCTTTCAAACCTTGATCAACATCCAAGGGGGCATTCATGCTTGGTCTCAAGAAATCGATCCTCAAATTGCCCAATACTGAACCCACGTCTTGGTGGCACCATCACCATCACCACCACCACCACCTCCTCCACCTCTCGCCTCACACCTGTATGGAAAATTCCTTATGAAGCGCATCCTTTGGGCCATCACCCTGCCCTTGGCCTTGGTCATGGCCTCGCCCGCGTCAGCTCAAAATTTGGTGAGCTTGTACGATGCAGCGAAAAATTTTGACGCTTCCTATCTCTCGGCATCGGCCCAATACCGTGCCAACCGGTTCAAAGCCGATCAAGCGTGGGGAGCACTCCTGCCCAACATCAACTTTGTGGCGAACTCGGCGCATACTTTGACCGACTACACCCCCGACACCATCTCGATGAGCCAAAATGTGGTCCCCTACCAGCGCTGGTATGGCACTCATGTGGGCACCTTCTCGGCCATCCAACCGCTCTACCGTCCAGGCTTTTATGACTCTTACTTACAAAGCAGGAGCCAACTCGCCCAGTCGGTTGCACAGTTGGTCGCGGCGGAGCAAGATTTGCTCTTGCGTCTGAGCCAGGCCTACTTTGACGTCTTGGCCTCCCAAGACAGCTTGGCGTCAATTCGAGCACAAAAGACCGCGATCACGGAACAATTCGCCTCGGCCAAACGCAATTTTGAAGTGGGCAGCGCCACCATCACCGACACCCAGGAGGCGCAAGCGCGCCTGGACTTGATCAAGGCGCAAGAAATCTCTTTAGAAAACGACCAGCGCGTCAAAAAACTCGCATTGGATCAAGTTGTGGGTCAAAGCAATACCCAACCGGTTGCCTTGGCGCTGTCGGCCGCCATTGAATCGTTGACGCCGCAAAATTTGGAGTCTTGGGTGAACACTTCCCTAGAAGCCAGCCCCAATATTCAAATCGCCCAACTTGCCCTGGAGATCGCCACCTTGGAAGTTGACCGGGCCAAATCGGCCCACCTGCCCACCTTGGACTTGGCCGCGAGCATGGGGGGCACACGCAATGTGGGTGGCACATCCAATTCGGGCACCTCCTCACTGAGCTCGCACATCCAGAACAAATCGATAGGCGTGGTGTTGAACGTGCCCTTGTTTGCAGGATTTACCACCACCAACCGTGTGCGTGAAACTGCCGAGTTGATGGACAAGGCCCATCACGACTTGGATTTCGCCAAACGTGCAGCGGCCCAATCCACGCGCGCCGCCTATTTGAACCTCCTGTCTGGCATTGGCCAAGTCGGCGCGCTCAAAGCGGCGTTGAACTCGAGTCAACTCGCCTTGGAATCGAACTTATTGGGCTACCGTGTAGGCGTTCGCATCAACATTGATGTGTTGAACGCACAAAGCCAGCTCTATCAAACACAACGCGATTTGGCCACCGCCAAATACTCGGTATTGATGGGACAACTCAAGCTCAAACAAGCCAACGGCACCTTAGAGCCCAAGGATTTGCTTCAATTGAACAACATGCTCACCCCTTGAGCACCAACGGCCTCACCTCGCGCCTTAAGACTGGGGCAAATACACGGCCAAAGCGTCCACCAAGGACTCGCTAGCCCCTTGGTGGGCTTGTATGAAGTCCACACAACGCTCGCTCGCGTCTAGCCACTCCTCACGAGCCTTCACCCAGTTCAAGGCCGTTTGCAAGCCCTCTTGCATGCTCAAGCTCGAGCGTGCCACACCCGCCTTCACGGCCATGGTGGAGGTGTCTTGAAAATTAAAGGTGTGCGGACCCAGGACCACGGGACACGCGTTGGCCAAAGCTTCAATCAAGTTTTGACCACCCAAGGGCTTGAAGGTGGCCCCCATCAATGCAACGTTGGTCAATGCATAGTAGAAATTCATCTCTCCCATGGAGTCCCCCAAAAACATTCGAGGCCGCTTGCGCGCAGAGCCCTCATGCGCTTGATGGTCGAGGAGACAGGATTGGTGAATCAAGGCGGCAAACGCTGGCAAGCTGTGCAAACTGCTGCGACGCACCACCTCAAACCCCAAGTCCTCCATGGCCTTGGCAACACTGTCAAAGCGCTCGGGGTGTCGCGGCACCACGAGGTAAGTTGCCCGGTGGCCAATCTCCATGGGCCAGGCCACGAGCGTCTCTAAAAACAAAGCCTCTTCGCCCTCACGTGAGCTCGCAAGCGTGATCACAGCACCGCCTTCCTGCGCTCTCGCCCCTCGTGCATCGTGCCCCATCCGGGCTTGCTCGGCATTCGGTTTGGCATCAAATTTGAGGTTGCCAAGCACCCCAACAACAGGAGCACCCAGGGACTTCAGACGCTGGGCATCGGCTGAGGTTTGTGCCCACACCGCTGTCAACCCTCTGTAAGCTGGCTTGGCCAACCAAGCCAAACGCTGGGCCGAGCGAGCACTTTTTTCACTCAATCTGGCATTGACCAAACACAGGGGAATGCCACGCACCTGGCACCCATGTACCCAGTTGGGCCACACTTCAGTCTCCATCATGAGGGCGAGTTGGGGCTGAAAGTGGTCCAAGAAGCGCTCTACACCTGCAAGCGCATCCCAAGGCTGCCAGACTTGCAAGTCACCCGGACCCAGCAAGCCCTCGCCTTCTGCTCGACCGGTGGCGCTGCTGTGGGTGAGCAAGAATCGAACCTCGGGGTTCGCGTGTCTGAGCGCACGCATGAGCAGCCCCGCTGCGCGTGTCTCGCCCAAGGAGACCGCATGCACCCAGATGCGAAAAGCCTTGCCCCCATTGTCTGAAAAGCGCTTGTCGTAGACCCCAAAGCGCTCTTGCACTTGCAAAGCCAACAAGGGTTGACTCACCGCACGACGGGCCAAACGGCGCTTGACCCAGGGGCAAAGCAGACGCATCATCACGCCGTAGAGTTCAAAAGTCAGGCGCTCCAGTGCGGACATCTTCATCTCTCCAAGGGGCTGGGTGCGACTCTTGCAACGCCAGTTGAAAGCGCGCTTGCCGCCTTGGCGTCCAGACATTGGCACCAGGTGAGCCACACCTCATCCACTGCAACGCTCGGTAAGCGTTGCGACGCTTTGTGAGCCTGGTGAGCCTGGTGAGCCGGGTGAGACTGATGGGCATTCTCAGCCGCTTCACCCTCGCAAGAGGTGACTTGACGACTCGCCTGTGAGCACACTTGGGGCTGAAAAACACTGCGTTGATAAGCACAATCCAAGGGTCCCGTTCTCCAAGCTGTATCAAAACGGTAAATTTGCACGTGCACCAAATCCAGCGCCACCGACAAATGGCTCAAGCCACTGTCCACGCCCACAGCACCCACGGTTTGCATCAAGCCTTGCGCGAGCTCAATCAATGTGGACCGCGGCCAAATGGTGGCCCTCACCAATTGAGCCGCGACTCGCTCACACTGCTCTAGCTCGCTTTGGCTGCCATGCACGAAGCAAACTTCAAAGCCGCTGGCATTGAACCGCTCGCCCAGCTCAACCCAGTGCGACAAGGGCCAGGTTTTGTCGCTGCGAGAAGTGCCCATCAAAAAGGCCACCCGACGCTCCAGTGTCTGGGGAAAACCTGGCGAGGCAGCGGCGCTTGTATGGGCGCGGGCATTGGCGCGAGGAACCACCAAGCCGTAGCTCGAGACCCCTGGCAAGTTGTAGTGAAGCGCCTGGGCGCACAGCTGCCTGGCGCGCTGCAGGGCATGCAGCCGCGGGTTCAGGGCAATCGACTGCTGCGCCAGCCAACGCGTGAGCGGCTCATAGGACGAGCCCAAGGTGCGATTGGCCATGGCAAACCGCACCCCCTGAGGCGAGAGTTTGGCCACTCTGGCCACCAGGGCCGATTTGCTCAGGCCTTGCAGATCAAACACCGCGTCATAACTCTCTTGCCGCAGGAGAGACCAAAACGCTCGCATTTGAGCGCGTGCTGTGGCGTTAAAGCGTGCTCGTCGCCACTCTCTTAAGGCACAAGGCACGATTCGACGCAAACCCGGATGCATTTGAAGCACACTGGCAAAGGACGGCTCCACCACCCAATCGATCTCAATGCCAGGAAAGGCCTGGTGCAAATCATGGACAACAGGCAAGGTGTGGATCACATCTCCCAAGGAGGAGAGCTTGACCAACAACACCCTCAATGTTGCGCCTCTAAAATGCGCACATCGGGCAACACGTGCCTGAGCAAGTGCATCATGTCGTGCTCAATGCGAGCGAGGGATGCCTCGCTGTGCCCTTCAAAACGAAGCACCAAGACGGGGGTGGTGTTGGAGGCGCGGATGAGACCAAAGCCATCGTCCCAATCGATCCGCACGCCATCAATAGTGAAAAGATTGGGCTGATGATCAAGCGAGGGTAGGCCCTGTTCTTCAAGCCGCAAGAGCAAGGCTGCAATGAGCGCAGGCGCTTGGCCTTCTTGGATGGCCACGTTGAGCTCAGGCGTTGAGCAACTGCTGTCCAAGGCATTGAGCACGGCGCTCGCGTGCGGTGAGCGTGACAAAATCTCGAGCAAGCGTGCTCCCGCATAGGTCCCGTCATCAAACCCGTACCACCGCTCTTTGAAGAAAATGTGACCGCTCATCTCTCCGCCCAAAGCCGCGTCGAGCTCCTTCATTTTGGCTTTGATGAGCGAGTGACCGGTCTTGTACATCAAGGGCTTGCCACCCGCACGGGCAATGGCGGGTCCCAAGCGCTGGGAGCATTTGACATCAAAAATAATGTGGGCACCGGGCACGCGCTCGAGCACATCTTGGGCAAACAACTGCATTTGCCGGTCGGGGTAAATGTTGTGTCCTTCGCGCGTCACCACCCCCAGTCGGTCACCATCGCCATCAAAGGCAAAGCCCAACTCAGCGCCATGCAGCTCAATGGCCGCGATCAAATCTTTGAGATTCTCGGGCTTACTCGGGTCAGGGTGGTGATTGGGAAAATTCCCATCGACTTCGCTAAAGAGCTCAATCACCTCCGCACCCAGGGAGCGAAAAATAGCCGGCGCCGTTGCGCCCGCGACCCCATTGCCCGAGTCCACCACAATTTTCATGGGGCGGCTCAAATGGATGTCGCCCAAGATGCGTTTGCGGTAACTGGGCAGCACGTTCACCTGATGCTCAAAACCGTGGCCCGTGGGGGCACTGTCGGAGGCCAGTTCAGCCAAGCGGCTCAACTGCATGGTTTCTTGAAGGTTTTGGATATCCTCGCCGTAAAGCGCACGCCCCTTGGCCACCATCTTAAAGCCGTTGTAGTCTTTGGGATTGTGGCTGCCCGTGATTTGAATACCACTCTCGCTCAAGGTGTGCGCAGCAAAATAAAGCATGGGGGTGGTGCACTGGCCGATATTGATCACCTCCAAGCCCGCTTGCACCAAGCCGCTGGACAAGGCCGAGAGCAATGACGGCCCACTCAAGCGACCATCCCGCCCAACACAAACCTTCTCTTCGCCCAGGGATTTGACCAAAGTACCAAAGGCCAGCCCCAAGTGAAAAGCGAACTTTTCATCAATTTGAGCGGGAACGACACCACGAATATCGTAGGCCTTGAAGACATGGGGGTTGAATTTCATGCCCTGATTGTAGAGCGAGTTCGAGACGCTCGAGCATGGCCAGATGCAAAATCCAATACACTGCGTATCGATGTGTTTAGCCCTAGAAAGTTGTTCGCCATGAAGCGTTCTTTGACCCTCACACCCAGCATTTCTCGCGTCTCATCGCCACTGGGAGACCTGTTGCTCGCTTGCACCTCCATGGGAGTGTGCGGCTTGTGGTTCAAGCACCAAGCCCATTTCCCGTTGAACGCTCGGCTTTGGACCCCGGCCGGACCCCATCACCCCGACCGCTTACTGCATGATCGGGTTCAGTCTTGGGTGGACGACTACTTCGCCAAGCGCCCACCCTCCACGCCACTGCCACTCGATTGGAGTGCTTGGGGGACGGCTTTTGAACACCAGGTCTGGCGCGCACTCTTGGACATCCCTTGGGGGCAAAAAGTGAGCTACGGTGAATTGGCCCGACAAATCGCCCGCCCCTTGGCCGCTCGCGCCGTTGGTTCGGCGGTCGGCAAAAACCCCTGGGCGTTGGTGGTGCCTTGTCACCGCGTTGGGGGCTCCAACGGCAGCCTCACCGGATACGCCGCTGGAGTGGACAAAAAAACGTATCTCTGGACGCTGGAAGCCCACCCACAGGCTGAGCCCCACGCGTGAGCGAGAAAGCGCTCTTCACAGTCGCAAGGACTCCTTGAGCAATTCCATCAACCGCGAACGCGGGTCTGAAAAACTCTCCAAGATGGAGAAGTGGTGCAGGCCCTGGAGCTGCTCACTCACGGGCACCACCGCCTTGCCCCAACTCGATTGGATCAACTGGCATTGGCGCTTGAACTCCTCGCTCTCCAAACTGCCCACCACACTCACCAGCCGATTCCCTTGGGGAGCGGGCAGCATGGCCGGGCTGAGCGCCAAGGCATCGGCGGCACTTAAGTGCAGGGTTTCGTTCAAAAATGGGGTCAACCGAATCGACTCGAGCTCGTGCAAGCCTGAAATGGACATGGCACTTTGAATCAAGTGCGTGGGCAAATGCACTCCTAAGTGTGCGCCCACTTCGGCCCAGCGTGTTGTCAACAAAAGCGCTGCCAAATGGCCACCAGCCGAGTGTCCCACCACATGGATGTTGTCAGGGTCACCCCCAAATTGATCGATGTGCCGGTAGATCCAAGCCAAGGCATTGACCATTTGCACAGCAATGTGCTTGATGCTCACACTCGGACACAAGGCGTAGTTGGGCACCACGCTCACCACACCCAGTGCGGACCAATACGGCACCAAAAATGACTGGTCCTCTTTGCTCAAACTGCGCCAATAGCCACCATGGATAAAGACCAACACGGGGCGCTTTCTAGCGCCTAAGCGCGCAGGACTGATACCACGACCGGTTTTGAATTCCGGGGTGAAAATATCCAAATTTTCATGCTCTGCATGGCCATAGGCCAACTCGATACGGGGGTGGGCACGATCGGCCAAAACGCGGCGCGAGGACTCTTGCCACCACTGCAAATGCTCCACGGACTTGGGTACCAAATCACGGTTGTTGTACATGGCGTTGAACCATTCGGGACTGTGTGGCTTCAAAACAATTCTCCTGGTTGTTGGCGCTCACGTGAGACTTCACCCCGGCGCCGGATCGATCACTAAAAACTGGCGGCCCATCCTGAACAATACACCAAGGCGGGAAAGGTCACCATCCAAGCCCAAAAAAAACGGTTCAAGCCGAAATACCAAAACACCAAGAAATGAAACACCGTGGCCACCGCGCAAAACAAGAGCGCAGCCATCGGTCCTATCAAGATCGCGGGCGACAAGGCCTCCCAGAGCATAAAACTCCAACTGCACAGTCTGGCCACATGACGATGGCGAAAAACGCTGTTGCGCCCCAAGGGTCCGTAAATACCGGCGTCGAGAAAAATCACCAAGGCTTCTCCGCTGCGCCACTCGGCACGTTTGAGTTTGACCCAACCGGAGACAAAGTAAGACGACAACGCATGCAGCGCGATGTACCACAGGGCCGCATGGTGAGCGCTCTCGCCTCCTACCCATGGCGCGAAGGCGTCGGATAAAAAAAGTCCGCTCACCACCACCAAGGTCATGAAGTCACTCCCGCCATTGAAGGCCCCTCGGAAGCGAAACAGCAGCAGCACGGTGCTGACAAACAAGAAGGCCATCAGCACGACACCCGTGAGCCCCACCATCAAGCACAGGGCACTCAAAGCCCTCAGCCAAAACAAGACCTGGAGCTGAATAGGCGCAAAAAGCCAACCCACAGATGACAAAAACCATGGCGCACGGGTTGGCATTTCCCGCTCCTGCAGCGACCAGCGCCATACCCCTTGTTCGCCAAAAGCCTGCAAAGCCGATTGCATTCTCAGGTACTCCACGCTTTGAATGAGAACGCTCCAGCCCAAGAGCAGCTGCACGCCTCGGATGGCGCTCTCCAGGCTCAAGGTCACCATCACCTTGGCAACGGGCCTGAGGCCAGCATCACTTGGGTGTCTCGGGGTGAATCCCCAAAGGCCAAAGCGGGCAACTCCATCCTGAGCTCAAACTCAAAGGCCTCAACAACGGGACCATTCGGATGGGGATGGGGGTGGAGATCGTGAGTTTGCCGATCCAAATCAACGCGCACTCGGTTCTCCACCATTTGGTAAATCACCAAGGGCCTGGCATCTTGCCCATCGGCCAAGGCATTGAGATCGGCGACCAAGTGCTCCACCAGGTTTTGTGAAGCGAGCTCAAGGTTGACATTCGGGTTATGAAAGAGGTGGTGCCAGCGCCGGGTCTGTCTGGGGTACATCAGCTGCCAAGGACCCCAGGAGCGGTCTGTCGCCATTGCTCTCATATAGAGGCGCGGCGCATAACCCACGGCATGGAAGAACTTCCAATTCGGAAAGAACGCCCTTAAAAAGAACCACCACCGCCCATTGACCTCACGCGTTTTATAGCGAATGGCAAGCGCAAGAATGGAGAAATAAACGATCAAAAATAAGAGGGCCATGGAACCTGGTGAGCTGATCTGCCAAAGTGCTGTCATTATCTCGCAAGTGTGAATGGCCCAGTCAAATGCACCCACGAGCAAGAATTGGGGAAAAACCTTGCTCCCAAAAACGAATGCGCTCTGTTAGCATCGTCGGCAGGATCGGCGCGCGACCGATTGTTCATTGTTTGACTTTTTTGAACGAGTCCATTTCTTTAGATTCTTCTCATGACCACCGCCCCTACTGCTGACACCCCTCACCCATCAACCTCCCCTCAGGGCACTGCAGGACCCTTGAGCGAGCTCAAAGTACTCGAGCTCGGTCAACTGATTGCAGGCCCTTTTGCTGCCAAAACACTCGCCGATTTTGGTGCGCAGGTTTTGAAAATTGAATCCCTCAACACCGGGGACCCTTTGCGCCAATGGCGCGTCTTGCACGAGGGCACCTCGCTTTGGTGGCAAGTGCAGTCGCGCAACAAAAAGTCCCTGAGCATGGATTTGCGTCACCCCAAAGCGCAAATGATCGTCAAACAGTTGATCATCGACACGGACGTCATGATTGAGAATTTTCGACCTGGCACGCTCGAAGAATGGGGACTCGGGCCCGATGAATTGCAGCAGATCAACCCGCGCTTGATTGTGCTGCGCATCAGTGGCTACGGACAAACCGGTCCCTACAAAGACAAACCCGGGTTTGGGGTCATTGCCGAAGCGATGGGAGGGCTGCGTCATTTGACAGCCGAGCCCGGTCGAGTGCCCGTGCGGGTGGGCGTCTCCATTGGTGACACCTTGGCGGCTTTGCACGGGGTGATCGGTGTGCTGATTGCACTGCACGAGCGCGAGCGCTCTGGTTTGGGCCAAGTCATTGATGTGGCTTTGTACGAAGCGGTCTTCAATTGCATGGAGAGCTTATTGCCCGAATACAGCGCCAAGGCACTCGTGCGTGAAGCGGCAGGCTCGGCGCTGCCAGGCATCGCCCCGACCAACGCCTACCGCTGTCTTGAGGACCGCTATGCCTTGATTGCAGGCAACGGGGACTCTATCTATAAACGCCTCATGAGTGCCATCGGACGTGACGATCTCGCTCAAGACCCGGCATTGGCGAGCAACACTGGACGCGTCAAACGGGTGGCAGAAATTGATGCGGCCATCCAAGAGTGGAGTCAAACCCGCACCGTGGGCGATGTGCTTGAAACCCTTGAGCGCGCGCAAGTGCCAGCGGGACAAATTTACACCGTGGCCGACATTGCCAAAGACCCCCACTACCGCGCTCGCGGCATGCTGCAAAACCTCACCTTGCCCGATGGAACGAGCTTTGAAGTGCCTGGCATCGTCCCCAAACTCAGCCGCACACCTGGCGTGCACACCCAATTGGCTCCACAATTGGGCGAGCACACCTTAAAGACCCTCGAGGGGCTTGGTCTCACCGCCAGCCAAATCCAAGGGCTCTTGGACCAAGGCATCATTTCGGCTCCCCACACCCACCCCACCGCGGCAAGAAGTTGAGCACCATCACCTCCGGGGCTGACCGCCCGACGCGGCCCCTGCCAGACGAGGGCTTCAAGCGGCTTGACGCCTTGCCAGCGTGTTGGCAATGGAAAACCGAGAGCAATGCCGCTCCTGCCCAGGCCTGGATGCTCATCACGCGCGAGATCAATGCCAACACGGCACTGCAGTGGGCGCGTCAAAACGTCGCCATGGTGTGGTTGTGCGATTTTCAAAATGCCAAACAATTGCTGGTGGCACTGCAAAAACGGCTGGAACCACGCCCCTCGAAAAAACCTGCCCAACCCAGTGGCAGCGACGATCTCGCTAGCACCGCTCAGGCGTTTCAAGTGCAGCGCCTTCACCGCTCGCAGCAGTTGAACCTCCTGAACAAACTGCTCATCCCCGTGCGAGTCGATTACACAATAGGATTGAATCGCGCGCCAACGGTCCAAGACGCATTGAGTGCCGTTTGGGGGCGAAGCGATGCAGTGACTCCCACCGATGCGTTGCCCCTTGAGCAAACACCCCTCTTGCTGCTGTCCTTGAAGGAGCTCTTGGGATACATCGGTGCGCACGAGTGGCGCAAAAAAGGCCTATCGATTCCAGCCTTGATAAAAGACCCCTCACCCCATTCAGGCGCACTTGCACCCGAGCTCGAGGCCCCTCGCATACACCCCCACTATGGTGTCTTTGCACCCGTGCGAGGCGAGTACCTCCAGCTGGTGAAAACAGCCCCCTTGCCAAGCGCACTGCTGGCCCACTCCACCGCGCAAGACGTGGGTGTGGGCACTGGGGTGCTCAGCGCCATCTTGTTGTCGCGGGGTGTCGAGCGGGTCATTGCCACCGATACCCAAGAGCGAGCCTTGCAGTGCGCAGCCGATAATTTCAAACGCTTGGGACTCACCGATCGCGTGCAACTCCTGCACACCTCTCTCTTTGCCGATGAAGCGAGCGCGTTGATTGTGTGCAATCCACCATGGCTGCCGGGCAAAGCCAGAAGCCACCTGGAGCGGGCAGTTTTTGATCCTGAGAGTGCCATGCTCAAAGGCTTTCTCAATGGCCTGTCTGCACATTTGACACCCCAAGGGGAAGGCTGGCTGATCATGTCGGACTTGGCCGAGCGACTCGGTCTTCGTGCCCCAGGCGAGCTCGCGCGTTGGATTGAAGCAGCAGGACTCGAGGTCGTGGGACACTTACAGACACAAGCCACTCACCCCAAATCTGCCGACACCCACGATGCGTTTTACCAAGCGCGTCACCGTGAGATCACTTCACTGTGGCGACTCCAATCGCGTGCAAGCGCCCCACCGCAAAACCACCCCCATGTCCAATCCCTCTGAACACCCAACTCACCACCCCCATCCTCAGCCACAGGGGGCACCCCCCTTAAATAGCTCCCAAGCCCAGTTCTGGGATGAGCGCTATGCGTCGCTGCCTTGGGCCTATGGCCAAGAGCCCAATGATTTTTTACGCCAAGAGGTCGACGCCTTGCGCACAACTTGGGGGCATTTCAAGGGTCGACGCGCCTTGTGCTTGGCCGACGGTGAAGGCAGAAATGGGGTTTATTTGGCTCAACTTGGGTTCGAGGTCACCAGCCTGGACTTCTCCGCCCAAGCGCGCAAGAAGGCTTTGCAATGGGCCCAAACGTGTGGGGTCGCTCTCCAATACACGCTCATGGACTTGAACGATTACGACTTCAATTCGAATGACTCGCTGGCGCTTGAGGCGGTGGGCAAGAGCTGGGACTTGATCGTGGCGATTTTCTTTCAGCCGAGCAAACCCACCCGAGAGCGGTTGTATGCGGGATTGAATCAGGCATTGAGTGCGCAGGGCCACTTCATCTTGGAGACCAAGCATGAGAGATCAAGCCCCGAGAGTGAACGCTACCCAGGATTGGCCACCTTGGTGCGCGATATTGAACCGCTGCTGCTGGTGACGGGCCAAGAGTGCGCGCGCGAATTGAACGAAGGCACCTACCATCAGGGGATGCACGAGGTCACACAACTGCACGCCAAAAAAATGGCCTGAAACACAAAGGCTCAGGCCATCAGTCAAAGGCCACACAGGCCTTGAGCACTTCTCTCAAGAGCGGCATGGCAAGAGCCGCCAACCTTAATGGCTCTTGGGCTTGAAGCTTTTAGACGGTCCGCCCTTGTGAGCGCCAGGCTTGTGGGCTTGAGCACCTCGTGGGGCTTGGGGGCGAGGGGCAAACACATCCCGAGGCGCGAAGTCTCGACCTGCGCTCGAGCGAGGTGCGCCGTCCCTGGGTGCATGATCTCTGGGGGCCGCATCTCTGAAGCCGCCTTCTCTGGGACCCGCATCTCTAAAGCCACCGTCTCTGGCGCCGGCAAAGCCGCCGCCACCGCCACCGCCAAAGGGTCTGCCGCGACCTCTTGGAGGTGCACCACGGCGAGCGTCATCAAAGCCCCGCGGTCTCTCGCTGCGCTGTGAGGGCTCGAGGCCCGCAATCACTTCGGTGGGCAAGGGTTGGCGGGTGAAATGTTCGATGTCTTGAATTTTGCGGCGATCCCTGAACTCAGCAAAAGTCACGGCCAGGCCGTCGCGTCCCGCACGGCCCGTACGGCCAATGCGGTGGGTGTAGTCTTCGCTTTTCATGGGCAAACCATAATTAAAGACATGCGAGATGGAGGGCACATCAATGCCACGGGCTGCCACATCGGTGGCGACCAAGAACTGCACCTGACCATTGCGCAATGCCATCAAGCGGCGATTTCTCAAGCCTTGGCTCAAAGCGCCGTGCAAAGCGACCGCTGAAAAACCAGTTTGCTGCAAATCAGCCGCCAAGCCATCGCACTCGACTTGAGTGCTGGCAAAAACGATGGCCTGCTCAATGCTGGTGTCGCGCAACCAATGGTCCAAGAGTTTTCTTTTGTGCTGAGAGTTGTCAGCCCAAAACAACAATTGTTTGATGTTGTTGTGGCGCTCTTGGGGAGTGTCGATTTGAATGTGTTGGGGCTTTCTCATCACGCGCGCGGCCAGACTCTGGATGCGAGGTGCAAAGGTGGCACTGAACATCATGGTTTGACGCCGCTCAATGGTGAGCTGGTTGATCTCAGCCAAGTCATCCGAGAAGCCCAAGTCGAGCATGCGATCGGCCTCATCGACCACGAGGAACTGAACGTCCTCGAGTTTGATGTGCATGGAGCGTTGCAGATCGATTAAACGACCTGGAGTGGCCACCACCAAATCGGCATTTTGCAATTTTGCAATTTGCAACGCATAGGGCATACCACCGACCACCGTGGCCACGCGAATGCCTTTGCAGTGCTTGACCAATCCAATCGCGTCGTGCGCCACTTGCTGCGCGAGCTCGCGCGTGGGACACAGCACCAAGGCACCTGGGGTGGCAGCCTTGAAGTGACGCGGGTTGGTGGGGTCTTTGCGCTTGGCGCGCTTGGGGGCAGGCGTACCTGCAGCCAGTGCAGCTGCGACTTGCGCATCAAACGCTTGTGCCTCGGCCACTTCGCGCTCACGCGCTTGCTCGAGCAAAGTTTGAATCACAGGCAACAAAAACGCCGCTGTCTTGCCGCTGCCTGTTTGGGACGACACCATCAAATCAGTGTGTCCACCATCGTGCGAGTTTTTCATCGCCAAAGGGATGACCTTCACTTGGACTGGGGTCGGTGTGGTGTAGCCGAGGTCAAACACAGCGGCCAAGAGCTCGCGCTTCAAACCCAATTGTTGAAATGGATTGGGTTTGGTTTCTTGAGGAGGGGTGGGTTCGGACACCGCTTCTACACTGGCGTGTTGGGTGTGCTCTGGGTGTGCCGTACTTTGGATCGCCTCACCCATTGGCTCATCGAGCAAGGGTGTCTTGGCATGATCTTCACGGGGAAAGGATTCAGATTGGGCAATAGCGTTGCTATCGATCTCGAGAGACTCGTACATGTTTACTCCGCCCACCAACAGGTGAGGGCTCCATCAAAGGTTGTGACAACATCAACCTTCAAACAGAGCACAGCGCTAAAGGATGTTCGATCCAAGCGATTTTGGTAAACCAGTTCGGAATACCCAAGGTGTGAGGTAGATGCGCGAGTTCGTCATCAAGGACGAACCCATGGATTATGGCACAGGCTCGGGTTTTTACCAAGCACTATTTGTGTTGACGCTCTTGAACGCTTGCGATCCGAGGACATGGAGGCAGACCCGTCAAGACAACAGATGGGGCCGCTGCCTAGAGCTGAATAAAGTGCTCACGGTAGTGAATCAGCTCTTCAATGGACTCGTGCACATCGGCCAAGGCCGTGTGCTTTTGTTGTTTTTTAAACGAACTGTAAGCCGATGGTTTCCAGCGTTTGGCCAACTCTTTCAAGGTGCTCACATCCAAATTGCGGTAGTGCAACCAGCCCTCCAATTGAGGCATGTATTTCACCAAAAATCGACGATCTTGGCTGATGGTGTTGCCACACAAAGGCGAGGAGGACTTGGGCACGAAGCGCTTGATGAAGGCGAGCAACTCTTGCTCGGCGTCTTGTTCATTCAAGGTGGAGGCGCGCACGCGCTCGATGAGGCCACTCTTGCCGTGGGTGGATTTATTCCAAGCGTCCATCTTAGACAAAATGTCCTCGGATTGGTGGATCACCAAGACAGGGCCCTCAATGCGAGGGATGAGCTGTGGGCCGGTGATGACCACCGCAATCTCAATGAGGCGCTCACGCTCTGGGTCTAGCCCCGTCATCTCACAATCGACCCAGACCAGATTCTGATCCGATTTGGTGAGCTCCATCACAGGAGACTCGACGGTGTTGCTCACCTCGCCATTGGTGAACGGTGTTGGGGGGGTGTCTTTTACTGGGTTCATGGGGGCATTGTCGCGCATCCCACTGGCTCTTTTTTTTGCAGGCTCAAAAAAAAATCACACCGCTCAAGGCCATGAGATGGGTGCGCAACGAAGCGCCAAATCCCTGCGGCTTGGTGAGAAGGGAATTTGCCCTTAAACTTCAGGGATGAACCCATCCCTGAACATGACCTTGGCCTTCGCTGTGGCCCTACTTTTAAACCTCGTGGTCAAGATTGGCCTCATGACGCGTCAAAACCACTGCGTTTTGAAAAACCGCGCACACGTCCCGCAGGCGTTTGAGAGCACCATCAGTTTGGCAGCTCACCAAAAAGCGGCCGACTACACCTTGGCCAAGTCAAAAATAGCTTTCTGGGATTTGTTTTTAGAAACCCTGGTGATGGTGGGCTGGACGCTGCTGGGTGGGATCAATGCGCTCAACCAATCCTTGGCATCGTGGCTCGGTTTGGGACTGCTTCAAGAGACGGTCTTCATCTTGGCTTTTGTGTTCATCTCTTCCTTGATCAACTTGCCCTTGTCATGGATTCAAACTTTTGTCATTGAAGAGCGTTTTGGGTTTAACAAACTGAGCGTGAAGTTGTGGCTCCTCGACATGATCAAAGGCGTCACCCTCGGTTTGGTACTGGGGGTTCCCTTGATTGCACTGATTTTGTGGCTCATGCAAGCCGGTGGCGTGACTTGGTGGATCAAAGCGTGGCTGGCCATGGTGGGTTTTCAGTTGTTGATGATCTGGATTGCACCGACTTTTTTGATGCCTCTCTTTAACAAGTTCACGCCATTGAATGACGAGACCCTCAAAGCGCGCATCTCTTCGCTCATGGATCGCTCGGGCTTTAAAGCCAAGGGATTTTTCGTCATGGACGGCTCCAAACGATCGGCCCATTCCAATGCTTTTTTCACCGGCTTGGGCAGCAGCAAGCGGGTGGTGTTTTTTGACACCTTGCTCGAACAATTGAGCGCCGATGAGATGGAAGCCGTGCTGGCCCATGAGTTGGGGCATTTCAAGCACAAACACCTGTTGAAGATGATGGCGACCAACTTTTTGTTAACGCTCATGGGCTTTGCACTCTTGGGTTTTCTCATGCAGCAAGCTTGGTTCTACACGGGACTGGGGGTCACACCGAATGTTCAAGCCTTCAGCCCCGCGGGCAACAATGCATTGGCTTTGATCCTCTTTACCTTGGTCACCCCTTTGGTGACCTTCATGAGCACCCCTGTGTCGAGTTGGCGCTCACGGGTTCAGGAATTTCAAGCCGATGCCTATGCCAGCGAGCACGCCAACGCGGCGCACTTGGCCAGCGCCCTCACCAAGCTCTACAAAGATAATGCCTCCACACTCACCCCTGACCCTTGGTATGCGGCCTTTTATTACTCCCACCCCCCAGCCACTGAGCGTTTGGCGCGCATGCGCGCATGAAGCAACTCGGCTTGGTCGTGTCGGGCCACGGCCGGCACGTGATGGTAGAGAGCCCCGATGGGAGCCGACGCATCTGTCGCTCCAGAGGCAAAAAATCCCTGGCCTTGGTGGGAGACCGAGTTTGGTGGACCCCCACTGAAGACGAAGGCACCATCGACAGCGTTGAGACGCGGCGCAACGAATTTTTTCGTCAAGATGAATTGCGCACCAAATCTTTTGCAGCCAACATTGATCAGCTGCTCATTTTGATCGCCGCTGAGCCCGAGTTCTCCGAGACCCAACTCACCCGCGCATTGATCTCTGCCCAAGCCGCTCAGATCAAAGCCCTCATCGTGCTCAACAAATCCGATCTCACCGTGCCCTTTGATCAAGCGTGGAGGCGTTTGCAAATTTACCGCACCATGGGATACGATCTTTTTTCCTTGTCCTTGAAACACGACCACCCCTCCTATGAGGTCTTATTTCAGTCGCTCAAGGGTCAAATGACCTTGATTTTGGGGCCCTCGGGCGTGGGCAAGAGCACCTTCATCAACACCGCCATCCCCAGCGCTCAAATCGTCACCCAAGAGATCTCGCAAGCCCTCAACTCAGGCAAGCACACCACCACATCCACCAATTTGTATTGGGTCGACAAGGCTCATCACACCGCACTCATTGATTCCCCGGGATTTCAGTCTTTTGGCATTCATCAAATTGCGGCCAATGAGTTGAGCCACTTCATGCCCGACTTCAAAACACCTGCGCAGGATTGTCGCTTTTACAACTGCACGCACTTGCACGAACCCAACTGCGGCGTGCGAGAGGCACTGGCGCAAGGGCTCATTGAGGCCTCGAGATACAAAATTTATCAACAGTTGTTTGAAGAATTGAGCAGCGCTCGCAGCTTTTGAGCCGGCACTGCTCGCGCAGTGCGACTCAGCCCAAGAGCCTGGCCAAGCTGAGCAAGGTCAAGAGCACAAACCACATCACAACGGTTCTCCAGACCAAGCCCACCACGCTCTTTAAATGATGGACTTGAGGATCTTGTCCTGAGGCGGCCTCTGCGCCAGCGTCACCCACTGGCAACCACGCGCCCCCGCCCAAACGCAGTCCCAAGGCACCCGCGGTAGCCGCCACCACCACTGCATCGCTATCATCGGGGTCCAAGCCAGTGCGCGCGCGCCAGTTCTCAATGGCATCTTCAAAATTACCCACCACCGCAAAGGACAGCGCCGTGGCCCTCGACGAGAGCCAATCCAAGCGCTTCCACGCCTGCGCGCTCCACTGCTGCAAGGGCTCACTCACCCACTGATCGTCCAAAGAGCCAGCGCGGCCCAACTCGACCGGGTCAAATGGGAGCGAGCCTTCGGAGTGGCTGACAGCGAGATCAGGGGGTTGGCTCGACCACAATCTGGCGAGCAAATGACTCATGCGATACACCACGGCGCCGCTCGGTCCCAGCCCGACGCTGGCGAACAAAGAAAACCAAAACAACACCCCAAAGACATGCTGATGCGCCGCCAAGACCGAGTACTCAATGGCCAAACGGATGACCTCGGGTTTGCTCAAATGGTCCGTGTCAGCGCGTTGCCACATGGCAAGCCTTTGACGAGCCAGTGTGTCGTCGCCCGCCTCAAGTGCGTCGCGAATCTCGGTGAAATGGTGGCTGAACTGTCGAAATCCCAAAGTGCCATACAGCACCAAGACGCTCCAGAGCATGGCAACGATCCAGCCAAGGCTCCACCAAAGGATCCAGTGCATGAGCAGGGCCAGCAAGGCAGGTGCGCCCACACTCAAGCTCCAAATCAGTCGCGCATGGTGAGATTGACCCACATCCAAATGCCTGCTCAGCCACTGCGCGAGACGAGCGCACACGCTTTGCACCCAGTTGCTGTCCTTGAGGGGACGAACTTGCTCAATCAGGAGTGCAAAAAGTAAAGATAAAAGCGTCATGACTTCATCATAGCGCCAAGGCCTCAGTCCGTGCTCAAAGGTTGCGCCAAAAAGGCATAAAAACTGCGAATCATATTGGCCGTTACCCCCCAAATGAAGCGTTGTTGTTCACCTTGTTGGTAGGGCATGGCATACCACTCGCGCACGTGGCCATCGTGCTGCGTTTGTCGGCGTTGGTGGTGGGCGGGATTCATCAAAAAGGACAAGGGGACTTCAAAGACGTGGTCCACTTCAGCGGCGTTGGCACTGATCACATGCTGAGGATTGATCAAGGCCACCACGGGGTTGATGCGATAGGCCGTTCCGGTAATCATGGGGTTGAGTTGACCCAAGACCGTGACGAGCTCCGGGTTCAAGCCCACCTCTTCATGGGCTTCTCGCAAGGCGGTGGCCTCGGCGCTCGCGTCTGCGGGGTCCACCTTGCCCCCTGGAAAGGCAATTTGGCCTGAATGGGAGGACAAATGCTGAGAGCGCTGGGTCAAGATCACGGTGAGCTCAGCGCGCTCAACCAAACCCACCAAAACAGCCGCCGGCTTTAAGGGCTGTTGATTCAAACGCGGCTCATGGATTTCGGTGAGGGTCAACTCCAAGGCTTTGGGGTTGCCAAAGCGCGCTCGAATGAAGTCCACACTGAGCTCGTTTTCACTCAAAGCCCTCAGGTGATGATCCACGCCCACAATGGGCGCTGTCAAGGGATCAAAGCGGGGGATTTTGGACAAGGGCAGCATGGCAATGAAGTTGAGAATGGGGTGAGGGCGTCTTCAAGGCCACAGCGACCAATGACTCGGGACTCGATGACGAGAGCTCAACATAGCAAAAAGCCGAACTCGACAGGCGAGATCGGCTTCATGCAGTCCACTTGCAGCCCATGGGTCTCGTGCGCCAAGCTCTTTGCAGCGCTCAATCAAGACCCAAGACCAGGGAGGAGGCTTACGCTTTGTTGGCGGCGGCGGCGGCGGAGGCCGCTTGAGCAAACTTGCTGACCAATTTTTCTTTGATCCGTGCAGACTTGCCGCTGCGTTTGCGCAGATAGTACAACTTGGCACGACGAACGTCACCACGGCGTTTGACCTCAATGCTGGCGATCAAGGGGCTGTAGGTTTGGAAAGTCCGCTCAACGCCTTCACCTGAGGAGATTTTGCGAACAATAAAGCCACTGTTGAGTCCGCGGTTGCGCTTGGCAATGACCACGCCTTCATAAGCCTGGACCCGTTTTCTGGCGCCCTCGACCACATTCACGCTCACAATCACGGTGTCACCTGGTGCAAAGTCAGGGATTTTTTTCCCCAAGCGAGCAATTTCTTCTTGTTCCAATATTTGGATTAAATTCATGATGTCCTCATTGACGATCTTGGATGCGCAACACAAAAGGCTTTGCCGCTGTCTTCATTGATGACAACGGTTGTAAGCGCGCGGACAGGGTCCAGCAACGCACTCAAAGCGGCCATCCAGAGGATCGAACCCACGATTATAGCGCCATTTTGCCCACATTCAATGCCTCTGCCCGCCAAGCCCCCTTGGCAGTGGCGAGGCGCGCGCTGCATCCCGAAGACAAGCCCCCGACTGGAGCACCTTTAAGTGTCGTTTTTTTTTAACAACTCAAGACCCCAGTGGGTTGCTAGGCTGGACCTCTGGGGGCCAGGTCTGAGCGTTTCACGTCTTTTTTTTCTGCTGCACGCACACCTGAGCGCCCGCGCTCAGTAAATCGGGACGATGCTCGGTGGTCAAGCGCAGCCGTTGCTGCTCGCGCCAGCGTTCAATGTGCACGTGGTGCCCGGAGAGCAAGACGCTGGGCACAGCCAAGTCCCGCCACGTTTCAGGCCGGGTGTAATGAGGACAGTCCAGCAGACCACCCAACTGGGGGTTAAAGCTGTCGAGCGCATGACTCTGGGCGTCGTGGAGGACGCCGGGCTGGAGCCTAGCGACCGCGTCCAACAGGGCCAAAGCGGCAATTTCGCCACCAGAGAGCACAAAATCTCCCAGACTCAGCTGGTGTGTCACGACTTCGTCGATAAAGCGCTGATCGACCCCTTCGTAGCGACCACACACCAAAATGGCACCCTCTCCCGCCCCCCAGTGCTCAACCCTGCCGTGGCTCAGGGGCTCACCCACCGGTGAGAACAAAATCACAGGTGCATCGGCCCGAGGATCTTCAACAGGGGTACCAGCGGTGTGGCGGTCTTGGTCATGGAGCTCCTTGCCAGCTTGGCGCCGCGCGGCCTGAATGGCCTGAACACACAAAGCCAGTGGCTCGGCCATCATCACCATACCGGGCCCGCCGCCAAAAGGTCGATCGTCCACACGCCGATAAAGCCCTGTGGCATAGTCCCGGGGGTTCCAAAAATGCACGCTCACAAGTCCCGCCTCATAGGCTCGCCGAGTCACTCCCAGGCTCAAAAAGGGGGTGAAGAGTTCAGGAAACAGCGTCACGACATCAAATCGCATGCAAGACAGTCCAATCTAAGGCAACCCGTGAGGGTCAAGAAACACGAAGCTGCAAGTTGCAAGTTGCGCTCACCTCAACCGCGCGCGCCCTCAATCAATAGTCGGGCAACCAATCGACCAAGATTTTTTTCTCAGCGAGTCGCACGTCGTCGATGTATTGCGAGACAAAGGGAATCATGCGAGAAGCTTCAGCCTTGGGGGAGGTGGTGTTCGCGGCAGTGGTTGGCGACGCAGGCGACAGCAGGGCGGCGTCGAGCACCGAAACTGGCAAGACAAGGGGGGCGGCATGGGGCTCGATCACGAGCACGCTTTGTGCGCCCGAGCTCAATATCTCCACCACCAAGCCCAGCGATTCGCCTTGGCGATTGATCACCTCCAGGCCCACCAAATCGACCCAATAAAACTCATCTTCAAGTGGGGTTGGGAAACTCGAGCGTGCCACATAAACGCGCGCACCTTTCAAGAGTTCGGCCGCATTCCTATCCAAGCAATCGTGGGCGCGTGCCACAACGTGGTCGCTGTGAATTTTGGCTTCTTGAATTCGAAGAATGGCCGTGCCCTCAAAGTGCTTGGCACCACGCTCAGACGGCTGAATGAACCATCTTTTGGAAGAAAAAAGCGCCTCGGGCTGGGCGCTGTAGGCTTGAACTCTGAACCATCCCTTGATGCCCCAGGCGTCCAAAATGCGCCCCACTTCGATGGCATCCTCTGACAAAGCAGCGGACTCGAGGAAGGGCAACATGGAAACTTAAACGGTCTTGGCGGCCGCTTGCTTGATCAAGCGCTCAACCGTGGGTGACGCTTGAGCGCCCACACTTCTCCAATGCGAGAGACGATCAAGGGCAATGCGAATGCTCTCTTCTTGACCTCTGGCAATGGGGTTGTAAAAACCAATGCGCTCAATGAAACGTCCATCACGACGCAAACGCTTGTCAGCGACAACGATGTTGAAAAATGGGCGAGCTTTGGAGCCGCCTCTAGAGAGTCGAATGACGACCATGGTGTTTATCCTTCGGGTGGTTGATTTTTTCAACGTTGAGACACGCGACTTGGCCACCCGGCCAGCGACACGCTGAAAACCCACGATTCTAGCGCATTTGCACCCCAATTGCACTTCTTTTTTGGCTTGCCGGTCTGCACAAAGGGCCGGCTCACCCTCAAATGAGGCGAAAGGACTATGATTGGAGTCATGAAAAATAAAACTTTGGCCACCTGGCTCACCTGGCTTGGAGGCCCACTGGGGCTGCACCGCTTTTATTTGTATGGCCCCCGAGACGTCCTCGCTTGGGGCCTGCCCATTCCCACCGCACTGGGGATGTGGGGGGTGACTCGCGTTCAATCCTATGGCTTAGACGATGTGCTCAGTTGGTGGCTTTTCCCGATTTTTGGCTTTAGCATGGCCGCTTGTTGCTTAAATGCCATTGTTTATGGCTTGATGACGACAGCGCAGTGGAATGCCCACTTCAACCCCAACGCACAGGAAGACGATGCGAGCGGCAACACCTCGTGGCTGACCATCTGGGGCGTGATCATCGCCTTGATTTTGGGCGCCACGGTCTTGATATCGAGCATTGTCTACAGCTTTCAGCGCTACTTTGAAGTGCAAATTCAAGAAGCCCATCGCATCTCCATCGGCGAGTGAGCCCGACCACGCTCGAGCCAGATCACACGACGCACGCCTCAGGCCTTTTGAAGGCGGGGGCTCCAGAGTTGAACGGCAGGATCGGCGCGTTCAATCACTTGATCCTCAACCCTTTGCAGCATCGCTGGCGTCACCCAGCTCGGAACCAACTCCATCAAGGGCTTCAAGACAAAAGCGCGCTCAAACCAACGCGGATGCGGCACCACCAGGCGAGGACTTTGCACCTGGGCTTGACCAAAAAAAAGCAAATCCAAGTCGAGGGTCCTGGGTTGGTGGTGGTACTCGCGCACGCGTCCAGCCTGTGCTTCGAGGTGCTGGAGCACATCCAGGAGGGCTGGCGCGCACAAGCTGGTGGTGATGGAACACACCGCATTGAAATAAGGTGGGCCACTCGCTTCAAAGGGCTCGGAGCAGTAAAGGGCCGAGCATGACAGCACTTGCACGCCACGGGTTTGGTCCAGTCCCAAGAGAGCCGTGGTGAAGGCCTCCTCGGGTTGGCCCAGATTGGCGCCCAAAGCCACATAACACACCACACTGTCGCGCTCAGGCCAGTTGGCTTGGGGCTCAGGCTTACTCTCGCTCACGGGTCAGTCACGCTTGAGCGTTCATTCGGGCGAATCGGCTCTTGGGGTGCGTCTTCGCCGGCGCCGGCGCGGTGCACTCGCTGGACCGTCTTGAGCGCCGCCGTCCTCGCTGGTGTGGTCTGAACTCGGCTGTGACGATTCATGGCCTGATTGAGTAGCCCCACCGCCTGCCGCGTCCGCAGCTGGTAGGGCTCGCACGCGCTTGGGGCTTTTGCCCGCGGCCGACTGAGCGCTTTGATGCTCCAGCCTCACCGCCTCGAGCATGTGTGTGCGCTCTTGGGGGTCTGCCAAACTGAAGGCCTCCCACCACTCGCCCAAGGCCACATCGACCTCTTGGCTCAATGCGCGCAAGCGCATGAAATCAAAGGCGGCACGAAAACGCGGTTGATCCAACAGTCCCAAGGGAGACTGGCCCGTGCGTTTTTCAAAACGCGGCTGCAAAGACCAGATCTCGCGCATGTCGGCGCCAAGTTTGCCCCGCCCCGAGACCTCGCCAATGTGGGCGTCAAAGACCTCATCTATGGCCCCTTGCAAGGCGGGGTAAAGAGGCTGGCGCTGGTGCATGCGCGCAACCCAGGCGTGCCTCACATCGCCCCAAAGCACGCAAGCGAGCAAAAAGCTGGGCACCACAGGCTTCATTTCTTGAACGCGTCGATCGGTGTCGAGCAAGGCTTGATGAACCAAGGGATCAGCGGCTCGAGAAACAATCAAATCGAGCAGTGGATAAACGCCCGTGGCCAAGCCGTGGAGTTTGAGCTGCTCTATGCTGGCCAAGGCGTGGCCGGTTTGGAGGAGCTTGAGCATTTCATCGAACATGCGACTCGGTGGCACGTCGTGGAGCAGTTGCGCCATTTTCTTCAAAGGGGCAGCGGTTTTGCTCTCGAGCTTGAAGCCCAAGGGAGACAGTTTGGCCGCAAATCGAATGGCGCGAATGATGCGAATGGGGTCCTCGCGGTAGCGCACCGCCGGGTCACCAATCATGCGAAGCACGTGTTTTTTGGCGTCTTGAATGCCTTTGTGAAAATCCACCACCTCCTGCGTTTGAGGATCGTAGTACATGGCGTTGACGGTGAAGTCGCGCCGGGTGGCATCCTCCTCAATCGGGCCCCAGACGTTGTCGCGCAACACTCGACCACTTGCGTCCACGGCATGAGAGACCTGGGCCAAGGCATGGCGCGAGGTTTTTTCGTTGCCGGTGAACTGTTTGGCATCGGCCGACTCGAGAAATGCCCTGAAGGTAGAGACCTCGATCACCTCATGCTCGCGCCCACGACCGTAGACCACGTGCACGATGCGAAAACGTCGGCCAATGATAAAAGCGCGACGAAAACAGGCCTTGACTTGCTCCGGTGTCGCGTCGGTGGCCACATCAAAGTCTTTGGGCCGAAGACCGAGCAACAAATCGCGAACTGCCCCCCCCACCACATAGGCAATGTAGCCCCGGTCTTGCAAGGTGCGCACCACGTCATGGGCACGCTCATCAATCAAGCTGGGGTCGATGCGGTGATCCTTGAAGGGGATGCGTTTTTCTTGTCCAAACTGGGTCTTGGGACTGGCGGGCGCTTTGCCCATGAGGCGATTGACAAAATTTTTGATCATGCGGTTGCAAAAAGCTCCAATATGGGCCACCCTTTTTGCGTGGCCAATGCCCGCAAAGCGTTATCAGGGTTGGTGGCCACGGGGAAATTAACGGCGCCAAGCAGTGGCGCATCATTGATGGAGTCGCTGTAAAAGGTGGTCGTCAACTCGCTCAAATGCAAGCCACGCTCGTCAAGCCACTGCACCAATCGGGTGAGCTTGCCTTGTCCCAAGGTGGGGGTGCCCTCAATCTCGCCGGTGATCCAGCCGTTGGCATCACGACTGAGCTGCAAGGCGATGAGCTCTTTCACCCCAAAGAGGTCGGCAATCGGGCGGGTCACCCACTCATTGGTGGCGGTGATGATCATGACGGCCTCGCCTCGAGCTTGGTGTTGAGCCACCAAGGACAAAGCCTGGGGCTTGAGCGCAGGCGCAATCACCTCTTGGATGAAACGCTCGCGCATGGCGTTGGAGAGGGCCTCACCCTTGTCACGAATGGTTTGAGTGGTAAAGCGCACGTAGGCATGGATGTCCAATTCGCCGCGGCAGTAATCTTGGTAAAACGCCTCGTTTTTGAGCAAAAAATCCTCCCTCGAGGTCCACCCCACGTCGGTGGTGAAACGTCCCCAAGACTGATCTGAATCGATGGGCAAGAGGGTGTGATCCAAATCAAAGAGGGTGAGGTGTTCAATCTTCATTCAAAAGTCTGGCCGATGAGTGCCTGTTCATCCAGTGGTTTGCAAAAAAAAGCGAGTGGCCATCGTTTGGACAGATCCCAGCTCGGTTGAGGAAATGGGCTCACCTGTCCAAAACGTCGCCCAAGGCGGTGGTGTTCGGTGTCTCGAGCTGCCAGCTCCAGACGGAGCGCCTTTGGGACCTTTGGCGCAGTTGCCCAAGCGCTCTTGAGCTTGGAGTGTAATCGTTTGTGGATGAACTGCTGGCTCAGAGCTCATTCAACATGTCTTTGATCAAGGGGATGGTGATGGCGCGCTGGGTTTGAAGAGAAAACGCATCGAGCTGATCGAGCCAGCCCACCAAATTCGACATATCACGGCTAAAGCGCGACATCATGAAGTCCAGCACATCGGGCTTGAGGCTGAGGCCGCGCAAGTGCGCTTGGGCTGTGAGCACCCGGCGACACGCTTGCTCATCAAGGGTTTTGAGGGTGAGGCACAGGCCCTGGGCCATGCGCGTGCGCAAGTCCTCGCGAACCGACAAGGACCCAACACTGGGCTGCGAGCTCATGAGCATCAAGCGAGGGGTGTGATCCCCCGGAGCACAAGCGTTGACAAACCAATTGAAGGCGGTGGCCTGCTCACTCTCGCTCATGAGGTGCACATCATCGAGGACCATGAGTCTCCAAGCCGGCTTGAACTCCGTGTGGGCTGGCAAGGCTTCGGGCCCGTTTGCCGCCACCCCAACGGGCCTATGCATCACCACCAGTCCCTGGGCACGGGCCCAGTGCACGCAGGCTTGGAGCAAATGCGTTTTGCCACTTCCCCTGTCTCCGCACAGCAACACACTCTCCAAATTCACCCAGGGAGCATCCCTCGCCGAGTCCCTGCCATGGGTCAAGCGCGCCAAGCTGTCTTTGAGCATTTCCAACAGCTCGGCGTTGGGGCCTGCATCAAAATTCGCAAAGTTCTGAGCGGGTGAACCCGCAATGTCCAAGCTGACTTGTTTCATGAGTGAGAGGAGCCTGGCCCCTGGGGGCCCGAGCCGTCATCGCGGTAAAAATCACTCTCCCAATAGGCCTTTTGCAGCCAACGCAAGGCCACACTGACCACGGCACTGGAGGGCAAGGCCACCATCACCCCAAAAAATCCAAACCACTGCCCGCCCACGAGCAAAGCAAAAATTACCGCCACGGGGTGTAAACCAATGCGCTCACCCACCCATTTGGGCGTCAGGAAAAAACCCTCCAACACCTGGCCAGCCCCAAACACCACCAACACCATGAGCAAAGCATGGGACGCCTCAAACTGCAAGAGTCCGGCCAGAATGGTCAAGCCCAATCCGATGCAAAAACCCACATAAGGAATACAAATCACCAAACCGGTGAATACCCCGATGGGCAGCGCCAGTCCTAGACCAAAGAGCTTGAGCGCCACGCTGTAATAGGCGGCCATGGCCAGCATGACCCCCAACTGACCCCTCAAATATTGCCCCAACAAATGGTCCACCTCTGAAGTGAAGCGCTCCACCGATGAGCGCCACCGCACGGGCACCCAAGCCAGAAGTCTTGTCAAAATCAGCGCCTGATCGGCCATGAAATAAAAGAGCAACAGGGGGGTCAAAATCAGGTTTCCAATGACCGCCACGGCGGCAGAACCCCCAATTTTGAGAGACCGCAGCACCTGGGCGAACCACTCACTCCAAGAGGCATCCAAGGATTTGAGCAGCATCTCTTTGATGCCTTGTGCATCCAAGCTCACGTCCAAGCCGAGCGCCAAAGCCCATGGCGCCAAGAAGTGTTGAAGATTCTCCAGCATCAGCGGCAGCTGCGCCTTCAATGCCGGCACCTCTTGACTGAAAATAGGACTCAAGAGGGCCAACAGACACAACACGAGAGCGAAAAACCCCAACTCGACCACCAACACACTCACGGTGTGGGGCCAAAGACCTTGCCCCCAGCGTGTCATTCGCACCGCCCACGGGCCCAGTGCATAAGCCATCACCCACGCGGTCATGAAGGGCAACAAGATCGGTGCAAGGGAGTCAATGAGCCAGATCATCCCCACGGCCAACACGACTCCGTAGGCCAGGCGTTGTTGATGCACATTCATAGTCATGGTGGGCTTGCCTTTTGGACGCTTTAGAATAGGAGCATTCTATCGACACTGCGTGCGCTCAATTGGCCAGGTTGTGAGGGTGTCCATGCCCCAAGCGGGCGATGGGCGCATTTCACACCGAGCGCAGATCTAGAAAGACCATGAGAAACCTGCACCCGCGTCTAGGGCTTTCCCGCCGAGCGTGAAGCTTCTCAAGTCGCCACCCCTATTGGCCCCTCCAACTTGGATCATCTCTCGTTCATGAGCTCACCTCTCACCTACAAATCCGCTGGCGTTGACATCCAAGCCGGAGACGACTTGGTCGAACGCATCAAGCCTTTTGCCAAAAAAACAATGCGCGACGGTGTTTTGGCGGGCATTGGCGGTTTTGGCGCCATGTTTGAAATCCCCAGTGGTTACCATCAGCCGGTTTTGGTGAGTGGCACCGATGGGGTGGGGACCAAACTCAAACTCGCCTTTGAATGGAATATGCATGATCACGTGGGCATTGATTTGGTCGCCATGAGCGTCAACGATGTCTTGGTCCAAGGTGCGGAGCCCTTGTATTTCTTGGATTATTTTGCCTGCGGCCGACTCGACGTCGACACCGCCAGCACCGTCATCGAGGGGGTGGCCAAGGGCTGTGAAATGGCCCACTGCGCATTGATTGGCGGAGAAACTGCAGAGATGCCTGACATGTACCCCGTGGGCGAATACGATTTGGCAGGCTTTGCTGTGGGGGTGGTTGAAAAATCGAAAATTTTGTCGGGCGCCAACATCGTGGCTGGAGACCGCGTGCTCGGCCTGGCCTCCAACGGCGTGCACTCCAATGGGTTTTCTTTGGTGAGACGTGTCATTGCCAAGGTCGAACAAAGCCATGAGACGCTACCCGCCTTCTTGGATGGCATGGCGTTTCGGCAGGCTTTGATGAAGCCCACGAGAATCTATGTGAGCGCGCTGCTTCAAGCGCTGAAGTCTCACCCGATCAAAGGCTTGGCGCACATCACGGGAGGTGGCCTGATCGAAAACTTACCCCGAATTTTGCCCGCCCACTTGGGTGCGCATCTGCACAGACAGCGTTGGCCCAGAACAGAGCTTTTTACTTGGCTACAAAACAACGCTCAAATTGACGATATCGAGATGAACCGCACGTTCAACGACGGCATTGGTATGTGTGTGATTGTGGCCCCTGAGAGTGCACAAGCGCTCACGGCGTTTTTAGAAAACATGGGCGAGACGGTCTACGACATTGGCGAGGTCACGTCACTGCCCCACTCTGCCGCGTCTGACCCTCATGTCAGCCGTGTCACACTCTCGTCTTGTGCCGATCAGTCAGGTGGGTCAGGTGGGCCGGATTGCAGGGGTTGCCTTGATCAACGACCCAAGCCTTGGTCATTGCCCTGGTCATCGCCCTCGTCTTGGCCCTCGTCTTGGCCCTTGAGGGGTCAGCGCTCAAGCACCGCGGCGCAAAATCCGCAAGCGCTCCATCACCTGGTCCTCGCGCGGGCGGTCCTGTTGCCCGCGATAAAGGGTGAGCAAATTGTGCAGCATGCGCTCAACAATTTGACGCTCACTGGCCGGGCGCAAAAACCGCTGTAAGCGCCATTCCCAATCCAGACTGCCCAACCGATCTGTTGATTCTGGGTCTGAGGTCTTGTCCAACTCTTTGTCCAATTTCTGGCTCATGTCCTCGTCTGGCTCGGGGTCGGCTTCATGGGCGGGGCTGCCCTTGAAGGCATTCATGGCCTGGGCAATATCAGGAAACTCACACAGTCGCTCGAGCAAATCCTCTCGCGTGAGCGAGCGCCCGGCAAACACATCCAGCACCACCAAGCCCTCATTGGGATAGGTGAGGTTGATTTTGACCAAGAAGTGTCCTGGAAAATTCACGCCTTTTGCTTGCAAGCCAATGGCCTGGGCGAGCTCGAGCCAGATCACCGACAAGCTGATCGGGATGCCTCGACGAGTTTGAAGCACCGCATTCAAAAAGCTGTTGTCTGGGTCATGGTAATGATTGACATTGCCTTGAAATCCCAACTCTTCAAAAAATAAACGGTTCAAAATTTTCAAGCGATGAAGTGCTGAGGCATCGGGCGCCAATCGTCGCTTCAATCGAGCCAAAATCTGATCCACATCGGCCAGCACTTGCTGCACATCGCATTCGGGGTATTCATCTTGGGCAAGACTTGCCGCCGCTTCCAATAGCGGAAACTGCTCATCACTTTGCACCAAACTGGCAAAGTAAGACAGTTGCGTGGCCACAGGACCGAGGTTAAATCCCATGCTCACTCCCAGGCCACTGCGGGTTCAACATGGACTTCACCCGCCAACCCAACACAGTGAGAATAGCCAGATAGATCACCCCGCAAGCGGCCAAGACCGCGGCCATCAAAGCGACTCGCGTGAGCGCGCTCTCACGCAGTCCCACCCAGTCCCAGTGCACTGAGCACCACCACAGTAAGCCGCCCACGCATGCGCTGGCCCAACCCACTTGCCAGCCCAATGTGCCCCAACCCGGCAGCGGTGTGTAGCGCCCCGAGCGTTTCAAAAAGTACCACAAACCCGTGGCATTGAGCAAGGCGCCTAGACCAATGGACAAAGCCAAGCCCGCTTGCGCCAAAACCGGCACCAGCACGCAATTCATCAACTGGGTGACGATGAGTACACCAATGGCAATGCGCACGGGTGTTCGGGTGTCTTGCGCGGCATAAAACCCAGGCGCCAACACCTTGATGGCCACCAAACCCATGAGTCCCACGCCGTAACCCGTGAGGGCCAATGCGGTTTGCTCCACATCGTGTGCTTGAAACGCACCGTAATGGTAGAGCACACTCACCAGTGGTTTGGCAAAGACCAGCAAGGCCAAGGCACAGGGTGTGCACAACAACACCACCCATTGAAGTCCCCAGTCCAACAGGGCCGAGTAACGGGGCATGTCTTGGCTGGCGCGCGCGGCCGACAACTGAGGGGTGAGCACGACGCCCAAAGCCACGCCCAACAAAGCGGTGGGAAACTCCATCAAGCGGTCGGCATAACTGAGCCAACTCACACTCCCAGACGCCATGTGGGAGGCAATTTGGGTGTTGATCAACAGCGACAACTGCGCCACCGAGACACCGACCAAGGCTGGGCCCATGAGTTTCAAAATCCTTTGTGTGCCTTCCGATCGCCATGCCGCCTGGTAAGCCTGCCACTGCCAAGGCCAAACCATGCGAGGCGTCAGCCCCAGATGCACCAAGGCCCCCAACTGCACACTCAACTGCAATAACCCGCCCAGCATCACCCCCACCACCATGGCATCAATGGCAGTCCAACCCAAGGTGACAAAAAGTGGAGAGACCCAGTAAGCGGCCCCGATCATGCACAAGTTCAGCAGCACCGGCGTCATGGCCGGTACTGCAAAGCGCCGCCAAGTGTTGAGCACCCCCGCGGCCAGGGCCACCAATGACATGAAGGCGATGTAGGGAAACATCAAGCGTGTCATGAAGACTGCAGCCCCTTGGGCTTGCGGGTCACGCTCCAAGCCACTGGCCATGAGCCACACCAACAAGGGCGCACCCACCACCCCGGCGATCGAGGTGAGCAGCAAGACACTCAGGAGCACACTGGCGACTTGGCCAATGAGTTGCTGTGTGGCGTCTTCTCCCTTTTCTTGCAAGGTCGTGGCCAGCACCGGCACAAAGGCTTGGCTAAAAGCGCCTTCAGCAAACAAGCGACGAAACAAATTAGGAATACGAAAGGCCACATTAAAGGCATCCGTCATGGCGTTGGCCCCAAAAATAGAGGCCATCAAAAGCTCTCGCACCATGCCGGTGATGCGTGACAAAAGGGTCAAAAAAGAGACCGTGGAGGCGGATTTTAAAATACTCACCCAATAAGTGTAGCGCGCAGATCACACTTTGGATGGATCAATTTGCTATAATGTTGGGCTTTGCTGACATCATCCACAGACACCAAGGACATACCATGGCTTCCGCCAAACCCAAGAAAAAAAACCCCCGACTGGCCTCAGGCCGTAAACGCGCACGCCAAGACGTCAAGCTCAATGCAGCCAACACCTCTTTGCGCTCCAAATACCGCACCGCTGTCAAGAACGTTGAAAAAGCCGTTCTAGCTGGTGACAAAACCAAAGCCAGCGAATTATTCGCCAGCATGCAAGCCGTGGTTGACACGATTGCAGACAAAGGCATTTTCCATAAAAACAAAGCGGCCCGTGACAAGAGTCGTTTATCCACCAAAGTGAAAGCTTTGGCCCTCGCGGCCTGATTCAATTCAGGTCTTCGCCCGGTCTGACCCTTCAGACCGCCGTTTGAGAGGGTGCGCTGTCAGCAAAGCAAAAAAGCCGCTTTTAAGCGGCTTTTTTGTGTCTGAATGCAAAATCAACTGGGAGGAGATGTTCAATCTGAGCGATTGAACAGTGCTGGTCTCAGGCGTGGTGAAACTTCTCTTCGAGAGCCTGGGCCGAACAAGCGGGGGTGATTTGCAAATCGTTGTCTTTGGCAAAATTCATCAAAAAGTCCCAGGCCATGGGCTCAACGGCTTGGAGTTGACGATTGATCACCACACACTTAAAGCCACTGAATGAATTGGGCACACACCAAGGCGAGTAACTCAAATGGGAACCAGGCTTGGGACCCCCGGGTCTGAATGGACTCATGACGCCAGCCAGGCGCTCTGCCCAGTCGCTGGGTCTGAATTTTTTACCGTGGGAGGTCACCCCCACAATAAAGAGTTCGGATGAGTTGCTGTTGTCTTGCTCAGTGGTGACTGACATGGTGTGCCTCGTTGGTCAAATAAACCCGGCGATGACCACTCAATCTTTGGTGCAGGGGGGAGATGACACAGGCATCTCTTTGAACCGACCCCAAGGTGAATGGTCACAACTGTCTTTGGTCTTCGCCGAACAATTCTAGCCCGAGAAAACCCTTGTGTCCAAGGGACTTTACAACCAAAATGTGAATTGATGGCTACAAGGTCTCTTTTTTGAAGCCCGCAAGCGCCAAAATCGTGTGCTTACCCGTCGTTTTCTCCTCTGAAGCATGGGTTGTGTTGCGAACAGGGTGCGGCGTTTTAGAGACAAGCCACTAAAATAGAGAATTCGCTTGGGTCCCAACCCGCTAAGGCTGCCAACTTGGGTCCCCTCGTGTCGACCCCAAGCTCCACAATCCCACATCGCTGAGGCCACCATGTCCGACCTTTCACTGCCCTCCACCTTCACACCAGAGAATGCCCAGGCCAGCGCTGTCATGAACACGTACGCACGCATGGAGGTGACGTTCAGTCACGGCAAGGGGCTGGAGATGTGGGACTTGGAGGGCCGGCGATATTTGGACGCGTTGGCAGGTATTGCGGTCAACACCGTGGGGCATGGCCACCCTCGACTGGTGGCGGCCTTGCAAGAGCAAGTCGCACAGATGATTCACTGCTGCAACTACTACCACGTCCAAACGCAAGAGCAGTTGGCCGCCAAGCTCGTGGAACTCTCGGGCATGAGCAATGTGTTTTTTTGCTCCACTGGCCTTGAAGCGAATGAGGCAGCGATCAAACTCGCGCGCAAATTTGGTTCGAAAAAAGGCATCGAGCGCCCCGAAATCGTGGTTTATGAAAAGTCCTTCCATGGCCGCTCGATTGCCACATTGAGCGCGACTGGAAACACCAAAATTCAAGCCGGTTTTGGCCCCTTGGTGGAGGGCTTCATTCGCGTGCCCATCAACAGCCTACAAGCGCTTGAACAAGCCACCCACAACAACCCCAATGTGGTGGCGGTCTTTCTGGAGGCGATTCAAGGCGAAGGTGGTATCAATGTCATGGATTTGGAGTACTTGCGCCAAGTGAGGGCCCTGTGTGATGAGCGCGACTGGTTGTTCATGATTGATGAAGTGCAGTGCGGCATGGGTCGCACGGGCAAGTGGTTCGCCCACCAGTGGGCAGGCATTCAACCCGATGTCATGCCCTTGGCCAAGGGCTTGGGGTCGGGTGTCCCCGTGGGGGCGGTGGTGGCGGGGCCCAAAGCGGCTCACATTTTTGAGCCCGGCAACCATGGCAGCACCTTTGGCGGCAACCCTTTGGCCATGCGAGCCGGCATTGAGACGATCGCCATCATGGAGGCAGACCATCTGGTCGAGAACGCGGCCAAGATGGGCGCCTATTTGCAAACCCGTTTAGAGCAAGAGCTCCAAGGCGTCGCGGGCTTTGTGCAATGCAAAGGCAAGGGATTGATGATTGGGATCGAACTTGATCGGCCTTGTTCGGCGCTCATGGGGCAAGCGCTGGCAGCGGGTCTGCTGCTGAGCGTCACGGCCGATTGCATCATCCGTTTGGTGCCCGCTTTGATCATTGAGGCGTCACACTGCGATGAGATCGTGTCCATTTTGGTGCCCTTGATCAAGAAATTTTTAAAGTCCACATGAAGCACTACCTGCAGTTTTCTGATTTCACAGCCCAAGAGTACGAATACTTATTTCAGCGCGCCGCGCTCATCAAGGCCAAGTTCAAAACCTATCAAAAGCACCAACCGTTGGTGGACCGCACCTTGGCGATGATCTTTGAGAAGGCCTCCACCAGGACGCGCGTGAGCTTTGAGGCGGGCATGTACCAACTCGGTGGCTCGGTGCTCAACCTCACCAGTGGGGACAGTCAAATGGGTCGCAGCGAGCCCATCCAAGACACCGCGCGGGTGATCAGCCGCATGGTAGACCTGGTGATGATTCGCACCTTTGGACAAGAGCGCATCAACCAGTTTGCACTGCACTCGCGCGTGCCTGTGATCAACGGCCTCACCAATGAGTTTCACCCTTGCCAAATTCTGGCTGATTTGTTCACCTTCTTTGAACACCGCTCTGCGCAGTCCTCTCCACTGGCTTGTTTCAAAGACAAAATCGTTGCCTGGGTGGGGGACGGCAACAACATGGCCAACAGTTGGCTACAAGCCGCGGATTTGTTGGGCTTTAAAGTCCATGTGAGCACCCCTTCGGGCTATGAGATTGACCAGTCAATCGCAGGTCTGCGCTCACTCGAGAGCTACCGCGTCTTTGAAGACCCCCACGAGGCCTGTGCTGGCGCGGATTTGGTCACCACCGATGTCTGGACGAGCATGGGGTTTGAAGCAGAGAATGATGCGCGCAAAAAAGCCTTTCACAACTGGTGCGTCGACGCTCAGATGATGGCCCGTGCCAAGCCCGATGCCTTATTCATGCATTGCTTGCCTGCCCACCGTGGCGAAGAAGTGAGTGCTGACGTGATCGATGGCCCTCAGTCGGTCGTGTGGGACGAGGCCGAGAACCGCATGCATGTGCAAAAGGCCTTGATGGAGTATTTACTCCTGGGTCGACAGTAAGGTTCGCCCAGGCCCTATCCACCTCAACCTGAATAAAGCCACGGCAGATCCATCAAACGCGCCCCGAGCAAACCGAGCGCGCGGTCTCGCATGAAACCCAACGCCCCGCCCAAATGAAATAGAGTGGCATTGCTCATGGCACGCCGCTGCACCTGCGCGCAGCGCTGCCAGCGCCATTGGGCATAAAGCGCCAAGCGCTCACCCACCACCAAGCTGCGCTCACCCCAACACCTTGACAACGCTTGTGCGTCCTCAATGGACATGCCTGCACCTTGGGCCAGATAGGGGAGCATGGGGTGAGCCGCATCCCCCAAAAGGGCCACGTGGCCTTGACTCATCCCTGCGCCACTGCTCAGCGGCTTGACCGCAAAGAGGGGCCACACGGTCCATGCGGGCACCAAGCTTGCCACATCGCGCAAAGCTGTGCAGCTGCGCTCAAGTGCTTCTTGCAAAGCCTCCAAGTCCTGCGACTGCTCGCCTGGGGCCGTTGGGTTGTCCGTCGGGTTTTGATGCCAGGGGTTACTGAGAAAGCGACGTTGTCGGGCAAGATGCTGGGCCGGCCCAAGGGCTGAGGCGCTGTCGACTTCCAGGAGAACCACCACATTGAACCACTCCCCGCCCCTCACGGGGTATTGCACCCAGTGCATCTTGGGGCCCAAAAACAAACGCACAGCGTTGCTGCGCAGGTGAGCAGGCAAGTCGGCCCTCGCCATCAAGGCCCGGTAAGCCAAATGCCCCGTGTATTGAAGTGGCGTGGCTTGAAAAAGGTGCTCGCGCAACTGGCTAAAGACGCCATCCGCGCCGATCAATGCCTGGGTGACATGGGTCTGAACTTCATCAGCATTGCCGCGCGTCAATGGCGCCACCTCACGGCGCTGGGTCTGTGGCCCCATCTTCAGACCCTCAGCTCGAACACCAAAGGCGAGCAACGCGGCTTGAGATGGCGTGCGCTCAACGCTGTCGCTTTGTTGCAGCGTCTCAGGCAGGAGTTGTTCCCCCAGTCGCAATTGCGTGAGTCCCAATCTCTCTACACCTTCTCGCAAGAGTCTTTGCAAGTCTGCGCGCATGAGCGTTGCATAAGGCGCCCCGTAAAGCGCTTGACAGCGAGGCCCCAAGGGCAAGGTGGCCAGCGCGCCACCGGTCCTGGCGCTCAAAGCCTCGATGCGTTCAGGCCAAGAGGCACAATCAACAAGCGACTTCTCTAGGCCCCAAGCGATCAAGCGCCGGGTGGCGTTGGGCCCCAGTTGCACACCCGCCCCCACTTCTGACCATTGGGCTTGGCGCTCAAACACAACACTTGACACACCCGACTTCGCCAAAGCCAAAGCGGCACTCAAGCCCCCGATGCCCCCACCACTGATCGCCACCTCATGGGTGCCATTCATGCGAAGACTCGATCGACTTCCGCGAGCCAATGGCGCTTGAGAGCCTCGGGCATGAAGCTCGCTTCAAATGAGCATTTGGCGAGTTGCTCAATATCTGCGGGACTCAAGCTCAAGCTCTGCGCCACTTGCAAGTAGTTCTCGTTGATGTAGCCCCCAAAGTACGCAGGATCATCCGAATTGATCATCACACACAACCCCAGATCAAGCATTTTTTTGATCGGGTGATCCTCCATTTGGGCAAACACACACAGTCGCACATTGGACAAGGGACACACGGTCAAGGGCGTTCGAGTGCGAGCCAAATAATCCATCAAGGCCGGGTCCTTCATCGCTTGCACACCGTGGTCAATGCGCTGGGCATAAAGGGTCTGCAGCGCACTCCAAATATAGGCAGGCGGGGCTTCTTCGCCGGCATGGGCGACACAATGAAGACCCAAGGCGCGGGCTTTTTCAAACACGTTTTTAAATTTTTCAGGGGGATGCCCAATCTCACTGGAATCCAAGCCCACACCGATAAAGTGCTGCCGATAGGGCAACGCCTCTTGCAAGGTTTGAAGAGCACTGTCCTCGTCCAAGTGCCGTAAAAAACACAAAATCAAATTCGCTGAAATCTTAAAGTCCCGACCCGCATCCACCAATGCGCGACTTAACCCTTCGATCACGACTTGCATTGCCACGCCACGTGCGGTATGGGTTTGCGGGTCAAAGAAAATCTCAGCATGCACAACACCCTGGGCATGCGCTTTCTTTAAATAAGCATAGGCCATGTCGTAGAAGTCTTGATGCTTCAACAGCACGCTCGCACCAGCATAGTAAATATCTAAAAAGCTTTGCAAATCCTCAAAAGCATACGCCGCCTTCAAGGACTCCACGCTCGCATAGGGCAAGCTCACTTGATTTCTCTTGGCCAATGCAAAGATCATCTCAGGCTCGAGTGAGCCCTCAATATGGATGTGCAACTCGGCTTTGGGACAAGTTTCGATCAACTGCTTGAATTCTGGGGAGAGGGCACGAGTAGCGCTAGACATGGTCAATCCATTGAAAAATCGTCAACACAAAAAAACTCAAGTGTCGCAAAAAGGGGCCTCACATGAGGCCCCGAGAGGTCATCTTAGACCAGATCGCTCCTGATCATCGGCACTCAAACCAGGAGCATCATGGAGCCCTTATTTCTTATCACCACCAGGCACCTTGCCCTCAACACCCTTGACATAGAAATGGATTCCACTCAAAAAGCCATCATCGGCGACGGTGTCTTTTTTAACCACTTCCTTGCCGGTGTTGTCGACAATGGGGCCCTTCCAGATGGCAAAACTGCCATCGGCCAGGCCTTTTTTGATTTCATCAATTTTGGCTTTGGTGTCGGCAGGTACATCGTCAGCAATGGCCACCAAATCAATGGCGCCTTCTTTCACGCCCCACCATGACTTTTGATTGCCCGCCCAAGTGCCAGCCAAATAATCTTTGGTGGTCTTGATGTAGTATGGCGTCCAGTTGATCACGGCAGAAGCCAAGTGGGCCTTGGGGCCATAAGCGGTCATGTTGGAGTCCCAACCAAAAGCGCGTTTGCCTTTTTCTTCAGCGGTTTTGAGCACCGCAGGTGAATCGGTGTTTTGGAACAAAATGTCTGCGCCGCCATTGATCAAGGACGTGGCCGCTTCAGTCTCCTTGGGGGGATTGAACCACTCGTTGACCCAAACCACTTTGGTCTTGACTTTGGGGTTGACCGATTGTGCGCCCAAGGTAAAGCTGTTGATGTTGCGAATCACTTCTGGAATCGGCACTGAACCCACCACCCCCAGCACATTGGATTTGGTCATGGAGCCAGCCACCACACCCGCCATGTAAGCGCCTTCATAGGTGCGTGAATCGTAAGTGTTCATGTTGGGCGCTTGTTTGTAGCCGGTGGCGTGCTCAAACTTCACATCAGGACTCTCAGCGGCCACCTTCATCATGGTGTCCATGTACCCAAAGGTGGTTCCAAAAATCAATTTATTGCCTTGACCCACCATGTCTTTGATGACACGCTCGGCATCAGCCGACTCGGGCACGTTCTCGACAAAGGATGTGGAGATTTTGTCGCCGAATTCTTTCTCCAGGGCTTTTCTGGCATTGTCGTGCGCAAAAGTCCAACCACCGTCCCCCACCGGGCCCACATAGGCAAAGGCAATTTTGACAGGCTCGGCCTTGGGCGCTTGCGCCTCGGGCTTGGCTTCCTCTTTTTTACCGCAGGCCACAAGCATGGCCAGGGAGATGACACTCAGTGCGCCTATGCGAACCAAGGAGCGTTTGGGTTGATCGATCATGATGAACAATTCCTTTTAAAAGTGAAGGTTGAAAAAAAATAACTCAAGGTGAGCCGGGAAAAAACGATTTACCAATCGAAGACGGCATGTTCAGGCGTATCCATTGCGGGTTTCTGGAGATGATCACCAAAACCACAATGGTGGCCACATAGGGCAGCATGGTGAGGGCTTGGCTGGGCCATTCAACCCCCAAGGTTTGCAAGTGAAACTGCAACATCGTCACGCCACCAAAAAGATAGGCCCCAAAGAGCACCCGCGAGGGGCGCCAAGTGGCAAAGGTGGTGAGCGCCAGGGCAATCCAGCCTTTGCCCGCCACCATGCCCTCCACCCACAAGGGGGTGTAGACCAAGGACAAATAAGCGCCCGACAGACCACACAAGCCCCCCCCAGCCACCACTGCCCACCAACGAATCCAACGCACCGGATACCCCAGGGCATGCGCCGATTGAGGTGACTCGCCCACACTTCGCAAGATCAATCCAGCCCGTGTGCGATTAAAAAAGAGGGTCAACCCCACGCTCAAGGCCATGGCCAGGTAGACCATCGGGTGGTGACGAAACATTGCCTCGCCAAGCCAGGGCAGATCGGCCAAACCTGGCACCGCATAGGACACACTCGGTGGCAACTTGGCCTGCACATAAGGCACGCCCACAAAGGCCGACAATCCCGCGCCAAAAAGACTCAAGGCCAGGCCACCTGCATATTGATTGGCGTTGAGTCCAATGACCAGGGCACCAAAAATACCGGCCATGATGGCACCCGTGAGCATGCCTGCGAGAAAACCCACACTGGGCAATCCCGAGTGAACGGTGGCCGCAAATCCAGCCACCGCCGCACACAGCATGAGGCCCTCGGCGCCCAGGTTCAACACGCCGGCTTTTTCGTTGATGAGCAGTCCCAAGGCCGCCAACGCCAACACGGTTCCCGCATTGAGGGTAGCGGCAATCAATAAGACATACGATTCCATGGCTCAGTGTCCTTGCGTTTCGATGGCGCTGGTCCTCGCAGCCAGGCCCGCAGTGAGCTCAGGCAACGTGAAGCTAGGTCGTTGTATCCAACACAAACGCTGATAAATCAATGTATCACAAATCAACAAGGAAAAAAGCAAGAGGCCTTGAAACACACCCGTGAGCGATTTGGGCAGCCCCAGCCGCGATTGGGCCAACTCCCCGCCAATGTAGAACATGCTCATGAGCAGCGCAGACATCACCATCCCCAGCGGGTGCAGACGCCCAACAAACGCCACGATGATGGCCGCAAAGCCATAACCGACAGGCACATAGGGGGTGAGCTGACCAATGGGTCCACTCACCTCCAGCGCCCCAGCCAAGCCAGCACAGGCTCCACTCACCAACAAGGCAGTGTACAAGTTCTTGCTCGACGAAAAACCACTCAACCTCGCTGCCATGGGGGCCAGACCCGTGACTTGTAAACCAAAACCCATGCGCGTGCGGTATAAAAAGAGCCAGGATAAGCCCGCACCCAGCAAGGCCAATGGCAGACCCCAGGTCATGCGAGAGCCCTGAACGAGTCGAGGCACCAAGGTGTAGACATCAAAACTTTTAGATTGCGGAAAATTGTAGCCGTTGGGGTCTTTCCATGGGCCGTAAACCAAGTAGCTCAAGACCATGGTCGCCACATAAACCATCATGAGGCTCACCAAGATTTCATTGGCATTGAAGCGCTCACGCAGCACCGCCACAATCCCCGCCCAAAGCAAGCCCCCGAAGGTGCCCACCACGAGAATCAACACCACCACACCGCGCCCCCAAGACGGCTCGGCGTGGAGCGCCACGCCACTGGCAAAAATGGCCCCCATCACATATTGACCCTCAGCACCAATATTCCACACATTGGCCCTGAAACAAAGTCCAAGTCCCAAAGAGATCAACAGCAAAGGAGTGGCCTTGACCATCAACTCCCCCAAAGCATAACTGGACTTGATGGGCTCCCAAAAAAAGACCATCAAGGCCCGTACAGGGTCCTTGCCCATGGCCATAAAGAGCACCGTGCCCACCAAAACGGTGATGAGCAAAGCCAACAAGGGCGACACCCAACGCCAAAACTCAGACGGCTCGCTGCGAACTTCAAGACGGAGTTGACGCATGCGTGTCCTCCCACAGTCCGCTCATCCACACGCCCACACCCGTGAGGGTGGCGTCTTGGCGCAAGATGCTTGGCGACAGCCGTCCTTGTGACATGACGTACAAACGATCGCAGATCTCAAAGAGCTCGTCGAGCTCTTCGCTCACCACCAAAACCGCACAACCTTCACGCTTCAAGGCGAGCACTTGCGCTCGAATCTGCGCGGCCGACCCCACATCCACACCCCAAGTGGGCTGGGAGACGACAAAAACTTGAGGGGCCGCATCCATCTCACGGCCCATGATGAACTTTTGCAAATTACCCCCGGAAAGCGACTTGGCCTTGGACTGCGGACCATTGGACTTCACTTGAAAGCGCTGCAAGATATGCTGAGTTTGCTCAAACAGCGCTTGGGGACGGATCAGGCCACGGGCGCTCAAAGTTTCTTCGCGCGTGAGCATCATGTTTTCTTGAAGAGACATCTCGGCCACCACATTGCGGCCCAATCGGTCTTCCGCCACGACATGCAAGCCCGCCTCACGGCGCTGCCTAGGCCCCCAAGCCCCGACCGACTGCCCCATCAGTTCAATGCTTTGGGGCGAGGAGCGAACATCTTCGCCCGAGAGCGCCATCAGCAACTCGCGTTGGCCGTTGCCAGACACACCCGCAATGCCCACCACTTCACCCGAGCACACGGTCAGTGACACCGCCTTCAAGTCCATCCCAAACTGCTCCATGGCCGACAAGCTCAAAGCGTTCACAGACAAGCGCGTTTGGCCAGCCGCTTGCACATGTCGCACCAAAGCCGGTGGTTCCGCTCCAATCATGAGTCGACTCAATGACTCGTTGCTTTCTTCGCTGGGTCGACACACGCCCGTCACGCGTCCGTTTCTAAGCACTGTGCAGTGATTGCACAACTCACGAATTTCGTGAAGCTTGTGGCTGATGTACAAAATGCTGCAACCTTGCGCACTGATGCGCTTGAGCACCTCAAAGAGTTTGTCCACCGCTTGTGGCGTGAGCACCGAGGTGGGCTCGTCCATGATGAGCAACTGCGGCTCGGTGAGGAGCGCGCGGATGATTTCAACGCGTTGCATCTCCCCCACCCCCAAGGTGTGCACGGGTCGACTGGGATCGATCTCCAATCCATAGGCCTGGGCCTTATCGGAGATCAACTCGCTCACCTCTTGCAGACTCCAAGAACTTTGTAGCCCCAGCCAAACGTTTTGAGCCACCGTGAAGGTCTCAAACAAACTGAAATGCTGAAACACCATGCTGATGCCCAGGGCGCGTGCATGCTGAGGAGATTTGATTCGGACCGGCTGGCCATTGAAGGCGATCTCGCCTGCATCGGGCATCACGGCTCCATAAATGATTTTCATCAGCGTGGACTTGCCCGCCCCGTTTTCTCCCAAGACCGCGTGAATCTCTCCGGCTTGAACCTGCAGTGATATGCCATCGTTGGCCACCACCGAGGGGTAACGCTTGGTAATGCCTCTTAAGTCTAGACGTTGGGTCATGGCAGTGGGTTAGGAGGAAATTCGGTGGATCGACTTGGAATGACGGCGTACCTGTTGCGCAGTAGAGCGCCACTGGATGCACCAGAGATTATCCCTAGCAAGGCCAATGCCACGTTGAACAAGCTCAAACTGGCTGACGCACCATCATCAAATTGTCACAATTGACCAATCTTAAGCGCAAAGACCCCATTTTTTCAGGCAGCAAGCCGAGATTTTGTCCAAGAATTTGCCCATGCACCAAGATGGCTCAAGCGTGCAAGCATCCCTCACCTGGTCTACTGCTTGGGGCGCCCAGCTTGCACGACCCAAGAGCCACTTACAAAATCAAAATGGCCCTGAAATCATTGACGTTGGTGAGGGTGGGGCCGGTGACCACCAGATCGGACAGGGCGCCAAAAAAACCGTGCGCATCATGTCGTTTGGCGTACTCGTTCAAATTCAAACCCAGTGCCCTCGCTTGGGACAAGGTATGGGGGCCCAGGCGAGCTCCCGCTGCGCTGGAGCTGCCATCAATGCCATCGGTATCGGCCACCAGCGCCCAAATCCCCGGCGCGCCATTCAAGGCTCTTGCCAGAGACAAACAAAACTCACCCGCACGCCCGCCCCGGCCCCAGCCCTCAGGAGCTGGGCTGCTCCCAGGCTTGTCCAAGGTGACGGTGGTCTCGCCCCCACTCAACAGCACACAAGGCTTTTTGAACGCCCCCAAGCCGTTGGCAGCAAACCGCGCCAAGCTCGCATGCATCAATGCCACATCTTTGGACTCGCCTTGCACATCATCGGCCAAAATATAGGCATCGATCCCCATGCGCTTGGCCTGCGCTGCGGCGGCATTCAAAGCGTCGCGAGCACTGGCGATGATCCGAACAGGGCCCAGCGAAGCTGGAAAATCGCTGGGCTTGGGGGTTTCCAACTCACCTCGACGAAGGGCGTCCATGATGGACGGGGGCACATCAATGCCATAGCGCTGGAGAACTTCATAGGCTTCATGCGAGGTGCTTAAATCGGCAACGCTGGGTCCACTGGCGATGGTTTGAGGATCGTCGCCTGGCACATCGCTGATGCACAAGGTGAGCACTTGCGCGGGCTGCAAAGCCTGCAGCAGCCGGCCACCCTTGATTTGCGAGAGGTGTTTGCGCACCGCGTTCATCTCGTCAATGCTCGCCCCACTTTGCAGCAAGGCGCGGTTGACGCTTTGCTTGTCTTTGAGCGTCATGCCCTCTATGGGCAAACACAACAAGGAGGACCCTCCGCCTGAAATCAACACAATGACCAAATCGTCACACCCCAGACCCTGAGTGCGGGCCAATAGGCTTTGAGCAGCGAGCATGCTGTTCATGTCAGGCACCGGATGTGCGGCTTGCATCACCTCAATGTGGGAGCGTTGGGGATCAAATCCCTTGGGCAAATGGCCATAAGGCGTGACCACCAAACCGCTCAACGCCGAGGATGGGTAAGCTTGAGTCCACGCCTCTTCGAGGGCCATCGCCATGGAGACACTGGCCTTGCCCGCACCGAGCACCCAAGTTTGACCTTTGGGAGGGGTTGGCAGATGGGTCTTCATCAAGGCCTGGGGACTCGATCGCTCAATGGCCGCTTGAAACAGTTGCTCTAAAAAATCAAAGGGTTCAATCACAGAACGCTCTCCCCCATGGACTGGTCGCTAGCCTGAACCACCAGCGCGTGCTCGGCACAAAAAAGAATATCATTGCGCCATCATAGCGCGGGAGTCCTGCTCCATGCGCGAGCCATGGGTGTTTGGGCCATGCCCTTGGTCCTCAACGCTGGGAGCCGGTCCAACACTATCCACCCATGGCCACTTTGTCCCCATGCTCCTTTTGATCAACACACCAACCCATGACTTCACTTCTTATCCATCAAGCCCACTGCATCAGCACTCAAAACGACAACGGTATTGAACTCCAAGGTGGATCCATTTACATTGAAAATGGATTGATCAAGGATGTCTTGAGTGCGCAAGAATTTTTGTTGCGCGGCCAGCCTTTACTCAATCGTGCGGATCGTGTGATCGACGCACGCCACCATTTGGTCACCCCCGGCTTGATCAACTGCCACCACCACATGGTGCAGTCCTTGACACGAGCGGTCAAGAGCGTTCAAAACGCAGAACTCTTTTCGTGGCTTCGAGGTCTCTACCCTTTGTGGGCGGGCTTGACCCCAGAGATGATTCAAGTCTCGCACCAAGTGGCCATGGCGGAGTTGCTGCTGTCTGGCTGCACCACCAGCAGTGACCACCTCTACATTTACCCCAATGGCGTGAGGCTAGAAGACAGCATTCAAGCCGCCAAGACCATGGGCATGCGCTTCACGGCCACCCGAGGCAGCATGAGTGTGGGGCAATCCAAGGGCGGTCTCCCCCCAGACCATGTGGTGGAAAAAGAAGCGGATATCTTATCCATCACGCAGCAGCTCATCGAGGATTGGCACGATGCACAGCACGGCTCCATGCTCCAAATTGCTGTGGCGCCATGCTCACCTTTTAGCGTGAGCCCAGAGCTCATGCGCGAGTCGGCCAAACTGGCCCGCGCCTATGGTGTACGCCTTCACACCCATTTGGCGGAAAACGATCACGATGTGGCCTACACGCTTGAGAAATTCAATTGCACCCCAGCTCAATTTGCACAAAACCTCGACTGGGTGGGCCACGATGTGTGGCATGCGCATTGCGTGAAGATTGATCCCGCGGGAATGGATTTATTTGCCAAAACGGGCACGAGTATTTCCCACTGCCCATGCAGCAACATGCGACTGGCCAGTGGTATTTTGCCGCTCAGAAAACTCTTGAACTTGGGCGTGAATGTGGGGCTGGGTGTGGACGGCAGTGCCAGCAACGATGGCGCGCATATGTTGGGCGAAGCCCGTCAAGCCATGCTATTGGCACGTGTGGCCAAGTCTCTCGAGCCCTTTGGGTGCGACACGGGTCCGCAAGAGATGACGCCCCAAGACGCCTTGAAACTCGCCACCCGAGGCGGCGCCCAAACCTTGGGGCGCCAAGACATCGGTCAAATCACGGTGGGGTATTGCGCAGATTTGGCGCTCTTTAGAACCGATACGCTCGAGTTGGCCGGTGGTGCAGTGCACGACCCGGTGGGCGCTCTTTTGCTGTGCGCGAGCCAAAACACGGACTACACCATCGTCAACGGCGAGGTTGTGGTCGACAAGGGCGAGCTGCAGCGGGTGGAATTGCCCCCCCTCATCCTTCGCCACAACCAACTCGCCATGGAACTGGTTGAAAAAGCCCGAAACATTTAAGCATTGAGCCTTTAGCCTTCAGACTCCAACTCAGGGGGACGTTTTCGCGCCTTGCTCATACCAGTGGCGAATGAGATCTCGCTCCTCAGGCGTGATGCCCGTGGCATTGTTCATGGGCATTTGCGCGAGCACCACCGCTTGCTGATAAATACTCAAGGCGTTTTGAGCCACACCTTGTGGTGAATCGAGCCGGATGTTCTTCATCTGCATGGCGCTGCCGTGGCAAGGATAACAACGCGCTTCGAGCACCACGCTCAACTCCTTGTAACCCACGGCTTGGTTGTTCGCTGGCGTACTGGCCCTTACAGGCACGCTCTGAGAAGCGTTGGGCGCCATGGCCACGATCACGCCGAGGATCAAGACACAACCGACGAGAGCGTAGGGCCAAGGGTTGGCAGCACGGTCTTGATGATAGGCGTGGCGCTGCACAAAGAACTGGCGAATCAAGGCCCCAGCGAGCATCATCACCACCAAAATAATCCAATGCTGAGGGTGGGAGTACAAAAAACCATAGTGGTTGCTCATCATGGCAAAAATCACTGGCAAGGTGAAGTAGGTGTTGTGCACACTGCGCTGCTTGCCACGCTTGCCATGCATGATCAATTCTTGCGCGGGCAATTTGGGTCCTGTGGTCATCGCTTGCACCACTTTGCGTTGACCTGGAATGATCCAAAAAAACACATTCGCCGACATGCTCGTGGCAATCATGGCCCCCACCAACAAAAACGCAGCACGACCGGCAAACCAGTGACAGGCCAAGTAAGAGGCTGCGGTGATCACCAAGAACATCACCCCACCCACCCAAAGCTCACCGTTTTCACGAAACCCAAGCCACTGACACACGCGGTCATAGACCAGCCAAAACACCACCAAAAAAGCCAAGGCCACGGCAATGGCTTCATTGGGTGTCCAAGCCATCAAGGACTGATCAATCAAAAACGTTTTGGCGTTGTAGAGGTAGAGCACTGAAAAGAGAGCAAAACCACTCATCCAAGTGAAATAACTCTCCCAATAAAACCAATGCAGTTTGCTGTGAATTTTTTGTGGCGCCACCATGTATTTTTGTGGGTTGTAAAAACCCCCGCCATGCACTGCCCACATGGCACCGTCCACGCCTTTCTCCAACAAGTCCGGTGAGGTGGGTTTGACCAAATTGCTGTCCAAGAACACAAAATAAAATGACGACCCCACCCAGGCAATGACCGTGATCAAGTGCAGCCAGCGCAGCAATAAATTGGCCCACTCTAAATAATAGGGATCCATCAATCAACACTCCGATAGATTAAAAAAACTGACGCACCCAATCACTGACGTGCGCTGCACCTGCACGGTGCACTCCTGCACCTACGAAAGGATAACAGGAACAAGTATCACACTCACAAAGACGGGCTTTGCATCGATTGCATCTGAAGCAACCGCGCCGCAACCGATAGCGCAATCACTTCCGGCTCCTTGCCCTCAATGCCCGGCAGGCCAATGGGACACTCCACCGTGTCGAGCTCTTCTTGCGTAAACCCGCGCTCGCGCAAACGGTTTTGGAAGGTGGCCCATTTGGTCTCGCTGCCAATCAGACCCACGCTGCTCAAATCACCTCGGCTTCTTTGCCGAAGCAAACAACGCGCCACAATGTCGAGGTCTTCAGCGTGGCTGAAACTCATGATCAAGACATGGGTTTGGGACAACAAGTGATCCACGGCGAAGTGCACCGGATCTGAATGCTCCATGGTGACGCTCAGGAACTCCTGCTGCAAAAAAATATCTTCACGCGAATCGATCCACGACAGTGTCCACGGCAGTGTGCTCATCACGCGCATCAAGGCTCGCCCGACATGGCCCGCACCAAACAAAGCGAGGTGGGGCTCGGGCCGCCTCAAAGTCTGAACCAGTCTCTCGAGGTCACTCGCGCGCACTTTCTCAAAGCTCAAATGCACCACCCCACCACAGCATTGGCCCAGGCTGGGTCCCAATGGAAAACGCAGCACGGGTGAGACGCTGTCCTCCAAGCCAAATGCTTGCGTCAAGGAAGACGCATGGCCCATAGTCTTCAACATGGACTTGGCCACATCGATGGCTTGGAACTCCAGTTGCCCGCCCCCCAAGGTGTTGATGATCTCGCCAGCGTCGAAGACGGCCATCCAAGCCCCCGCATCACGCGGGGTCGAGCCCTGAACCCGATCAACGCTCACCAAGACAGCGCACGCGTTGTCCTTGAGCGCTTTGAGCGCACCGATGAGATCGCTCAAGTGCCTATTCACGACCAGTGCAGTCTTGAAGCGGTGATCAAGCCGGAGTCAATGCTCGCAGTGCTTCACACGCCATCAAAATGCGCTCGGGCGTAGCGGGTGCATCCATGTTCAGTGGCACCCGATGGTTTGCACTGGCACTGACGGCCTCTCGCAAGGCAAAGTAAGTCGATAGCGCGAGCATGAGTGGCGGCTCCCCCACTGCTTTGCTGTAAAAAGGGGTGGGCTTGACGTTGCTGCCATCAAAGAGCTCGATATTGAAATGCTCAGGGATATCGCCAGCGACGGGTATTTTGTATGTACTCGGCCCGTGGGTGAGGAGTTGGCCCTTGGCGCTCCAGATGCACTCCTCCATGGTCAGCCAACCCATGCCTTGCACATAGCCGCCCTCGATTTGCCCGCGATCAATCGCTGGGTTGATACTTTGACCCACGTCGTGCAAGATATCGACGGCTTTGAGCCACCACTCGCCAGTCTGGGTATCGATCTCGACTTCGCTCACCGCGGCGCCGTAACAGAAGTAATAAAAAGCGCGCCCCCATAAGGTGTTGAAGTCATAAGCGATCTCGGGAGTTTTGTAAAACCCAGTCACTGACAAACCCACCCGTGCAAGCCAAGCCTGAATGATCAAATCCTTCCACGGCATGCTTGTGCGTCCAAACCAGGCATGGTCTTGCGCGAAGGTCACCTCCCCAGGGGCGCAACCCAAATGCTGGGCGGCGACTTGACTCAAGCGCTCACGCATTTGTTGACACGCATGGTTGATGGCAGCACCGTTGATGTCGGCACCACTGGAGGCGGCTGTGGCCGATGCGTTAGGGACTTTTTGGGTATCGGTACCGGTCACGCGTACGCGACCCACGCTGATGCCCAAACCATCTGCGGCGACTTGGGCCATTTTGGTGTTCAAGCCCTGCCCCATCTCTGTGCCACCATGGTTCACACTCACTGACCCATCTTGATAGATGTTGAGCAATGCGCCGCCTTGATTGAGCATGGTGGCCGTGAAACTGATGCCAAACTTCAAGGGCACCAGAGACAAACCGCGTTTGCGGTGGGTATGCTTTGCGTTAAAAGCCACCACTTCTTGGCGACGAGCATGGTAGCCCGATTGAACCTGCAACTGCGCCATGATCTTGTCGCCCACCCAATCTTCAATGGTTTGTCCATACTGGGTGGTCAAAGTCTGCGGGTTTCCCGATACCTGTGGATCTTGGTACAAGTTGGCCAGACGCACGGCCAAAGAGTCTAGTCCCAAGCGCTGGGCAATTTCTTCAATCACGGTCTCAATGGCAAACATGCCCTGTGGGCCGCCAAAGCCCCTGAAAGCTGTGGCGCTTTGCATGTGGGTTTTGCAGCGATGCGTGATCACTCGAAGGTTGGGTAAATAGTAACAATTGTCAATGTGCAGCAATGCGCGGTCATTGACTGGGCCAGAAAAATCCGTGCTGTAACCACAACGTGAATAAAGGACCACATCAACGCCGAGAATTTTGCCCTGATCATCAAAGCCGACATCGTAGTCTGCTCTGAAGTCATGGCGCTTACCGGTGATGGTCATGTCGTCGTCGCGGTTGGCACGCAACTTGACCGGACGCTTGAGCTTAAAAGCGGCCAAGGCGGCACTTTGACTAAAAATACTCGCCTGCCCTTCTTTGCCACCAAAGGCCCCGCCCATGCGGCGACAAATGACTTCCACATCGTTTGTTGAGAGGTTGAGGGCAGCGGCGGCCTCACGCTGGTTACCATCCGGGTGCTGGGTGGAGACATACAAGGTCAACTGACCATCTTCTCTGGGCACTGCATAGGTCACCTGACCTTCAAGATAGAACTGCTCTTGCTGGCCACAAGTTGTTTGCCCTTGCAAACGATGGGGCGCATTTTGAATGGCTGCATCGGGACTGCCGCGGGTGATGCTCTTGGGTGGCATGATGAAGGATTGCTGCTTCATGGCCTCATCAATAGTCAAGATGGCAGGCAACTCTTTGACCAAGACCTGAGCGGTTTTGGCCGCCTCGCGCGCATAGAGCATGTCTCGTGCGACCACCACGGCCACCGGTTGCCCCACATACTGGACGATTTTGTCAGCTAAAAATGGGTCGTCATGCACGATGGGGCCACAGTTGTTCTCGCCAGGGATGTCCTGGGCGGTGTAGACGGCGACCACACCGTGTTGAGCCAAGATGGCCGCCTGATCAACACCCGCTCCAATCAGCTCTCCGTGCGCAACAGGCGAGAGCACCAAGGCCGCGTAAAGCGTTCCAGCCAACTCTGGCAAATCGTCGGTGTATACCGCTTGACCACTCACATGCAAATGGGCAGATTCGTGCACCAACTCGCGGCCTTGTTGATCACCTTGCATTAATTGATTGATTGCGATGGGAGCGTTCATGATGGGCTCACTTCCATGTCTAGAGGATGAATGAATTTCAAGACCAAATTTCTGGCCAGTAACGCTCGGTAAGCCCAAGTGGCACGCAGTCCATCGCGAGCGGTGAAACTCTCGGCAATGGCACGATCCAAGTCGCTGGCCAAGACGTCGCTTGCGCGTTGGCCCTCCAGAACTTTCTCCATCTTGGGAGCTCGTGCTGGATAGGGCGTGAGGCCGTTGTAGGCCAAACGCACCTGGGTGAGTTTGCCATCTTTGAGGGTGTAACACATGGCGCCACAAGTGGCGGAAATATCTTGTTCAAAGCGTTTGCTCACCTTGTGTGCCACGAAACGCTCATGGGCCTTCAATCGAGGAATCTGAATAAACTCGATGAATTCTCCGGCTTGCAGAACATTTTTTTTCAGGCCTGTATAAAAGTTCTCAAGCGCAACCAACCTTGACTTGTCTCCTCGCCTGAGGCCCACCTGAGCGCCCAAGGCCATCAAACATGGCATGCTGTCACCAATGGGGGAGCCGTTGGCAATGTTGCCCGCCAAGGTGGCCGTGTATCGAATCGGCGGCGAGCCAAAGCGTCGAAGGACCTCCGCAAAATCGGGCAATTCCTTAGCGCACAAATTCATCACCTCTTGTAGGCCCACGCCTGCCCCCACCTGCCAATGGGTGGTCAGCGTTTTAACGGCTTGGAGCTCTTTGACATGTCCAATATAGACCAAGTGATCGGGCCTCACAAAATCTTTGTTCACCTGAAGACCGATCTCGGAGCTGCCCGCCAGCAAGGTGGCCTCAGGGTGCTGGAGCATGTAGTGAGACAGCTCGGCCAAGGTGCTTGGGGAGACGAACTCATTGCCTTTGCGAGTTCTCACCACCGGCTGCACAATGATCTCACCTTCCAAGCTCAAGGTGGGTTGGTCGCTTCTTTTGATTTGCTTTAAAAGCTCGATATCTTTCGGATCTTGAAGGCTCAGCGAGACGGAGCTGTCGCAGGCTTTTTGGGCAGCTTCAACAATAGGCTTATAGCCAGTGCATCGGCACAAATTGCCACTCAATGCATCGGTGATGTCTTGCCTGGAAGGCTTGGGAGTGACTTGCGCCATGTGCACCAAGCTCATGACAATGCCAGGTGTACAAAAACCACACTGGGACGCATGACAGCTGACCATGGCCTCTTGAATCGGATGTTGGGGGTGGCTACCACTCGACAAACTCTCCACTGTTTTCAAGACCTTGCCGTCTAGGGTCGGGAGCAACTGCAAACATGAGTTGACTGGGACGTAATCAATGGCCGAATCATTCTCGTTCAACTCTCCAACCAACACCACGCAGGCACCACAGTCGCCCTCAGCACACCCCTCTTTGGTCCCGGTGCGACGAAGCTCTTCGCGTAAATAATTGAGCACCGTGGTGGTGCGTCGCTCTCCTTTGACCTCAACAATTTGTCCATCAAGGGCGAAACGAACGGTGTTGGTGACTTCTGACATGATTGGTTTTCTAAACGGTGAATAAAAATGTCACAGACCTGAGAGTCCTCAGCAATTGAGTGAAGTTTCTTGATCAAGTGGCAGTGCAAACTTGGGCCATCAACTCAAGATCCACGGTACGTGGAGTAACTCCAAGGACTGATTAACAAAGGAACATGATAATGCTGTTTGGCATCGGAAACACCAAAATCCAAGTGAACCACATCCAAAAATAAAGGTTCCGCCAAATGGGTGCACAAGGAGCGAAAGTAGTCCCCAGCTGAAAAACTCAGACGGTATCGTCCCACTTGAAGCTCCTGTGTGCTCAGCAGCGGCGTTGGGGTGCGACCATCGGCATTCAACACCCATTCACTGAGAGACTCCAATTGGTCGGGTAAAACCCGAGACAAGCTTACCTTCATGCCAGCAGCTGGCACGCCGTGCATGGTATCCAGCGCATGTGTACTCAGTCCCATTGACCAGGCCTCCCTTTGAACCCTTGAACCTTCGACAAATCGCCCAAGGCAAGGCTCAATTCTAGTGCCAGAAAACCTTCATTCAAAACGGTAATGCCTGGCACCAACCCATGACCCACCCATCAATTCCCCATCAATTCCCGATCAATTGGCATGAAGAATGCTTCGAACCCAATTTACGCTAGACTCTTGTGCAACTTGATTGGGCTGTGCAGCCTCAGAAAAACTCAACACGAGGTCTGAGCGCGCAGACCATGAGTCCCCATTGACCGATCCTTGCATCTAGCCACTTTAACAAAGCGAGCGCAATGAAGAACTACAACAGTACCCAAGCTTACCCAAGAGACTTGGTTGGATACAGCAACAAGCCTCCCGAAGTAGCGTGGCCGGCTCGTGCCAGAGTCGCGGTTCAATTTGTCCTGAACTATGAAGAGGGCGGTGAGAACAATGTTCTGCATGGTGACCCCGGTTCTGAGCAATTTCTCTCTGAGATGTTCAACCCCGCGAGTTATCCAGCTCGACACCTGAGTATGGAGAGCATTTATGAGTATGGCTCTCGTGTTGGTGTTTGGAGAATCCTGCGCGAGTTTGAAAAACGTGGCTTACCACTGACCGTATTTGGTGTGGGCATGGCTCTTGAGCGCCACCCCGAACTTGCCCATGCCTTTGTTGAGCTTGGCCATGAAATTGCATGCCACTCATGGCGCTGGGTTCACTATCAGGACATGGAAGAGAGCTTGGAGAGAGAGCATATCCAAAAAGGTTTTGAGAGCATCCAAGCCCTCACCAAACAAAGCACCATCGGTTGGTACACGGGTCGTGACAGCCCCAACACACGGCGTCTTTTGTTGGACCATGGGGGCATTGATTACGACAGTGATTATTACGGCGACGACTTGCCCTTTTGGATGGAAGTGAAAAATTCTGCCCAAGAGGTCAAGCCGCATTTGATCGTGCCCTACACCTTGGACTGCAACGATATGCGCTTTGCCCTCCCCCAGGGATTTTCTCAAGCCGATGATTTCTTCATCTACCTTAAAAACAGCTTTGATGCGCTCTACGCCGAGGGTGTAGATCACCCCAAGATGATGAGCGTGGGGATGCACTGCCGGCTCCTTGGAAGACCTGGACGCATCGTGGCGCTTCAAAAGTTCTTGGATTACATTGATCGACACGACCGCGTTTGGGTTTGTAAGCGCATCGACATCGCCAACCACTGGCGAACTTACCACCCCTATGTGAGCCCTTGAATCGCCCAGCTCTCGCGCCTTATCCAACACAACGCTCAATTGATCGAACCACTTTGACCATGCATCAGCTCACACCGCCGGCCCTTACCTTGCAAGACATCAACAGCGGGCCCATGGAAGAAGTCTTGCTGCAGTTGCAAGGGCTTTATGAGCACTCAGACTGGATTGTCAGCGAGACCTTGAAGCGTCGACCCTTTGCAAGCGTGGCGGATTTTCAATGGCAGTTGACCCAAACACTGAGCCAGTCTTCTGTGGCGGCTCAACTCCATCTGATCCAAGCCCACCCCGAACTCACGGGCAAAGCAGCCATCCACAAAGTCCACTTGACCCAAGACTCCCAAAACGAGCAATCCATGGCGGGATTGGCTTTTTGTAGCGAAGCGGAGTACCAAGAGCTGCACCAACTCAACCTTGCTTATTCGCAAAAGTTCGGCTTTCCCTTTGTGCTCGCGGTGCGAGGCCCGCGCGCTTTGGGTTTGAGCCGAAAAGATATCATCCTCACCCTCAAGCGGCGCCTTCGCCACACCAAAACCTATGAGCACCAAGAAGCAATTCGTAACATCCACCGCATTGCTGAGTTAAGGCTCCATGAAAAATTAAACCACGCTTGCCCCCAAGGGGAGATGGTATGGGACTGGCACGAAAAACTCGCACAGCACACTGAAGACGATGAACTCGACCCCACGACCCAGACGCCAAAGATCACAGTCACGTATTTGAGCCGAGCGCACCAAGCCGTGGCCCAAGACATTCGCGACTTGATGCTCACCTGTGGCTTTGACGAGGTCTATCTCGACGCCGTTGGCAATGTTGTTGGCAAGTACCACGCCAAAGCGCAAGCCTGCGGTCTCAAGCCCCGATCGGTCATGATGGGATCACATTACGACACCGTGCGAAATGGTGGCAAATACGATGGTCGACTGGGTGTGATGATTGCCGCGGCCTGCGTGAAGATGCTTCATGAGCAAAAGACACGCTTGAACGTGGGTTTGGAGGTGGTGGCTTTTTCAGAAGAGGAAGGCCAGCGCTTTGCTGCCACGTTTTTGTCCTCCAGCGCATTGTGTGGGCAGTTCCAGCCCGAGTGGCTCGACCAAACCGATGCACAGGGCATCACCATGCGCCAAGCCATGCATGACGCCGGTTTTGATCCTCAACAAATACCACTCATCAAGCGAGATCCGAGCCATTACCTCGGCTTCCTAGAAGTTCACATCGAACAAGGCCCGGTGCTGTGCCATCAACATTTTCCGCTCGCCATAGTGAGCTCCATCAATGGCTCGGCTCGCTACAAAGGTCAGATCACAGGTCGTGCCTCGCATGCGGGCACAACACCCATGAATGACCGACAAGACGCTGTTTGCGCGGCTGCTGAGATCGCGCTAGCAATGGAGCACCTCGCCAAGGAAATGCCCACCACGGTGGCCACCATGGGCATGCTCGACGTGCCCAAGGGCTCCATCAATGTGGTGCCGGGCGTGGTTCAATTCAGCATGGACATGCGTGCACCGAGCAACGAATTAAGAGATGCTTTAGAGGGACGCGTCATGCAAGAG